>OMJT01000151.1 GCA_900299415.1 Opitutales bacterium
CCAGGTCACTGACGACCTCACCAACTTCTGGCGCGAGCAGTACCCGAAGGTGAAGGCCGAGCTGTCCCACCGCTATCCGCGGCATGAGTGGCGGTGAGGCCTCGGCAGGTTCGTTTAGCGCTTACGGGCGAGGGCCAGGTACGCCACGAGGCTCAGGACCCCGGCCCCGAGCATGATCTTTGACACGTACTTGGGGTCGGTCTGGGCCGCGTTGATCCGGTCGTTGAGTTCCTTGCCCGTGGTAGTCAGGCCGGTGTCCTTGCCCGAGACCCGATCGACGTACTTGTACTGGGCGTTGTCGTCATACGTACCGCCGCCCATCGGGATGAACCAGGCCACGGCGCCACCGGCGAGCAGGAGGATCGTAAGCAGAAGAACGGGGCGTTTCGGGTCCATTAGGGTGAACGCGGAGGCGTGGGTAGTGCCGAAGTTTGGTTCGCGGCCTTTCGCCCCGCAATGCGATTTCTGTCCGTAATCCGCGGCGAGCCGCGGATCCGAATTCAACGCGTGGCGGACTTCCGCTTCGCGCCCTTCGGCTCGATGTTGAGGTAGGTCTTGCTTTGCATCTGGCGCTCGAACTCCTCAAGGAGGCGGACGCCCTCACGGGGCTTGACCATGTCCTTCTTCGTGGCGGCGTCGATCTGGGCCTTCATCCGGCGGCAAAGGTCCTCCTGCTGGTACTGCACGCCCTCGATGACGTCGGCGATCTTGCTGCCGCTCAGGGCCTCCTCGATGTAGAAGCCGTTGGGCTCGTCCTCCTCGAGGAACACATGCACCTCGTTCACGCGGCCGAAGAGATTGTGCAGGTCACCCATGATGTCCTGGTAGGCGCCGGTGAGATAGATGCCGAGGTAGTACGGCTTGTTGTTCAGCGGGTGCAGGGTGATGTAGTCCTTCACGTCCTGCAGGTCGATGAAGCGGTCGATCTTGCCGTCGGAATCGCACGTGATGTCGACGAGCACGGCGTTGACGGTGGGCTTCTCCTTCAGGCGGTGCAGCGGGGCGATGGGGAAGAGTTGGTCGAGGCCCCAATGATCGAGCAGAGACTGGAAGACCGAGAAATTGCAGACGTACTGGTCGGCGAGGACTTTCTTCAGGTCATGCAATTCCTCAGGGAGGTAGCCGGCCTTCTGGTTCTCCTTCTCGATCTGCTCGCAGATCTGCCAATAGAGCGACTCGGCGGCGGCGCGGTTCTCGAGGTCGAGATAGCCGAGGTTGAAGAGGGACAGGGCCTCGTTCTTCTTTTGCAGCGCATCGTGGTAACGCTCGAGGCGACCGAGGCGGGTCTTGTTGCGAAGGAGCACCTCGAGGTCGGTCACGACCTTGTGTTTCTGCTTCGGCTGGTGCTTCTGGCCGAGCGACTCGCGCTTGTTGATGCGCTCGAAGACCTCGAGGACGAGGAGAGAGTGGGGCGCGACGACAGCGCGGCCGGACTCGCTCACCAAGTCCGGTTCGGGGACGCCGGAGGACCGGCAGATCTCGCGGACGTTGAAAACGATGTCGCGGGCGTACTCCTCGAGGGAGTAGTTCATCGAGCTCTCGAAGTTCGTGCGGGAGCCGTCGTAGTCGATGCCGAGGCCGCCGCCGACATCGAGGTAGCCCATGGGGAAGCCCATCTTGGCGAGCTGGCAGTAGAAGCGGGCGGCCTCAATCACGGCGCACTTGATCGTGAGGATGTTCGGGACCTGCGATCCGATGTGGAAATGGATGAGGCGCAGGGCGGAACCGAGGCGGGCGGCCTTGAGCTTTTCGACGGCGAAGAGGATTTCCGCGGTGTTGAGCCCGAACTTGGCGTCGTCTCCCGTGGAGGTGGCCCATTTGCCCTCGCCGCGGGTCTGGAGCTTGGCGCGGAAGCCGATCATCGGCTTCACCCCGGTCTCCAGCGAAAGGCGGATGATCTCGTCGAGCTCGGAGAGCTGCTCGACCACGAGGATGATCTTCTTGCCGAGCTTGCGGCCGAGGAGGGCGAGCTGGATGTACTCCTGGTCCTTGTAGCCGTTGCAGATGATGAGGCGCTGGCCGCCCTCGTGCATCGCGAGCGCGATCATCAGCTCGGGCTTGGAGCCGGCCTCGAGGCCGTAGCTGTACTCGCGACCCGCGGCGATGACCTCGTCGACCACCTCGCGGAGTTGGTTGACCTTGATCGGGAAGACCCCGCGGTACTCACCCTTGTAGCCCTCCTGCTTGATCGCCTGGCGGAAGGTCTCGTTGAGCTGGATGACCCGGTGGCGCAACAGGTCCTGGAAGCGGATGACCATCGGCGCCTGCAGGCCCATGCCGCGGGCCTCGTCGACGACGTCGAGTACGCGGATGCCGCGCTCGTCGGCCTCGGGGTGCACATTCACAAACCCGTCGGCATCCACGGAATAGTGGCCGGAGCCCCAGCGCCGAAACCCAAAATGCTCCTCCGACTTCGCGGCGGACCACGCGGATGCCGATTTGTTTTTCAACGAGGGTGGGGAGGGGGACTTATGGCTTGCTATCGCCGGGGCCGAAACCGTTAGATGCGTGTTTTCTTTTTTCAAAACCAGCAACACGCAATGCCGAAAATGCTCCTCGACGGCTCCCTTCCCCTCATCCTGGCCCAGGCCGACGCCGCGCCGGCCGCCCAACAGCCCCCGAGCATCTGGAATTCGCTCATCTTCATGGCGCTGATCTTCGGCGCGATGTACTTCCTAATGATCGCGCCGCAGCGCAAGAAGCAGAAGGAACACGAGAAGCTGCTGGCCTCCCTCGGCAGCGGCGACGAGATCCTCACCACCGGCGGCATCTTCGGTGTCATCACCAACGTGAAGGACGACCGCTTCGTCGTGCGGATCGCCGACAATACCAAGATCGAGCTCGGCAAGGGCTTCATCCAGACGGTCGTGAAGCGGGCCGCGGCCTCCTGAGCCGCCGTCCGGCAGCGCGCGCCCGGCCCACCCCGGATTAACCCCCCGCCTTCGCGCCTCCCGTCCTTACCCCTCCCTCCGGCCGCCGCAACCCGGCCGCCGGCCTCCCCTTTAAAACCAAAACGCACATGTTCAAACGCAACCTCTGGAAGATCATCCTGAGCGCCGTCATTCTGGTCTGGGCGCTCTCGGAACTGCTCCCGCTCAACGACACGCCATTCGCGACCTACGTCCGGGCCAACGCCACCGTCAAAACCGCCGAGTTCGGCAAGCTCCTCGACGAGGCCACCGCCCTTCGCACGGCCGGCAAGCACACCAGCGACTACGCCGCCCTCAAGGCGCTGGCCAACGAGCGCAAGATCGATCTCTCCGAGTATTTCCCCTCCATCCGCCTCGAGTCCTCCCTCCGCAACAAGGAGAAGCGCAATGCCGTCGTGCTCGCCGAGCTTTCCCGGCTCTCCCGCGCGAAGCTCCAGCGCGGCCTCGACCTGCAGGGAGGCGTCTCCGTCACCCTCGAGGTCGACGACTCCAAGGGCGGCGCCGAACTCAACGAGAACGCCCGCCAGGAGAAGCTGACCAAGGCCGTCGAGATCCTGAGCGACCGCGTCAATAAGTCCGGTGTCGTCGAGCCCATCATCCGCCCGGTCGGCACGAGCCGCATCGAGATTCAGCTCCCCGGTGACCCGCGCCAGACCCCCGACATCATTGAGGACGTCAAGCGCCCCGCGAAGCTTGAGTTCAAGGTCGTCCATCCCAGCTTCCGCCCCACCGGGGCCCCCAACGAGGACGTCCCGCCCGGCTACGTCGTCATGAGCCTCGAGTTCGAGGACCGCAACGGCGGCATCGGCAGCGAGGACCTCTTCATTAAGTACACCCCCGAGATGGGCGGCGAGATGATCTCCAGTTCCGGTGTCTACCGCGACCAGTACGGCAAGCCCGAGGTCCAGATGCAGTTCACCAAGGAGGGCCGCGAGAAGTTCGCCCAAGTCACGCGTGACATCGCCGCGGGCGGCGCCCGCGCCGGCACCACAGGCCGCCTCGCCATCGTGCTCGACGGCAAGCTCTACTCCGCGCCCACCGTGAAGCAGGAGATCGACAGTCCGTCGGCTGTCATCACCGGCAACTTCACCGACCGCGAGGCCTTCAACCTCGCCAACGTCCTCAACAATCCGCTCGACCTCCCGCTCCGCGTGCAGGACCAGTACGAGGTCGGACCCTCGCTCGCCCAGGACGCCATCGGCAGCGGCGTGCGCGCCTCGCTCATCGGCACCGCCCTCGTCGCGGCCTTCATGTTCACCTTCTACACGACCGGCGGCCTCGTCGCGGTCGTCACGCTCGCCATCAACATCGCCGTCATCCTCGGCATCATGGCCAGCTTCAACGCCACCATGACGCTCCCCGGCCTCGCCGGCATCGTGCTCACCATCGGCATGGCCGTGGATGCGAACATCCTGATCTTCGAGCGCACCAAGGGGGAGCTGCGGACCGGGAAGCGCGTCGGACCCGCCGGCGAGGCCGGGGTCACCCGGGCGTGGAACCCGAGGCTCGACTCCAACGTGTCGAGCCCCCTCACGGCATTCATCCTGAG
>OMJT01000152.1 GCA_900299415.1 Opitutales bacterium
GCCGCCCCAGCGGCGACCCCGCGCGAGTTCACCGTGCAGGTTTCGATGAATGGCGCCACGTGGACCACGCTGCCGTCCCAACGGCGGGCCGAAGGCACGTTGACGATCCTTTCGTTCAAGCCCGCCCAGGCGAAGTTCGTCCGCCTCTCCTCGCCCACCCCGGCGACCGCGGAAGGCACGCCCGCCCCGGCCAATTGGTCGATGACCAACCTCCGCCTCTATCAGGCCGGCAAGTAAGGCGCCCCGTTTAGGCATCAAGTCCGGCTTCCCGTGCGGAGGCCGGACTTTTTTGTGGGCGCCGTGCTCCGCTAGTTGCACGCGCCCCAACCATCATCCGGAATTGCCAATCCCGGATACCCGCCCTTCGCTCGGCCATGGAACCCCCCGCCGCCCGTCTCGTCCGCCAGATTGCGTTCATCACCGAGGCCGACCGCCTCAAGGAGGTTTTTCGTCAGACGCTCGTCACGCAGAGCCGGCGCCGGGAAAACGACGCCGAGCATTCCTGGCATCTCTGCCTCGTGGTGCTGGTGCTGGCCGAGCACGCCGAGTTCAAGCAGCTCGATGTGCTGCGGGTGCTGAAGATGGTGATTCTACACGACTTGGTGGAGATCGACGCCGGCGACACCTTCGCGTACGATACCGTGGCCTTGGCCACGCAGCACGAACGCGAGGCGCGGGCCGCCGAGCGGATCTTCGGCTTGCTGCCCGCGGACCAGGGCGCCGAGTTCCGCGCGCTTTGGGACGAGTTTGAGGCGAAGCAGACCCCGGAGGCGAAGTTCGCCGCCGCCGTGGACCGCTTCCAGCCGATGCTGCTCAACTGCCTGACCGAGGGCGCCGCCTGGCGAAAACATGGGGTGACCCATGACCGCGTGCTCGCCCGCAACTCCCACATCGCGCACGGTTCGGCCCAGCTCTGGGAGTACGCCGAGAAGATGATCCAGGCGGCGGTGGACGCGGGACATCTGGCGCCGAAGGCGAAGCATTAAGGGCGCAGCAGCGCCGGTAGGTCTGGGTCGACGACCCGGCCGGATTCGAGGATCCGCAGGCAGGAGCGCAGGGACGTTACCGGCGATTTTGGTGTGCGACGCGAGCGGTCGCCTCGTCGAGGCAACCCTACCTCAAGCCAGCAGCCGCTGCAGCCGAGCCAAAGTCCGCTCGCGGCCGAGGACCCGAAAAATCGTGGTGATGCTGGGGCCGACGTTTGTGCCGGAGACGGCAAGGCGGGCCACGGCCTGGTAGTCGCCGAAGCCAAGCCCGTGTTTGGCCGCGAGCGCAGCGAGGCCCTGCTCAATGGCGGAATCATTCGTGAAGTCGAAGCCAGGCAAGGCCGCGATCAGCTCGGTGAGGCGGGCCTTGGAGTCGCCTTTGCCCATGACCTTCTCGCGGACCTTCGGATCGATCGGGTAGTCCTCGGTGAAGAACCAGGCGGTGTAGGCCGGAATCTCCTCGAGCGACTTGATCTTGGGCTGGCTGATGAGCAGTACCTCGCGGAGGTAGGCCGGATCGGCCGCAAGGGCGGCCTTCGCTCCGGCGCGCTCGAGTAGAGCCCTGGCGAGCACGACGAACCGGTCGGCCGGCTGCTCAAGCAGGTAGGTAAGATTCATGTGCGCGAGCTTCTTGTCGTCGAAGCGTGCGTTGCTCTGGTTCACGCCGGGCAGGTCAAAGAGGCGGATGATCTCGGCGATCGGCATCTTCTCCTTGTCGCCGCCGGGATTCCAGCCGAGCAGGCAGATGAAGTTCACGAGCGCCTCCGGCAAGTAACCGCGCCGTTGGTACTCCTCAATCAGCGCGCCCTGGTCGCGCTTGGACATCTTGCCCGGTCCGTTCTGCTTCAGGATGAGCGGAATGTGGGCATACGACGGCACGGGCGCGCCGAACGCCTTGAAGAGCTCGACATGCTTGCTGGTGTTCGAGAGGTGGTCCTCGCCGCGGATCACGTGGGTGATGCCCATGGCGATGTCGTCGACGACATTGCAGAGGTGGAAAACCGGGCTGCCGTCGGACCGCACGATCACGAAATCCTCATCCTCGGTGCGCTCGACGCGGCCGCGAATCTGGTCGTCGATGACGGAGGGGGCGTTCTTCACCTTCTCGACCTCCTTCTTGCGGTGCTCGTCGAATACCTTGTGGCGCTCGCCGAGCAGCTTGAACCAGACCGCGCCGTCCTTCTCGTAGGTACGGCCGGCGGCCTTCAGCTTGGCAAGGTACTCGCGGTAGATGTCGCCCCGCTGGCTCTGCAGGTACGGCCCAAAATTGCCGCCGACCTGCGGGCCTTCGTCCCAGTCCATACCCAGCCAGCGGAGGCTGTCATAGATCAGGTTGAGGAACGGCTCGCTGTTGCGCTCCTTGTCGGTGTCCTCGATGCGCAGGACGAACACTCCGCCGGTGTGGCGGGCGTACAGCCAGTTGAACAGCGCGGTGCGGGCGCTGCCGATGTGGAAGAAGCCGGTGGGACTGGGAGCGAAACGAACGCGGACCTGGGACATGGCCCGAGGGAAGCGGGCGGCGCGCAGGGCGGGAAGCGAAATCGGGACCGGTTCCGGAGGAGGTCTCGGTCAGGTAGGTCCGACCCGCTGGGTCGCCGGGCACACCCACCGTCATCGCGGCCGGGCCGGCGGCCCAGCCCTATCCCCGAAAACGAAAACCCCGCCTCCGGTTGCACCGGGGGCAGGGCCATTCGGCGGCGGGTGGCCGCTTTTTTAGGGTGCCACACCGCTGTCGGCGGTGGGCGCCTGTTGCTTGAAGGTCAGCTTGTCGCCCTCGCGGTCGACGAAGACGGGCTCGCCGTCCTTGATGTCGCCGCGAAGCAGCGCCTCGGCGAAGGGATCCTCGAGGTAGTGCTCGACCGCGCGGCGGAGAGGCCGTGCGCCATACTTTTCATCGTAACCCTTCTCCATGATGAGCGCCTTGGCATTCTCGCTGAAGGTGATCGTGATCTTCCGCTCGACGAGGCGTTTCGCGAACTTGGCGACCTCAAGGTCGATGATCTTGAAGAGCTCGGGCTTCTCCAACGGACGGAAGAAGACGATGTCGGAGATGCGGTTGAGGAACTCGGGCTTGAAGACCCGCTTGGCCTCCTCGAGTACCTTCTCGCGCATCTTCTCGAAGTCGTTGAAGTTCGACGCGGCTGCGGCGAAACCCATCGAGGTCTGGCGCTGCAGCAGGGCGGCGCCGACGTTACTCGTCATGATGATGATAGTGTTCCGGAAATCGACCGTTCGGCCGAGCGAGTCGGTCAGGCGGCCATCCTCCAGGATCTGCAGGAGCAGCTGGATGACATCCGGGTGGGCCTTCTCGATTTCGTCGAAAAGGATGACCGCGTACGGCCGGCGGCGGACCTGCTCGGTCAGCTGGCCGCCCTCCTCGTAGCCGACGTAGCCCGGGGGCGAGCCGACGAGGCGGGAGACGGCGAACTTCTCCATGTACTCGCTCATGTCGATTTGGATGAGCGCGTCCTGGTTGCCGAACATTTGGGCGGCAAGCTGCTTGGCGGTCTCGGTCTTACCGACGCCCGTGGGTCCGGCGAAGAGGAACGAGCCGATCGGGCGGCGCGGATCCTTGAGGTCTGCGCGCGAGCGGCGGAGGGCGCGAGCGATAGCGCTGGCGGCCACGTCCTGGCCGATGACGACCTTCTGCAGCTCCTTCTCGAGGTTAAGCAGGCGCTCGCTCTCCTTCTTCTCCATCCGGGAAAGCGGGATGCCGGTCCAGTCGGCGATGACCTGCATCATCATGTCCTCGTCGATCGTGACGCGCTTCTCCTCGCGGGCCTTCTTCCACTCCTCGTTGAGCTGCTCCTGGCGGGCGCGGAGCTGTTTCTCGAGGTCGCGGAACTTGGCGGCCTCCTCGAAGTGCTGGTCAGCGATGGCCTTCTCCTTCTTGGCGCAGACGTCCTCGATCTCCTCGGCGAGGTTCTCGCCATCGGGCGGGCGGGTGAGGGCGCCGATGCGGGCGCGGGCGCCGGCCTCGTCCATGACGTCGATGGCCTTGTCGGGCAGGAAGCGGCCGGTAATGTAGCGGTCGGAGTATTTGGCGGCGGCCTCGAGGGACTTGTCGGTGAAGACGGCCTTGTGGTGGTCCTCGTACTTGCCGCGGATGCCCTTGAGGATGAGGACGGTGTCCTCGACCGAGGGGGCCTCGACCTTCACGGACTGGAAGCGGCGGTCGAGCGCGGAGTCCTTCTCGATGTACTTGCGGTACTCGTTGAGGGTGGTGGCGCCGATGCACTGCAGCTCGCCGCGGGAGAGGGCGGGCTTGAAGATGTTGGAGGCGTCCATCGCGCCCTCAGCGGCACCGGCGCCGACGATGGTGTGGAGCTCGTCGATGAAGAGGATGATGTTTTTGGCGCGGCGGATCTCGTCCATCACGGCCTTGATGCGCTCCTCGAACTGGCCGCGGTACTTGGTGCCGGCGACCATGAGGGCGAGGTCGAGCGTGATGACCTTCTTGTCAATGAGTATCTCGGGCACGATGCCGCCGGCGATCTCCTGGGCGAGGCCCTCGACGATCGCGGTCTTGCCGACGCCAGCCTCGCCGATGAGGACGGGGTTGTTCTTGCTGCGGCGGCAGAGGATCTGGACGACGCGGCGGATCTCGTTCTTGCGGCCGATGACGGGATCGAGCTCGCCCTTGCGCGCGAGCTCGGTGAGGTCGCGGCCGAAGGCTTTCAGGGCGGGCGTCTTGAGCTCCTTCTTGTCCTCGGGCTGGGCGCCAGGGCGCTGCGGGTTGCCAGTGGCGGCCTCCTCGGGCGCGGCAGCCTGCTCGCCGCCGGAGAACTGCGGGTCGAGCTCGCGAAGGATCTCGTTCCGGGTGCGCTCAATATCGATGTCGAGCGACTTGAGCACGCGGGCGGCGACACCCTCGCCTTCGCGGAGGAGGCCGAGGAGGATGTGCTCGGTGCCGACGTAGGAATGATTGAGGGCCTTGGCCTCCTTGCCAGCGAGCGCGAGGACCTTCTTCACGCGCGGCGTGTAGGGGATGCTGCCCTGGGTTTTGGTCTCCTGGCCGGTGCCGACCTGCTTCTCGACCGCGCCGCGGACGGTCTCGAGGTCGAGCCCCATCTTCTGGAGGACGCTGACGGCGACGCCCTGACCGAGCTTGATCAGCCCGAGCAGGATGTGCTCCGTGCCCACGTAGTTGTGGTGAAAGCGGTCGGCCTCCTTGCGCGCCAGCGCCAGCACCTGCTGCGCGCGGGGCGTGAAGTTGTTCATCGGTTCCTGGGACATGTGGCGTGGTGTGGTTGCTCGTCAGTTCGGACCGGGGAGAGTGAAGCTCGGCTTCGGTTGATTTGCAAACTCGGTGCGGAGCAGCGCGGCGCGGAGAATGTCGCGCTGCGCCGGCTCGATCTCGCCCTTGCGGGCGTACTGGAGGTGGCCGGGCTGGGCCTCGATGAAGAGGCGGTCGATCAGAGCGCGGCCGGAGTCGGGCAGGATCTTCAGGTCCACGCCGAGGCGAAGGAGCGAGAGCAGGTTCATCGCCTCGCTCGAGCTGAGCACGTGGCTGTTCTGGAGGATGCCGTAGGCGCGACCGATCTTGTCGAAGAGCTTGTTGGCGTCGGCCTCGAGCAGCTTGGCGCGGGCGTTGAGCTCGTGCTCGATGATGGAATTGAGGACGGTACCGAGGCGCTTGATGATTTCCTCCTCGGTCTCGCCAAGGGTGGTCTGGTTGGAGATCTGAAAGATGCTACCGCTGGCGTCGGATCCCTCGCCGAAGAGCCCGCGCACGACCATGCCAAGCTGGTTCACGGCGCGGACGATCTTCTCCATCTGGTTCGAGATGATGAGGGCCGGGAGGTGCATCATCGCCGAGGCGCGCAGGCCGGTGCCTAGGTTCGTAGGGCAGGTGGTGAGGTAGCCGAGGTTCGGCGAGAAGGCGTAGTCGAGGTTCTCCTCGAGGGCGGAGTCGAAGTCATCGATCGCGTTCCAAGCGCGCTTGAGCTGGAAGCCGGCGCGTAGGACCTGGATGCGGAGGTGATCCTCCTCGTTGATCATGACAGAGATCGCCTGGTCATGAGAAATCATAGCGCCGGCGCCGCCTTTGGACCCGCTGAGCTCGCGGCTGATGAGGTGGCGCTCGACGAGGATAAGACGCTCGAGCTCGGAGAGCCGGTCGATCGCGAGATCGTGCGGCTTCTTCATCTGCGGGGCCGCGGCGATGGCCGCGCGGCACTGTGCGAGGATGGCGGCGCGGCGGGCCTTGTCGGCCCAGCCCGGGAAGTGCTGTCCGGCGAGATTCCGTGCTAGGCGGATGCGGGTCATGAGCACGATCGCGGTCTTGGTGCTGGACGAGTCCGTCAGCTCCGAAGGCGTGGCGAGGAGGGAGGAAATGCTCATGACTTCGGCGGGTGCGTGCGGCCGGCGGCCTGACGGACCTGGTTGATCTCGTCCCGGTAGCGCGCGGCGTCCTCGAAGCGCTCCGACTTCACCGCGTCCGTGAGGTCGAGTTCGAGCTTCGCGAGGCGGTCATGGAGCGATTTTCGCTCAAGCGCGCGGGCCGGCACCTTGCCGGTGTGGACGACGCCCTTGTGCATGCCGTCGAGCATGGGCTCGAGCAGGCCGCGGAATGCATCGTAACAGGCCGGGCAGCCGAAGCGGCCGTTCTTTTTGAAGTCGGCCTGGGTGAAACCGCACTGCTCGCAGGTTCCGCTGTCGATGGCCTCGGGGTTGAGCGAGGCCTTGATGAGCAGGTCGGCCAGCGAAAAATCGCTGGTGTCGGTGATGCCTTTGGCGCGCGCGCAGTCCTCGCAGAGGTCCACCTTGTGCGCCTGATTATTCAGGATCTGCGTGAGGTGAACCGTCGCGGGCTTGTCGCAAATGTCACATTTGAGCGGAGAGGCCATGTATAGGTGGTGTCGGTGCCTGCTTCACGATGCCAAGGCTTGGCCGGCTGGCAAGTGCGGCAAAGCAAAGCGCAGGCCAAGCCGGCCCCGGGACGCGCGGCGTTCCCTCCCCTGCTGTCGGGTCGCGGGGGACGAACTTGAGGACGGCGGAGCGGTTTCGGCTCAGATCCGAGCGCCCTCGACAAGCACGCGCCGGCGGAACTCGGCCAACACGCGTTGCGTGATCGGACCGGGCTTTCCAGTGCCGATCGAGCGGCCGTCGAGCTTCGACACAGGGATGACCTCGGCGCCGGTGCCGGTGAGGAAGCACTCGTCGGCGCACCAGACATCGTAGCGGGTCATGGGCGCCTCTTGCAGCGGCAGGTTGAGTGCCTTCGCGATGTCGACGATGGTGCCACGGGTCACGCCCTTGAGCGCACCCTGGGAGGCCGAGGGAGTGTAGATCGCGCCCTTGTGGACGGTGAAGATGTTGTCCGCGGTGCACTCGGCGATATAGCCTTGGTCGTTGAGCATGATCGCCTCGAGGGCGCCGAACTGCTTCGCCTCGATCTTGCCGAGGATGTTGTTGAGGTAGTTGAGCGACTTGACGGTCGGCGGCACGGCGGCCGGGTTGATGCGGCGCGTTGGCACGGTCACGATCGCGAGGCCGTTGTCGTAGTGCTCCTGCGGGTAGAGGGAGATCTTGCTCGCGATGATGAAGGTCGTGGGCTTCGAGCAGTTCCACGGCGCAAGGCCGAGATCGCCCACGCCGCGGGTCACAACCAGGCGGATGTAGGCGTCGGTCAGCTTGTTCTGCCGACAAGTCTCGCAGGTGGCCGCGGCCAGCTCGGCGCGGGACATGGGCAGGGCAAGCAGGATGGCCTTGGCGGAGTACTCGAGGCGCTCGAGGTGCTCGTCGAGCCGGAAGACATTTCCGCCGTAGAGGCGGATCCCCTCGAAAACGCCGTCGCCATAGAGGAGGCCGTGGTCGAACACGGACACCTTGGCATCAGCCTCATCCACGAATTTCCCGTCGAGGAATATCTTCATCTCCTCAAACTAGGGCCCGGAAAAAAGCGTTGTCGAGCCTCCGCTTGGCTGGCGCGCGCCGGGCGGGCCGGCACTTGAGCGTTGAGAGTTAAACGTTGAGGGTTGAGCGTTTGTCCGGCTCTACCTCCGCCGATGCCCTCTCCCGCCTCCGATTCCCTCTTCGCCCGCGCGCTCCAGCTGATGCCGGGCGGCGTCAATTCGCCGGTCCGCGCTTTCCGCTCCGTCGGCGGCGCGCCGTTCTTCACCAAGGCGGCGCGCGGGGCGACGCTCGTCACGGCTGACGGCCGCGAGCTGATCGACTTTGTCTGCACCTGGGGTCCGGCGATCCACGGACACAATCACCCGGCGATCCGGGCGGCCATCGCCGCGGCGCTCGAGCAGGGCACCTCGTTCGGCACCCCCAATCCGCGCGAGGTCGAGATGGCGGAGCTGATCACGCGGTTCGTGCCCTCGATCCAGAAGGTGCGCCTCTGCAACAGCGGCACCGAGGCCACGATGTCGGCCATCCGCCTCGCCCGCGGGTTCACGAAGCGCGACCTGATCATCAAGTTCGCCGGCTGTTACCATGGACACTCGGACTCGCTCCTGATCAAGGCCGGCTCGGGCGCCCTCACCCACGGCAACCCGGACAGCGCCGGAGTGCCGGCGGCGTTCGCCCGCGAGACGATGGTGCTGCCCTACAATGACCTGCCCGCCGTCGAGGCCGCCTTCGCCGCCCAGCGGGGCAAGGTCGCGGCGGTGATCGTCGAGCCATACTGCGGCAACGTCGGCTTTATCCAGCCCGACCCGGGCTACCTAGCCGGCCTCAGCGCCGCCTGCACCCGCGAGGGCACGGTGCTGATCTTCGACGAGGTCATGACCGGCTTCCGGCTCGCCCGTGGCGGCGTGCAGGAGCTGGAAAAAATCACCCCGGACCTGACCTGCCTGGGCAAGATCATCGGCGGCGGCCTCCCCGTCGGCGCGTTCGGCGGCCGCGCGGAGATCATGGACTACCTCGCTCCCCTCGGGCCGGTCTACCAGGCGGGCACGCTGAGCGGCAACCCACTCGCGATGGCGGCTGGCATCGCCGGCCTGAAGCTGCTGGACGAGGCCAATCCCTACCAAAGCCTCGACCGGCTCGGCCGGCAGCTGCGTGACGCCATCCGCGCCGCTGCCCAGGCCAAGGGACTGCCGGTGCAGGTGCCGCAGTGCGGCTCGATGCTAAGCGCATTCTTCACACCGCACCCGGTGCGCGACTATGCGACGGCGCTGCAGTCCGACGCCAAGGTCTTCGGTCGCTTCTTCCACGCCTGTCTCGCCGGCGGAGTGTACCTCCCGCCGAGCGCCTACGAGTCCTGGTTCCTCAGCACGGCCCACGAGGGGGCGGCCATCGACCGCGCGTGTGAAGTCATCTCGGGAGCAATAAAAAAGCTGTAGGCCGGGTAACCTCACCCGGATCGATAAGCGCCGGGTGAGATCACCCGGCCTACGGTAACGATCACTTCTTCGGGGCCGCCGGCGCCTTTAGCTTGGGCGCGGCGGCGTCGTCGAGCACGCGGAGGTTCCCGATCTTGGTCGAGTACTCGTAGAGGTTCTCGTTGAGGAAGCCGTCGATGCGGGTGAAGATCTTCGCGCGGACATCAGGCCTGCCACCTTCGAACTTGCCGGTGATCGCCATCCGCTCGATGCGGGCACCTTTCATGCCGATGCCGAGCCGCCCGAGCAGAGTCGAGAACGGCGTGGCGTCGATCGACGTGGCGTCCTCGATGACCAACAGCGGCCGGCCGACGGCATCGTCAGCCTTGGGGTCGCCCTTGCGCTTGGCGGTGCGGACGAAGAACTCGCGCACATAACTGTAGAAATCCGTCTCGTAATACTCCCGGTTGATACCCGCCTCGGGCCGCTGACGGGCCCAGGCATTGATGTTGGTCGGGGCGTTGATGCTGATCCCGGCGCAGAAGACCTCCGGGTGTGTCTGGAGCGCCCTGAGCGCGACGTAACCGCCAAAGCCTTCGCCCATGACGACGACGTGCTCCTTGTCGACGGGGTACTTGGCGGCGATCCAGTTGACTGCGGCAATCAGGTCCTCCGTTGGGAGCGTGTCGATACCCTCGCGGATGGACGTGAGGTGCTGCCGTCCATAGCCAGCGGTGCCGCGGTAGTTGAGTCGCATGGTCACGAGGCCGAGACTCGCAAGCATCTGGGACTCGGCGTTGAACCCCGGCCGGGTACGGTCCCAAAGCCCGCCCTGGCAATAGATGATCAGCGGGGCCGGTTTGACCTTCGGCTCGGAGGGCAGCGTGAGGTAACCGGTCAAGCGGCCACCGGGGGCGTCAAAGCCGAAGCCCTCCGAGATGCTGATGTCGCCCGGCTCGAGCCACGGCGCACGATTGATCAGATTCTCAACCTCGCCGGTGCGGGAGTTGACGAGGCCATAGCGGCCGGGGTCCTCGTCGGTTGAGAAACGTGCGAGCACGCGGTTGCGATCCTCGCTCCACTGCAATATCTCAACGGTCTGCCGCGGGAAGGCCTTGTCGAGACCCGCCTGAATGGAGCCGAGTTCGGGATCGCGCCAGGCGGTGCGCTCCTTCAGCGCGGTGTAGCGAACGCCCACGAGCTGGTGGCGCTGTTCGTCGTATACCATGATTCCGTCCGGATGGCTGGGCTCGAGCCGTGTGAGGTCGAAAAGCTGGTTGGCGAGGACCTCGGTGCGAGCCTTCGTGGCAAGGTTGAGCGCGTAGATCGCGTAAGTGTCGCGCCCCATCGAGGTCCCGTAGTAGAGGATGTTGGGGTCGTAGTCGAAGGCCAGGGGGAACGACCGCTCTTCGAAGTAGTTCTTCCGGGTGATCTTGAACTCGCTCTTCTTTTTCTGGCCCAGAAAGGTGTCGAGGTTGTCGTGCGGCATGCTCTGGAAAAAGTCGTCGGGATCGAGGTCCCAGGGATCCTCGCCGACCTTCGAGTAGATGAACGGCCGATCGGCCTCGCCGGGCCAGATGAAGTACTGCAGTCGCGGGTTGGCCTGACGGTCGTATAGCATTCGGCCGGCGATGTAGAGATAACGCTCCTGGACAAAGGTCGGGGGATCGTCACTGAACGGAGGCGGCCACTTGGTCGCGGTGCGGTAGTAATCCTGGAACATCAGGTCCGTGTCGCCCGTTATCACGTTGATGCGATAGAGGCTAGACCCAGTCTTCGCCGACTGCGCAGGGCCCTCGACGAGGACATGCGTCGGATCATCCGCCAGCGGCGGGAGCAAACGCGGGAGCGGCAGGGTCTCGCCGAGCAGGGATTGAGTGGTGCCGCTCAGGCCGTTGGCCGGTTCCCAGAGTAGGGCGGCCTTGCCGCCGTCGGCATCCACGCCGTAGACGAGTCCGCCGTTGGTCAAGAATACGAGCCGCGCGGAGGAGGGCCATCGCATGTCTACCAGCGCGGAGCGGACGTTGGGCTTCTTGTCCTGCACGAGGTAGGTCGAGCGGATGACTTTAGTCTCCAAATCCGCGATTTGGAGCCAGAGCTTCCGCTCCGAGTCGTAGGTGGCGTAGGCGACATGGCGGCCGTCGGGCGCCATCGCGATGACCTCCCCCTGGAGTGGCCGGTCCAGCCGTTCCAGGCGGTCGGGATCGAACTCCGCTCGGAGCCAGCCCGCAGCGCCGATCAAGCAGAACAAGATTAACCGCGCCAACCGTGGGCCGGGAACGACTGGGGGTACTCGGGGCACGGCAGTGAGACGAACCGGTTACGGGCAGGTTTCAACCCGCTTTTCGAGGCGTGTCTTTCTGCCGGAAGGCGTTACACCTCCTGAGCATGATCACCCGGCGCAAGATCGTCGAGAACTGGCTGCCTCGCTATACTGGAGTGCCGCTGAAGGATTTCGGCGAGTATATCCTCCTGACGAACTTCCAGCACTATGTGAAGCTGTTCGCCCAATGGCACCGGGTGCCGGTTCAGGGACGTGACAAGCCGATGCCGAGCGCCACGGCCGGAGACATCACCATCATCAACTTCGGAATGGGCAGCGCGACCTCCGCGACCGTGATGGACCTGCTCACGGCGGTCTCGCCCAAAGCCGTGCTCTTCCTCGGCAAGTGCGGCGGCATCAAGCACCGCGCCGAGATCGGCGACCTAATCCTGCCGATCGCAGCGGTGCGGGGAGAGGGGACCAGTAACGACTACTTCCCGCCGGAGGTTCCCGCCCTGCCCTCCTTCGCCCTCCAGAAGGCTATCTCGACCACGATCCGCGACGCCGCGCGCGACTATTGGACGGGCACGGTCTACACGACCAACCGCCGCGTCTGGGAACACGACGAAAAGTTCAAAGCCTACCTCCGGAAAATTCGTGTCATGGCCGTCGACATGGAGACGGCGACAATCTTCATGACTGGTTTCTTCAACGAAATCCCCACCGGGGCGCTGCTGCTCGTTTCCGATCAACCGATGGTGCCCGAGGGCATCAAGACCGAGGAGAGCGATCGCAAGGTCGACCAACAATTCGTCGCCGACCACCTGCGCATCGGGATCGATGCGCTGAAGCAGCTGCTGAACAAGGGGCTTACCGTCAAACACCTGAAATTCTGAGGGAGCAGTCCCAGGCAACGTTAAGCATTGCCCGAATTCGTATCTAGCGCCCCACCTCGATCGGAAACGGCCGGAACACCTCGGTACCACCGAGATTCACCTGTGCCCAGATGACGTAGCGGCCGGACTCGGGGATCGTAACCTTGAAGTTCAGCTGCGGGTGCACCGCGTCGGGCGGGGCGAGAAGATCGACCTCCATCGGGTGCAGGTGGGCGAAGCCGCTTCGATCAGCATCAAAGGCGACGAGGTGCGCAAAGGCCCCCATCACGGGTTGTAGCGGGACATTACCTCCGCCCTCATTCGTGAGTGTCAGCTTCAGGTCGGCCGGCACGCGGGCTCGGATCGGGGCGGTCGAAACGAGCGCAAACTGCCAGCGGGCGTCATCCGGCGGCACGTCAACGGCCACCGCCCCGGTAACCATCAGGTCCGCACTTGCATAAAGTCCGCGACCGGTGGCGGCCGGGGTAAAGTCGGCGAAGACCCGGTAGTTGCCAGCATGGCGCGGACGGAACTCCATCGTCCATTCACCGGGCGTCGCTGTCGGTTCCGGATGCACGTGCTGATAATCGCCGAGCGTTGGGTCGACGATCAGGAGATGGAGGAGCTTGGTGTGCGAGACTATCAGGTCCGCCGGGGTGATCGGCTTGTCGCTGGCGGTCTTGAGCGCGACCGTCAGCCGGACCACCGCACCGGCGACCGGCGCGGCGGCGGGCTGCAGCGTCATCATGACTGGAGAGCGCACGTTCACGACCGGGAGAAACTGCGGGTTGGCTGGGTCGCAGAACTCGATCGAGTTACCCCCGGAGACCCGGAAATCCATGTGGCTGAGATTTGTCCCGGTCGGCAGCAGGCGGAAGCCCACGAAGAGGGCCACAGCCACCACGGTAATGAGCGCCACCTGACGCCCGGGAGAGGGGGCGGCAGCCGGGACGGTAGGCGGTGGCGCCGGATTCATCAGGGCTTCAGCTTGCCGAGGAAGTCCTGGGGCTCCCATTGGCTACCCAGCGTGCGGTGGATGATCCGTCCCTCACGGTCGAACAGCACCGTTGAGAGTGTGTGTTTGATCAGCGGCCCCTCGAACACGGCCTCGATGCCGAACTGCTTGAGAAGATTCTGCACCGCCGGCACCGGGCCGGTGACAAAAGAAAAATTCGAGGTGTCGACCCCGGATCCCGCAGCGTAGCTGTGTAACACGCCGGGCGTGTCGGTCTCCGGGTCGAAGGTGATCGAGATCAGCTGCAGGTCGGTGATCCCTGCTTCCCGGGCCGCCTTCTGAGTCGCAATCATCTTCAGCGTCGCGGCCGGGCACATCCGCGGATCGGGGCAGTGGGTGTAGATGAAATTGAGCAGGACGCGCTTGCCATGGAAGCTGGCCGCATCGACGACCTTCCCGTCCTGGTCGTAAAGGGTGAAGTTCGGCATCGACTCGCCGATCTCGCGGTAGGCACCCTTGCCGCGGATCGTGGTGTCCTGCTGCAGGTCCTTCTGCGCGGCCTCGATCCGGGACTTGGCGAGCTGGTCGTCCGGCCAGATCCTTTCGAGGCTGAGTTCCCCGGTCTTGGCCTGCACGAGCGTCGCCCGGATGCGGCTGCCGGGCTTGCCGATCGCGGCGTCGCCGGGCGAGACGTCGAATTCCATGGTCATTGCCGGCATCAGGCCCGCCACAGCCTCGTGCTGCACGATGAGGACGTTCCGCGTGGTGTCCACGGAGACCACCTCGCCGGTCAGCGGGTAGCGCTTGAGCCCGTCCGCCGGCGCGCCGGCCTGGGACCCAGCCCGGCCGCAGCCGGCCAACGCCAGGGCGGACACGGCGGCAATCAGAAGGACGGGGCACAAGACAGAGCGGAGCACGGCGAAGAGAGCCCGACGGTTCGTCCCCGCGGGAGGAATGTCAAACCGCAGGCCCCACCATGGCGCAGTTGAAAGAAATCCCACCGGGGGCGAAAAATTATGTTCTCATCCCGCCCACGGCGGCCAAGTGTGCGGGCACCTACGGACCCAGCCTGTGACGACCAAAACCATGACCTCCTCCTCCCCTGCCCCGCGGACCGACCGTTACCGGCCCGGGCTGGCCTGGTTTGCCGGGGTCGGATCACTTTGGGTCTTCGTTCTGGTGTTCCTCGGGGCCTACACGACGTCCACGAATTCGGGCATGGCCTTCCCCGATTGGCCGCTCTCCAACGGCTCGATCAACCCGCCCGGGTGGCTGACCGAACTCGACAAATTTGCCGAGCATTCCCACCGGCTCAGCGCCTCCTTCATGGGCCTGATCACGATCGCGATCGCGGTCTGGGTCCACCGAACCGACTCGCGCATTTGGCTGCGCCGGCTGGCCCTGTTCGCAGTGACTCTCGTGATCTTCCAGGGCGTGGTCGGCGGGCTGCGTGTGCTGCTCGACGCCCGCCATGTGAACCTGGTCAACACCAGCGTCGGTCGACTTTTCGCCATGCTGCACGCCTGCCTGGCTCAGCTCTT
The DNA here is from genome assembly GCA_900299415.1 of Opitutales bacterium. Lineage (GTDB taxonomy): Bacteria > Verrucomicrobiota > Verrucomicrobiia > Opitutales > Opitutaceae > CAIYFD01. The sequence goes on from OMJT01000152.1 coordinate 14,894, forward strand.
CGTCTGCAATCTCATTGCGATCGCTTGCGCCTGCTCGCGGCCGTGGATCGAACGGTCCCTCCCGGTGTCGGACGGTGTCCGACGGCTCGGCGTGATCTGCTGCGGGTTGCTCTTTACACAGCTGGCGATTGCGGCGGTCCTACGCCACAGCTTTGCCGGGCTGGCGATCCCAACCTTCCCCTACTCGACCCCCGACGGCGGCCTGCTGCCAGCGGCGTGGAGCTTTCCGGTCGCCATCCATTTCGCCCACCGGACGATGGCGGTCGTGCTGGCCGGGTTCCTCGTCTGGTTTTGCCTGCGGATCCGACTCGACCGCGGGGCCCCGCTCCTGATGCGCAGCGGTGCCACGCTCCTGATGGTACTGCTCGGCCTGCAGATCACGCTCGGGGCTGAGATCATCTGGACGTTCCGCCGTGTCGCTATGACGACCGGCCACGTGCTCGTCGGCGCGCTCACCCTCGCCCTTGCCTTCACCCTGACCTGGCTCGCGCATCGCGATCCGATCAACGCCCGTCAGGAATGAACGCCGAAGCCTCCACCCCGGAGCGGGCCAAGCCCCGCTTTGCCGATTATCTCGAGCTGACCAAGCCTCGCCTGAGCCTGTTGTCGGTCCTCACGGCGCTGGTCGGCTACCTCGCGGCCCGGCCGCCGTTCCTAATCGTCGAGCTGCTCGCAGTCATCGTGGGCACCTCCCTCGCGGCCGGCGGCGTGGCGGCCCTAAACCAGTGGATCGAGCACGACACGGACGCGCGGATGAAGCGCACCGCTACCCGCCCAATCCCAACCGGGCGCATCGAGACCGGCTCGGCCTTTGTGCTCGGCGTCCTGATGTGCATCGCGGCGCTCGGCATCATGATGGCGAAGGTCAACGGCTTCGCGGCGCTGTTCACCCTGCTCACGATCATCTCCTATCTCGGCTGGTATACCCCGGCCAAGCGCACCTCCTACTGGAGCACCGAGATCGGCGCGGTGGCCGGTGCGTTCCCCCCGATGATCGGCTGGTGCGCGGGCCACGGCGGCGTCGGCCTCGCCCGGGCTGATGTCCTCGGCTGGGTTCTCTTCGGCGTGCTCTTCTTCTGGCAGATTCCCCACTTCATGGCGATTGCCTGGATGTACCGCGCCGATTACGCGGCGGTGGGTTTCCCCATGCTCCCGGTGCGCGACGAGGCCGGCGGCAAGGTCGCGATCTGGTCGCTGCTCAATACCCTCGCGCTCCTCGTCGTCAGCATCCTGCCCTGGTGGCTCGGACTCGCGACGGTGCCCTACCTCGCCGCCAGCCTGCTGTTCGGGCTCTATTTCCTCTGGAAGGCCATTGCATTCCTGCAGCGCGACCGCCGCGAGGTGGCGGCCCGGAAGCTGTTTTTCACCTCGATCGCGTATCTCCCGCTGCAGCTCGGCGTCCTGGTGGCCGACCGGATGATCAACTTCTGATCCGATTTACGATTGATGATTTTCCGAGTGGATTCCGGGCAATCTTAAATCGTAAATCGTAAATCATAATTCCCCCATGACGATTTCCGACATACCCGCACTCAACGCCACGCTCAACGGCATCGCCACCGTGCTGATCCTGACCGGTTTCGGGCTGATCAAGTCGGGCAACAAGGAGGCGCACCGGAAGGTGATGCTCGCCGCCGGCGTGGTCTCGGCGATCTTCCTCGTCACCTACGTCACCCACAAAGTCCTGATCCATGGCGTGAACACGCCCTTCGGCGGCCAGGGGCCGATCCGGACGGTGTACTACGTGATGCTGTTCACCCACATCGTGCTCGCCATGGCCATCGCCTACCTCGTACCGCGGACCTTCCTGTTCGCCATCAAGGGCAACCTTGAGCGCCACAAGGCGTGGGCGAAGTGGACATTTCCCATCTGGCTCTACGTCTCGGTGACCGGAGTGCTGGTCTACTTCTTCCTCTACCGCTGGTGGCCTGCGGTCGCCTGAGCAGCCTATACGGTCAGGTCGGGAACTCAGAGAGCGCGGCGGATCGGCCAAGGACCGCGCCCCGACCAGGGATCCCGTGGCTTTCGGGTAATCCTTTGCCGGATGAGCGCTTCCAGCCAGATACACGCATATTTCTGCCGAAGTATCTTCTCGAGCTGCGACGATCCATTCTGACCCCACAGGACGCACGATCGGCGATCCCCCAGAATATGCGCACTCTGCAAAGCCTGCCACACCGCCTTTTGATCGTGATGTTGGGCGTTTTTCCTTTGCCCTGACGACGAGAACCCAAGGAGCTGAACCCGTTCACGTCATCCTGCTACACGGCCTGGCCCGCACGAGTGCCTCGATGAACGCCATCGCCGAAGCGCTGCGCGATTCCGGCTTCGTGGTGCACAATGTCGATTACGCCTCGCGCACGGCGCCGATCGACCAGCTGGCGGAGGCCGGCATCGCGCCGGTCGTCGCCGCAGCCCGCGAGGCCGGAGCGCCGCGGATCCACTTTGTCACCCATTCGCTGGGTGGCATCCTCGTGCGGGCCTAGCTGGCGAAGCACGCGCTACCCAAACTCGGGCGGGTGGTCATGTTCGGACCGCCGAACCAGGGCAGCGAGGTCGTGGACCGGATCAGCCCTTGGCGGCTCTTCGGGGCGATCAACGGGCCGGCCGGGCGGGAGTTGGGCACGGACGCCGGATCGACGCCGAATCGGTTCGGACCCGTGAATTACCCCGTCGGGGTAATCGCGGGTCGCCGTTCTATCAACGGGATCAACAGTCTGATGATTCCCGGCCCCGACGACGGCAAGGGGTCGGTCGAGCGCACAAAGGTTGCGGGCATGGCCGACCACATCGTCATTCCGGCAACCCACCCTTTCCTGATGAAAGACCCGGAAGCGATCCGGCAGGTGCAGTTCTTCCTGACAAATGGACGGTTTGCGCACGAGCTGGGTCGGTAGCTCAATCGCAGCAAACTCCGGGTGAGGTCACCCGCGCTACAGCCGATCCCCCGGAGTCAGGGTACGCACACCCCGGGTTTGGGGCATCACAGCGCGATCTTGATTCCCTTGCGGAGGTAGGTTGGGACGTCGAGGTCCTGGCCCTCGAAGAGATTGCGGTCGGTCTTGTCGAAGAAGCCACGGCTCTCGATCTCGCCGAAGGTGAACTCGTCCTGGCTCGCTTTGGCGTCCTGGACTTTCTCGGCGTGCGACTTCGCCTTCGGAGCCGGGGCGTTGGTCGCGACATGGGCCGTCGGGGTGGCCGGCTCGTCGACCAGCGCCACCTCTGTCGGGGCGCCGCCAGCCTCCCGCACCATCAGGCCGGAGCGGCGATTGGTCGACACGGGGCGCCGGATGGCGCCGCGGCCGCCCATGTCGCTGGTCCCGAGCACACAGACCTCGATGCGGCCCGCCATTTCCTCGTCGATCACGGCGCCGAGGAAGACATGCGAGTCGCGGCCGAACTGCTCGGTGACCCCATTCATGATGCCGTTGACCATCGGGAGGGTCAGGTCGGGGCCGCCGATGATATTCACGAGCAGGCGGTCGGCCTTGCGGGAAAACTCGGGCGTGGCGAGCAACGGGCAGAGCTTGAGGCTCTCGAGCGCGGCGGCCATCGGGTCGGGACCCGAACCGGCGCCGAGGCCGAAGAGGGTCTTGCCACCGCGGGTCGCGAACGCCTGCCGGAGCGTGGCAAAGTCGAGGTTGATCAGCCCGGTGCGGAACAACATCGCCCAGATCGACTTTACGCCCCGGGCCATCCAGTCGTCGGCGCGGGCGAAGGAATCGAGCACGGTCTCCTGCTCGGCCGACTCCTGCAGGAGGACGTCGTTGGGGAGCGGGATGACGGCGTCGCAGCAGCGCCGGAGCGCGAGCAGGCTTTCCTCGGCCTGCTTGAGGCGGCGCCCGCCCTCGAAGCTGAAGGGCATGGTGACAAACGCGATCACCAGCGCGCCCTGCTCGGCGGCGAGTTCCGCCACCACCGGCACCGCGCCACTGCCGGTACCGCCACCCATGCCGGCGAGGAGGAAGACGAGATCGCAGTCCTTGACGATGGTCGTGATCTTCGCGCGGTCGGCCTCGGCCGCCTCACGTCCGACCTCGGGGTCACCGCCGGCGCCGAGCCCGCGGGTGAGGCTCGCGCCGATCAGGACCTTATCCTGCACCGGCGAGGAGGAGAGTGCCTGATGGTCGGTATTGATGACCGCGAGCTGGAGGCGCTCGAGGTTCTCCATCTTCAGCCGGTCCACGGCGTTGGAACCCGCGCCACCGACGCCGACCAGCTTGATCGCGATGCTGCGGTCGGTCAGTAGCTGCTGCTCGAGGGGAAGTTCGTTGCCGTTCATGCGGTGGCGAAGAGCTTGCGGAGGAAGCCGAGCCCGCGGCGCGCGGGGGCGAGGCTCTCGGCGTGGGCGGCCATGCCGTGGTAAAGGAGACCGAGCACGGTGCTGTAGGCCGGGTCGCGGAGATTATCGTGCACCCAAGTTGGAGTCTCACCGAGGTGGGCCGGCAGGCCGAAGACGCGCGACGCGGCCTCCGCGATGCCGGGGAGCTTGGCCCCGCCGCCGGTGAGGACCACGCCACCGGCGCAGGCCTCGGGCGTGAATGCGGTGCCGAGCTTCTTCTTCACGACCTCGAAGATCTCCCAGGTGCGGGCCGCGGTGATTTGCTCAATTGTGACCTGGGGGAACTGCCGGTCACCGATCGTGTAATTGCCGTCGAGCCAGACCTTGTCGTTCTTCGAGCGACTCTGCACGAGCGCGCGGCCATGGCGCAGCTTGATCTTCTCGGCCTGGCCCTCGGTCAACCGCAGCCCAAGTGCGAGGTCGCTGGTGAGGTGCGCGCCGCCGACCGGGAGCACCCCGGTGAGGAAGGGCAGGCCGTCGCGGTAGAGCACGAAGTCGGTGGTGCCGGCGCCGAGGTCGAGTGCGAGCATGCCGTTCTGGCGCTCCTCGGCGCTCGTAACCATGTGACCCGAGGCGAGACTGGAGAGGATCAGCTCGCGGACCTCGAGGTTGAAGCCGCGGATAACGTGGAGGCTGTCGGCCAGCTTGCTCTCCTGCCCATGGACCGTCCAGTAGCCCGCCTCGAGGCGCTGGCCAACGAGGTTCTCCGGGCTGCCAGGAACATTGCGGCCGTCGAGACGGAACGGCCGCCGAAGGTGGCGCACGACCATGCGGCCGGGCGGGAGTTGCTTGCCGGTAGCAAGACGGCAGACGGTCTCGATATCCTGCGCGGCGACCATATTGTCGGCCGCCTTCACGTTCACGAACGCCTCGTTGTAGAACCCCTCGAGGTGGGCGCCGGTCGAGGCGAGAAAAACGAGATCGATCCGCTCATTGGCGCTGCGCTCGGCCTGCTCGATTGCGGCGTGGACAGCCTCGCTGGCGGCCTTGTAATCGACGACGGAGCCCTTGATCACCCCATGGGACTGACATTCGCCGAAGCCGATGAGGTTGAGGGCGGTGCCGGTGTTTTCCCCAATGAGGACGGTGGCCTTGGCCGAGCCGATCTCGACGGCACCGATGAAGCGGGGGGCGGATTTCACGAAAGCGAGCGCGAGGGATTAATTTTCCAAATTGAGCCGGAATGCGGGGCGCGCCGTGGTCGACACGGCCGCCGGGCGGGCAGCGGACGGGACAGCAGGACGCGCGCCGGGCTTGGCGGCGGGCTCGGGCAAGGCCGGCTCGGCGACGACCCGCGGCCCAAGGCCCAGGTCAACCATCCGCAAGGGGCCGGACGCCACGTCGCGCACACGGTCCAGCCGAGCCAGCTGGTCTGAAAAATCGTCCGCCGCGCTGAAAACGATCCGGGGGATGTCGGTGGACCGGACCTCGAGCAGACCGTCCGACTCCAGCCGGCCGATATAGACCCCGGTCCAGTGCTCCAGCAGGTGCGGGGCGAGGTCGCGGGCCCGGGAGAGCAGGTCAGCCACCGTACACATGCCGGCCACCAGGGCGGGAGCCCGGCCATCGGCCTCAGGCTCGACGCCCGAAAGCAACGGAAGCGCCTGCACCGCCTCGGCGGAGAAGCCCACGCCCGTGAACGTAACGCCGTCGGCCGCCACGAGCAGCGTCTGGCCAACGGGCAGCTCGAGCCGGGCCACGGGCGCCCGCTCGGTCAGCTTGACCGCCAGGGCAGCCGGCAGGACCTTGGTGACGGTCGCCTCCTTGACCTGCGGGTTCTGCGCCAGCCGGGATTGCAGCTTGGCGAGGTCGAGCTCCATCAAGGTGATCTTTTCCGGCAGGGCCAGCGTGGCGCGGACCCACTCCTGGCTCAACCGACCGTTTGTCTCGAGCACGAGATTCCGCACCGGCGGATCGCCGGCCATCTTGGAAAGCACCCCAGGATTGTCGGACCAGGTCCGGACCAGCCACCCGCCACCCAAGAGCACCGCCGCCACGAATGCCGCCACGGCCGCGGTCTTGAACGCCGCGGCGACATAGCGACGGCGGCCCTCGCGCGACATCGCGCGCGGCTTCACGTGCTGGGGAATTTCTCTCCAGGAACGGGAAGCCTCGGGAATTTCGGAAGGTTCGTTCATCGGGACGCCACGGTCGCCGCCGCGAAACGCCGCAATGCAGGAGCCACCAGTTCTCTCACCAAGGCCGTGAAATCCAGTCCCGCACAGAGCGCACTCATCGGCAGCAGACTGGTCTCTTTCATGCCGGGCAGGGTGTTGAGTTCCAGCAAATAAATGTCGGAACCGCGCAAAATGAAATCAACTCGCGCATAATCCCGGCAGCCGCAGGCGGAGAATGACGTCTCGGCGGCGGCTCGGACGCGGGCGGTAACGGCCTCGTCCAGGGGCGCTGGGGCAAAATACTCGGTCAATCCCTTCGTGTACTTGCTGGTGAAGTCGTAGACACCGGACTTCGGCCGGATCTCGACCACCCCCATGGCCTTCCCGTTAAGCACCCCGACCGAAAGCTCCCGTCCGACCAGGCGCTGCTCGGCCAGCCAATTGCCCGGGGCCAGCCCGGTCAGGGCGGCGGTGAGGTCCGCCGCACCCGAAACGAGCTGGAGGCCGACACTGCTGCCCTGGTCATTGGGCTTGAGCACGAGCTCGGGGCCGAGTTCGGCGATCAAGTCGGCGGCCGTCGGCCGCACGGCGGCCGAAAACGTACGGGACCGGGCCCCGCGCACGCCCCGGGCGGCGCAGACGGCCTTGGTCCGGGTCTTGTCCATGGTCAGCGCGCTCGCCACGGCGTCGCAACCTGCATAGGTGACTCCGGCCGCATCAAGCAGACGTTGCATGCCTCCGTCCTCCCCAAAGGTCCCATGCAGCGTCGAAAAGACCACATGGCGGCCGGAATCGAGACCGGCCGGGAGGGCATCGGCGTCGATCGGGAATAGCCGGGTCGGAAAGGAACGCGCCAGCGCCAGGGCACAGGCCCGGCCCGAGCCCAGCGAGACCTCGCGTTCGGATGAGGTGCCGCCGGCAAAAACCGCTATGATGGGAGTGCTCATAAAACGTCCTTCCAGTCGCGCCCGAAGAGCAGCACCTCAGGCTGCAGTTCGACGCCAGTCCGGGCTTTCACCTCGCTGCGGACCCGGCGCACCAAGGCCAGCACGTCGGCCGCGGTGGCACGTCCGCCATTCACGATAAAATTGGCGTGCACGGGTGAAACCTCCGCCTCCCCCACCCGCGCGCCCTTGAGCCCGGCTTGGTCGATCAGGCGACCGGCCGAGTTCCCTGGCGGATTTTTGAAGATGCAGCCGGCGCTCGGCTCGCGTGGCTGCGACTCCTGCCGCTTGCGCCGGTAGGTGTCGATCTGGCGGGTGATCGCCGCGGCATCGGACACGGCGGCCGGGCGCAGGAGTGCGCCGAGGGCGACGGCATCGTGCAGCTCGGCGCAATGGCGGTAATCGACATGCATCTCCTCCTTGCGCAGGGTTCGGACCTCGCCGGCCGTCGTCAGGAGTTGCACCTCCTCAACAACGTCAAACATCCATCCCCCCATGGCGCCCGCATTCATCCGCAGCGCGCCGCCCACCGACCCGGGGATGCCCTCGAGGAATTCAAAGCCGGTCAGGCCCGCCGTGATCGCCAGACCACAAAGGTTCTTCAGCCGGAGGCCGGCCCCGGCCCAGACCCGGCCGCCGGGCCGCGCCTCGAAGATGGACCAAGCGGGATGCGCGAGGGACACGACCACGCCATCCACGCCCTCATCAGGCACGATGAGGTTGGACCCGCGCCCGAGCAGCAGCACCGGCGTCCGGCGGGTACGAGCCGTGACCCAGACCGCCCGAAGCTCCTCGACTGATGCCGGTTCGACGTAGACCCGGGCCGCGCCGCCGACCCGCATCGTGGTCTTGGGCGCCAGCGGCTCCTCGCGGCGGAGCTTGCTCGCGGGCGTGAGCTGGCGGGCGAGGTCCTCGTACAATTCATCCCAGCCAAGCACGGCCGGACCGGACGCAGCCCGCCGCTCTAGCCAAGTCCGGGCCTTGCGGTCGATGTCCCCTGCCCCGACGAAAGCCACGAGGTCTCCCGGACGAGCGTCCCGGTCCAGCAACATGAAGAACGGTTCGTCCCCTTCCTGCGCATGCGCCACGGGCAGAGCCGGCGCGCGTGTCGCCAGTTCGGCCCGCAGGTCGGCTGTCCGGCCCCCGGCTAGGGGTGCCTCGCCAGCGCCATAAACATCGAGCAGGTAAACGCGGTCCGCCGCGGCCAACGCCGTGGCAAAGTCGGCCTTGAATTGCGCCGTGCGGCTAAAGCGATGCGGCTGGAAGACCACGAGCAGGCGCTGTACTCCGGCCCGGCTCCGGAGGCTGCCCAGTAAGGCCCTGATTTCTGCCGGGTGATGCGCGTAATCTTCGATCACGGTCAGACCCTGGTCCGATTTGAGCACCGTCTGGCGACGCCGGACCCCGGGGTAGCCCGCGAGAACATAGGACGTGATCTCAGCGCCCATCAGCTGGGCCGCCGCGAGCGCCGCCGTGGCATTGGCGGCATTGAAGGCACCGGAAGCTTGGACCCCCGCGTCGATTGCGGGAAAGGTACCGCCGAGACGCAGGGTTTGCCGGCCATCGGACTCAGCAACCGGTTCTCCGCGGAAGGTCCCACGCCAACCGAAAGTCCGCGCCCTCGGCGCCACCCGGGCCGAACCGGCGCAGGCGTCGCTCACCAGCACCGGGCCGCGGGTACGGGCAAAGAGCCCCACAAAGGCCGCTTCGAGGGCAGCGGGATCGCGATAATGGTCGGGATGATCCCAGTCGAGATTCACGGCGACGGTCATCTCGGGCGTGAAGGCCTCGATCGTGCCGTCGCTCTCGTCCACCTCAGCCACCACCCAGTCGCCGGACCCGTAAGCCGCCGGTGGAGTGTCGTCGCCAAAAAGCCCGCCCAGCACATAGCCAGCCGGCAGGCCCGTCGTGCGCAGCACAGTAATGAGCATCGCCGTCGTGGTGGTCTTGCCGTGCGAGCCGCAGACGGCGACGAGCTTCCGGCCGCGAGTGGCCTCCGCCAGCAGCACACCGCGCCGCACCAGGGAGATACGTCGCCGGGCCGCCGCTTGCAGCACGGGGTGCGACGCGCCAGCCGCCGACGTGTGCACGAGCAGGTCGCAGGACTCCGGCAGGGACTTCACCGCCACGCCGGCCCGGACCAGTTGCACCCGCATGCCGCTCGTTAGGGCCTCGTCCTCCCCGCTGACCTCATACCCCGCCCCGGCCAGGTAAATCGCGAGCGGACCCAAGCCCATGCCGCCGACCCCCACGCAATGGATCGTGCGGACCGGGCGGGAGAACAACCGGGGCAGGTTTGGCATTGTCGGCTCCGTTTCAGGCCAGGGCCAGCACGCCGTCCTGGCGACGCCCGGTGGTCAACTCCTCGAGATCACGCAGGAGCGCGCCGAGGTGGTCGGCCTGGTCCATCCGCTGCAGGTTGGCGCGGTATTCCTCGCGTCGGCGGGCGTCGGCGATGACCTCCCGCACGGCCGTTTCCAGCCGCGCGAGTTCGCCCTGCGGCACCACCATGCCGCCGCCCTCGCGGACAAACCACGCCGCATTGGCGGCCTGGTGGTCGTCCGCCGCCTGCGGGAATGGCACGAGGATGGCCGGCGTGCCGCAGCGCACGAGTTCAGTCAGGGTTCCGGCCCCGGCGCGCGAGACCACGAGATCGGCCGCCGAGAGCACCTCGGGAATGCGGTCGGAGAACGGGACGAAGACCGCGCGCACCGGGGAGCCGTTGGACTCAATCCGGGTGGCACTCCCCTCTCCCTTGCCGAGGCCCGTCACGCAATAGACCTGGATGCCCGCCCGGCCGAGGCTGGGCAGGCAGGCGTGGACCCAGTCGTTGAGGGGGGTCGAGCCTTGGCTGCCGCCGAGGATGGCGAGCACGGGGCAGTCCGGCTCCAAGCCGAGCGCGATCCGCGCCGCCACTTGGTCGGTTCGCTGCACCTCGTGCCGGACCGGCAGGCCGACATGGCGCGTGGCCCCAGCCGGGACCGACCGCAGCTCAATGCCGGGGGGAAGATAGACGCGCCGGGCGAACCGGCCGAGGGTGCGGACCGCGCGGCCCGGCACGCGGTTGGCCTCATGCAGCGCCACCGGGATGCCGAGCAGGCGCCCGGCCAGCACGGCCGGGGCCGAGGTGAAGCCGCCGAAGCCCACGATCACATCGGGTCGCCATGTCCGCGCCAACTGGAGGCAGAACCGCACGCCCCGGAACTGCGAGCCCAGGCAGCGCAGGAGGATGCGGGGACTCCATCCAAACGGCGAGCCGGGCACACGGAGGAAGGTGAGCGCGGGATATTTCTCCACCAGGCGGGCATCCACCTTCTTTTCGCTGATCAGGAGCCGGGTCTCATGGTCGCGGGCGTGCAAACCCTCCGCGAGCGCAATCCCCGGAGCGAGGTGTCCGCCGGTACCGCCACAGGAGATCAGAAACCGGCTCATGCGGATTCGGTCAGATGGCCATGGTCCCAAGCTTCAGTCCCCGGCCCGGCAAGGAGACATGCCCCCAGGTGCGCTCGGTGTTGATGAGCACGCCCAACAGGATGCCCATCAGGAGGAGATTGGAGAGACCCGCGCTGATGAAAGGCAGCGACATGCCCTTGGTAGGAAGGAGACCGGTGACGACGCCGATGTTGATGATCGCCTGCAGGCAGATGAGCAGGAGCGAGCCGGCCGAGAGGAGAAACTGGAACAGGTTCGGGGCGCGGCGCAGGTGGAGCATCCCGGCGACGAAGATGGTCGTGAAGAGCAGGACCACTGCGAGGGTGAAGCCCAAGCCAAGCTCCTCGCCCAGCACCGGAAAGATGAAGTCGGTGTGCGCCTCCGGGAGGAAGTTGATCTGCTGCCGTCCCTGCCCGATGCCCACCCCGCCCGGGCCGCCGACGGCAAAGGCCACGAGCGACTGGTAAAGCTGGTAGGTGCCCGAGGACTTGTTGCCCTCGAGGTCCAGGAAGGCGGTGAAACGGGTGAGCCGGTTCGCGTTGTTTACCACGAGCACCGCGAACCCGGCGGCGGCGAGGGCGATGGTCGGCAGGATGTAGCGCCAGCGGGCGCCGGCGAGGAAGAGGAGGACGACGCCGACCGCGAGCGTGAGCGCCGCCGTGCCGAAATCGGGCTCCTTCACGATGAGCTCGGTGAAGACGCCAATCAGCGCGAGTGGATAGACATACCCACGCTTGAACTCGGCGATCCGCGTCTGGTTGAGCGCGAGATAGTGCGCGAGACAGAAGACGAGACCGAACTTGGCCAGTTCCGAGACCTGAAGCCGGAGCGGCCCAAGTTCGAGCCAGCGGCGGGCCCCGTTCACCTGACGGCCGATGCCGGGGATGAGGGTGAGCGTCAGCAGCACGGCGAAGCCAATCGCGATGTGCCAGGCGTAACGACGCACATAGTCGAGGTTCAGCCGCGCGAAGAACACGCAGGCTCCCGTGGCGAGGGCGAATCCGAGGAGCTGCTTCCGCAGGTAGAAGAAAGGCCCGGAACTGCTTGGGGCGCTGGCACTGAAGAGCACCGTGAGACCAAGCAGGCTGAGGGCGAGCGCGCAGACGACGATGATGGTGACCGGGGAGATCGCAGCCGGGCGGGCCGGGGCGGGCGTGGGGCGGGAATCCATGGTCACTTGCCGATCTGAATGGGTGTATCGATGCGGATCGGTGCGGTTCCACCCGGGGCCGACTTGGCCCCGGCGCTGAGGTCCTGGCCAACTCCCGGAATCTGCGGAGCCTTCGGGGTCTCGGGTGCGGCAGCCTTGGCCACCGGCTTCCACCCTGGGATCACCAGCTTGGAGCCCGCCTGGATCATCGCCGGATTAGAGATGTTGTTCGCCGCTCCGATCTCGCCGGGCTTCATGCCGTACTTTCGGGCAATCATATCCAAGGTCTCACCGGGCTGGACCGTGTGGGTGAACACGTTGTCACCGGGCTTGGCCGGCGGCGGGGGTTCGCCGACCGTCACACCCGGAGGCAGCTTCAGGTTCTGGCCTGCTTGGAGGGTGTCGGACTTGAGGCCATTGAGTTCACGAAGCGTCGCGGCGGGCACGTTGGCCCGCTTGGCGATGCCGGCGAGGTTTTCGTTGGGCTTCACGCGGTAGCTGCCGCCAGCAGGGGCGGCCGCCGTGCCGCCGGCCGCGGCCGGGGCGTTCTTGCCCGGGATGACCAGTTTCTGGCCCGGATGGATAACCGAGCTAGCTGTCAGGTTGTTGGCCCGGCTCAGTTCGGCGACGGTCAGGTCGTTCTTCTTCGCGATGCTCCAGAGGCTGTCGCCGCCGGCCACGGTGTAAGTCTTGGCCGGCGCGGCTTCCGGCGCGGGGGCGGCCGGGGTGGATCCCTCCGGCGCCGGGCGGCGCGGGTTGTAGCGCTCCATGCCCGAGATCGCCACGGCGTCGGGGTCAAAGCCGCCGATCGGAATCTGGCCGGCGGAGGTGGCCGGGCTGGCCGGGGCCGCGTTCACCGCGGCCAGATTGATCTTCGGACCCTGCTCCGGCGCGGGCGGCACCGCAGGTGTGTCCGCCGTGAGGGGGGCCTTCTTGGTGGAACTGCAGCCAGGGTTGGCGAAGATCAGCAGGAATCCGAACAAATGGATCGCGAGCACGACACCGAAGATTTTGATGATTTTCATGGGCGGTCAGGGTTGGCGGCTGGAACGACAGTCAACGGGATGGGGAGCTTACTCCCAAGTTATTCACAAAAGACTCAAACTGATTTCCGCGGTCCTCATAATTGCGGAATTGGTCGAAGCTGGCAAACCCGGGGCTCAGCAGGACGTGGTCCCCCGGATGGGCCGAGTGGGCCGCCTCATGCACCGCCTCGGCGAGGCCGGAGCACACCCGATGATCGATCCCGGCGGCCTCGCAGGCGGAGGCAAGCGCCGGCGCGGTCTCCCCGATGAGGAACATGCGGCGGACCCCGGGGGCGAGCCGGCGGACGAAGGCCGCGACATCACCGCCCTTGGGCTTTCCCCCGGCGATGAGCAGCACTGGCGCAGCAAAGCCGGCCACGGCGGCCTCGACGGCATGGAAATTGGTGGCCTTGGAGTCGTTCCACCAGGTCACGCCGTCAATTTCCGCCACGCGCGCAAGGCGGTGCCGGCCGAGGCGGAAACTCTTGGCGGCGGCGACCAGCGCATCCTCCGGCAGGCCCGTGCGGCGCCACCAGGCCGCCGCGAGGAGGAAGTTCTCCCGCTGCGGCTGGGCGGCGAACACCGTCCCGGCAAGGCGCGGATCGGGCGTTTTTACCTCTGAAAACACGACGGATTCGTCCGGGAGCGGCCCGAGGCCGACCGCCTTGGCAAAACGCGCCACGGACGAGCCCACGAGGGCGGCTCCGGGTGCGGCCCGGGCCACGAGATTCCACTTGGCGGCGAAATAGGCGGGCAATCCCGGGTGCCGCTCGAGGTGATCCTCGGCAAAATTGGTCCAGAGCAGCGTGTCGGGACGCAGGAACTGCAGCGTCTCGGCCTGAAAGGAGCTGACCTCGCACACCGCGACCGCCCCGGAGGCCCCGGCGGCGTCGCCGAGGCTCGCCGCGGCGAGGCGCGAGAAGGGATCGCCCACGTTCCCGGTGGCGTGGGCCTCGCGGCCGACAGACCGGAGCGCGTGAGTGAGGAATTCCGTGAGCGTCGTCTTGCCGTTCGTGCCCGTGATGGCGATGACCCGTCCGCGCCAGAAGAGCGACGCGAAGTCCAGCTCCCCGAGGCACACGGCACCGGCC
>OMJT01000153.1 GCA_900299415.1 Opitutales bacterium
CCCGGGGCCCCCCCCGGGCCCCGCCCCCCGGCCCCGACCGGGGGGCGCCCCCCCCCGCGGGCGCTCCGCTCCCCCCCCCCGCCCCCCCTGCGGCTGCCGCCGCGGCCGCCCCGGGGGCCGGAGCCTGCTCGGCGTTGGGACCGCCGGTACCGCCGCCCTGTCCACGACGACCGCCGCCGCGGCGACCACCACCGGGCGAAGCCTCGCCCGGGGCTGCAGCGGCCGGGGCCACGGCCGGCGCATCCTCAGCGGCGGCGATGGAGCCGGTGTCTGCGGCCCAGAGGGCGGCAAACAGGGCGCAATGAATCGGGCGGACAAATCGGAACTTGGTCATGGATGGAAATTAAGATGAAGCTGCGGACCGAACATTCCTGCCGACCCGCCGATGTCTCCGGAAAAAAACAGGTTCCGGACCTCAGGAATGACGGATCGGTGATGCTTTGGTGATGCCTTAACCGGTGACTTTTCCGTAACCGGCAGCGTCCAGCAGCGCCTCAACCCCAGCTCCACCGGCGGTCTTGAGCTTGAGCATCCAACCCGCGGCGTACGGCTCCCGGTTTACTGTCTCGGGCGCACCCTGCAGGGCCGGGTTGACCGCCACCACCGTGCCGCCGACCGGGGCGTAGAGGTCGGAGGCGGCCTTGACCGACTCGACCACCCCGAAAACATCGCCGGCCTTGAGCATCTGGCCGGGCTTGGGCAACTGCACGTAGGTGATGTCACCCAACGAGTTCTGCGCGTAGTCGGTGATGCCGACCGTGGCCGTGCCATCGGTCTCCAACTTCAGCCATTCGTGGGACTTCGCGTAACGTAGGTCGCTGGGGATGTTGCTCATGGATCCGGTGGATAAAATAAGTCGCCCAAGGTCAGCGACTACGCCCGTCACAGTCAATGGTAGGCTGAAGCAGGACTGGGGCCGACCCTCCCGCAACGGCCAGCCACTACTGTTTGAGCGGCACGAACGGGGGTTTGACCGGCTGCAGGGCGAGACGTTCGCCGCGAATTTCCACGGCCAACGGTCCGGCGGCCGCCGGTGCGGTGACGATGGCGGAACCGATCGATTCGTTCAGTACCGGAGAAAGTGTCCCCGAAACCACCGTTCCCACCACCGCGCCATCCGGCCCGAGCACCGTGGCCCCGGCCCGGACGATCCGGCGATCGCCGGTCCGGAAAAAAACGATGCGACGCAGCGAACCCGCGACCTTCTCGCGCTGCAGCGCCTCGCGGCCGATGAAGTCGCAGCCCTTGTCCAGCTTCACCGTCCAGCCGAGCCCAGCCGCGAGCGGCGAGATCTCGGCGGAAATCTCATGGCCGTACAAGGGGTACCCCGCCTCGAGCCGGAGACTGTCGCGCGCCCCGAGGCCGGTAAGTTCAAGCCCATGCGGCGCGCCGGCGGCGAGCAGCGCCTCCGCCAGCGCCGGAGCGTCGGCCGCGGCGTGGTACAGCTCGAAGCCGTCCTCACCGGTGTAGCCGGTGCGGCTAAGCAGGCAGTGGATACCGGCGACCGTACCCTCGCCGAAGTGATAGTACTTGATCAGGCCGAGCTTGGCGCCGGTCAGGGACTGCAGGATCGCGGCCGCCTTCGGACCTTGAAGCGCGAGCAGCGCGTAGTCGGCCGAGCGGTCGGTGATCGTGACCTTGAAGCCCGCAGCCTGCTGCCGGATCCAGGCAAGGTCCTTGTCGATGTTTACGGCGTTGATGCAGAGCAAGTAGTCCTCCGCCGACCGCTGGTAGACGAGCAGGTCGTCCACAACTCCGCCGTCGGGCTGGCACATCGGGGAGTAGACGACGCGGCCCGGGTGCATCTTGGAAAGATCGTTCGTGAAGAGCTGGTTCAGGAATCGGCCGGCCTCGGGACCCTGCACGTCCACCTCGCCCATGTGGCTGACATCGAAGAGGCCAGCCGCGCGGCGCACGGCGCGGTGTTCGTCAAGGATGCCGCGGTACTGCACGGGCATCTCCCAGCCGGCGAAGTCGACCAGCCGGCCGCCGTGGGCGGCATGAAAATCACGCAGGGGCGTCCGCTTGAGTTCGCTCATCGCCGCCAACTACGGAGGTCGGCGAAGTGAAAGTGAAGGAGGAAATTGAGTCGTGCACTTTCCCCCTTCACTCACTTTCCACTTTCCCTTTCACTTTCCGCCGCATGCCGACGCGCTACTGGGTCGACGACCTCAGCCCCTACCTTGTCCAGTTCTCTGAGCACATCGGGATTCGGTGGTACGGGCTTTCCTACCTTGCCGGCTTCCTCGTGGCCGGCTGGCTGTTCGGCCGCTACGCCCGCCGTGGACGCACGACCATTCCCGCGGACGATGTCTGGAACGGACTGCTCCTCGCGCTCATGGCCGGCGTGATGATCGGCGGGCGGGTGGGCTCTTATTTCCTCTATGGCGCCTGGCGCAACTTCCGCAACGACCCGATCGAGATTCTCCGGCCTTGGGAAGGAGGCATGGCGAGCCACGGCGGATTTGTCGGCGTCGCCCTTGCGCTCTGGTGGTATGCCCGCTGGCGGAGGATCACGTTCGTGCACATCGGCGACGTCGTGGCCTCGACCGTGCCGGCCGGCCTGTTCTTCGGGCGTCTCGCCAACTTCATCAACGGCGAGCTCTGGGGACGCGTCACCTACGTGAAGTGGGCGGTGATCTTCCCGCGAAGCATGCCAAACACGCCGCTCGAACGTGTCTTTCCCCGGCACCCCTCGCAGCTCTACGAGGCCGCACTCGAGGGCCTGCTCCTCCTGGCCTACCTGCAATGGCGTTTCTGGAAAACGGATGTCGTCCGCACCCGTCCCGGCCGGCTAGCGGGAGAGTTCCTCATCGGCTACGCCCTTGTGCGAGCCTTCGGCGAGCAATTCCGGGAGCCGGACGCGGGGGTCAGCCTGATTTTCGGCCTTACCCGCGGGACGTTCTACTCGATCTTCCTGTTCATGGCCGGCCTGATCCTGTGGCTCCGCCGTCCGGCCGCCCCGGTCAGCGAATAGCTCCGATATTGCCTTGCGGAGGGAAAAATCCTGGCCCAATAAAAGATCCTTCGACCGTCTCCTCACGCTATTCCATGAAGAACTTCCAGAAGCCCATTTCCCTCCTCGCCCTCGCCGCCGTCTCCCTCCTGGCCGCGTGCAGCAAGACGCCGCCCCGCCCGGACCCGAGTGCCACGGTGCTGAGCTACCCGGGCAACAACAACCTCACCCCGGAGCCCCTCTCGACCCTTGCGCCCGGCACGAACCTCGAGGTGCGTGACCCGAAAATTATCGAGGACGCGAACACGATCCGTGGCCTGCTCGGCGCGGTCTACTACGATTACGACAGCTCGGTCATCAAGGCCGACGAGCGCGCCAAGCTCCAGAAGGCTGCCGACTACCTGAAGCAGAACCCGCAGTACCGCCTCCTGCTCGAGGGCCACTGCGACTGGCGTGGCACCGACGAGTACAATCTCGGCCTCGGCGACCGCCGTGCCACCGCGGCCAAGAGCTACCTGACCTCGATCGGTGTCGCCGCCGACAAGCTCGAGATCGTCTCCAAGGGCAGCCTTGAGGCAAAGAAGAACGCCGATGACGCTACGATGAAGACCGATCGCCGCGCAGAGATCATCGTTCTCAAGACCGCCAAGTAAGCCGCCCCCTTTCCTTCAGCCCCGGCCGCAATGGCCGGGGCTTTTTTGTGCCTTCTTCGGACGAATACCCGACCAGCACATCCTTCACTTACCGCCGGCCAGCGCTGCCAGGATCCGCATCGAGGTCGCGATGCCCTTGTCCATCACCGACAGCTTGAAGCTCTCATTCGGCGCGTGGAGGTTGTCCTCTGGCAGGAACAGGCCGAGCAGCAGCGAGTCGAGTCCGAGCACACGCTTGATGTCGGCGATGATGGGAACGCTTCCACCTTCCCGGAGGTAGAGCGGCGGCTTGCCCCACACCTCGATCACGGCGGCCTCGGTCGCGCGGAAGGCCCGCGCCAGCACCGGCGGCTGTTTTACCGGTGTGTTGCTTCGACCCGGGGGCACGACCACGTACGGGTCGGCCTGGTGCTGGTCAACGAAGTCGAACGTCACGCCCGACGGCCGGCGCGCCTTGATCGCGTCAATCACGAGTCGGCGGATCTTCACGGGATCCTGGTTCGGCACGAGCCGGCAGCTGATCTTCGCGAAGGCCTTGCTCGGGATCACCGTCTTGGTCCCCTCGCCCTGGTAGCCGCCGCCCATGCCGTTGAACTCGAGCGTCGGCAGGAAGCGCACCGCCTCAAACGGCGTGTAGCCGGGCGGAGTGTGGAACGCGTCGATGCCGAGGAAATTCGCATAGGTCTGGGGGTCGCCGCCGAGCTTGGCCAGTTCGTCCCGCTCCCAGGGATGCACCTCGAGCACGTCGTCGTAAAAACCGGGCACATTCACCCGCCCATCGGGCGTGTGCAGCGTGGCGCAGACCTCGGCCAACGCCTGGAGCGGGTTGCGCAGCACGCCGCCGTGCAGACCGGAGTGCAGGTCGCCCTTGGAGCCGGTGACATGCAGCTCGAAGAGCGTGAGGCCGCGCAGGCCGGTCGTGACGACCATCTGGTCCTCGCGCGGGATGCCCGTGTCCGAGAGATAGACGAAATCCGCCTGCCGCAGCTCCGCCGCGTACTGCTTGAGGAACGCCGGGAAGCTCGGGCTGCCCGTCTCCTCCTCTCCCTCGATGAGGAATGTAATCCGGAGCGGCAGACCGGGATTCTGCTCGAGCAGGCGCCCGACCGCGGTGATGTGCACAAGTAGCGGACCCTTGTTGTCAGCCGCGCCGCGCCCGTAGATGCGACCGTCGCGGATGGTCGGCTCGAAAGGCGAAGTCTGCCAGAGGTTGAGCGGGTCGGCCGGCTGCACGTCGTAATGGCCGTAGATGATCACGTGCGGCCACTCCGGCTTCCCGCCGCGGCGGGCGAGGATAATCGGGTGCAGGTCGGTCTTCACGATCTCGACCGCGAAGCCGAGCGACTGCAGCAGCCCGGCCACGAAGTCGCGGGCCCCGGCCATGCCGGCCGCTTGGCGCGAATCGGCGGAGATGCTCGGGTAGCGAATGAACTCCTTCAGCTTCTCGACGTGGTCAAACATGTCGCGAACGTGGCGCATTTCCCCAGCCGCGCCTAGCCCGGAATTGCGCCAAACTGAGGGCGGGGGCACGCGGAGAAAACGGACGAGCCTTTTTAACCACGGATTTCACGGATCGCAAGGATAAGGATCCGGAACCCAAATATCATATCCGCGTAATCCGTGTAATCCGCGGTTAAAAGGGTTCGGAGATTGAGCGCGCCGCGACCCCGGCGATCGCTTAGCGCCACCCTACGGGTTGGCCTGCTCCCGGGCCTTGGCCGACTGCTCGTAGAGCGGGATGAAGTTCGGCACCGTAGCGCGCAGGGTGGCGATGCGCTGCTCGTCCGAAGGATGCGTGGAGAGAATGGCTGGGACGACGGTCCCCTTCTTAGCCGCAGTCATGCGCTCCCAGAACGTGATCGCGGCGCGCGGATCGTAGCCGGCCTTGGCCGCGTAGTAGAGCCCCATCTGGTCGGCCTCGGACTCGTCGGCGCGCGAGTGCGGCAGCACGTAGCCGACCGCCGAAATACCTCCGTAGGCGAGCAGGAAGGCGTCGCGCTCGTTGTCGCCGTACTTGCGGGCCACCACCTCGCCGCCGATCAGGCCCACCGCGGCGGTGGCGAGCCCCTCGGTCATGCGCTTGCTGCCGTGGCGGGCGATGACATGGCCGATCTCATGGCCCATCACGATGGCCAGCTCGGCGTCGCTCTCCGCGAGCTGGAGCAGGCCGGTATAGACGCCGACCTTGCCGCCGGGCAGGGCGAAGGCGTTCAGCTCCTTGGACTCGAAGACGACGAACTCCCATTGCGCGTTGGGCATGTCGCTGCCGATGGCGGCGGCGATGCGCTTGCCCACGGCGTTCACCCGGGCGTTGAGGATGGGGTTGGTCGAGACCTTCTCCGCCTTCTTCACCTCGCTGAACGACTGCTCGCCGAGCGCCCGCTCCGTCTCGACCGGCACGAGCACGGCGTAGGAGCGGCCGGTGACCGGATTGGTGTAGCAGCCACCCAGGAGGGCGAGGAGCGCAAGGACCGCGGGGATGAGGGCGAGGCAGCGGGAGGCTTTCATGGCTGGGCGGACGCTAGCGACAACGATCCCCCGCGCAAGATCCCGAAAGTTTCGGGGCGGTCAGTGCTTGAAGTGCCGCAGCCCGGTGAAGACCATCGCCATGCCGCGCTCGTCGGCGGCCTTGATGACTTCCTCGTCACGGATCGCACCGCCCGGCTGGATCGCGGCGGTGGCGCCGGCGTCGGCGGCGGCGATAAGGCCGTCCGCGAACGGGAACAACGCCTCGCTGGCCACGACGGAGCCCTTCAGCGTCAACCCGGCCTCGCCGGCCTTCCAGACCGCGATTCGGGAGCTGTCGACCCGGGCCATCTGGCCGGCGCCGACGCCGAGCGTCTGCTCGCCCTTGGCGTAGACGATGGCGTTCGACTTCACGTGCTTGCAGACCTTCCACGCGAACATGAGCCCGGCCCATTCCTCGGGCGTCGGCTGGCGCTTGGTGACGACCTTGAACTCCGCCGGCGAGCCGAGCTTCCGGTTGCGGTCCTGCACGAGCACGCCACCCACGACGGAGCGGATCTCCTGCAGAGCGTCGGCCCCGATGCCCTCCTTGGCGGTCATGAGGCGGAGGTTCTTCTTCTTCGCGAAGATCGCGAGGGCCTCGGGCGAAAAGGCCGGGGCGATGATCACCTCGGTGAAAATCTCCGCGATGGTCTTCGCGAGTTCACCGCCCAGGGTGCGGTTGACGATGATGATGCCGCCGAACGGCGCCTGCCGGTCGGTCGCGTACGCCGCCTCCCATGCCGCCTCGAGGGTCTCGGCGCTGGCCGCGCCGCAGGGATTGGTGTGCTTCAGGATGGCCAAGGTAGGCCGCTCAAACTCGCCGATCAGGTAGGTGGCGGAGGTGATATCCAAAATATTGTTGTAGCTTAATTCCTTCCCCTGGAGCTGCGCGAAGTGCTCGTGGAACGTGCCGTAGAGCGCAGCCTGTTGGTGGGGATTCTCGCCGTAACGGAGCGACTGCGCCTTTTTCCACGAAAGACTGAGCGTGGCGGGAAAACCCCGCAGGGCCTCTAGGTCGGGTTCGGCGGCCTGGGACTCGAGGTAGCGCGCTATGGCCCCGTCGTAGGTAGAGGTGCGTTGAAAAACCTTCAGGGCAAGGCGGCGGCGGAGCGCAAGCAGGCCATCAGCTGGACCGGACATGGCGGCAAGGACGGCGGAATAATCGGCCGGATCGCAGACCACGGATACGCTCTCGTGGTTCTTCGCGGCGCTGCGCAGCATGGACGGGCCGCCGATGTCGATGTTCTCGATCGCCTCCTCGAAGTGCACGCCCGGCTTCGCAACCGTCTGCTCGAACGGGTACAGGTTCACGACCACGAGGTCGATCAGCTCAATGCCATTCCGGCGGGCCTCCTCGAGGTGGCCGGGCTTGTCGCGGCGGCAGAGCAAGCCGCCGTGGATCTTGGGATGCAGGGTCTTTACCCGGCCCTCCATGATCTCGGGAAAGCCAGTGTGCTGGCTGACTTCGGTCACCGGCAGCTTCGCGTCGGCAAGCAGCTTGGCAGTGCCCCCGGTGGAGAGGAGGGTGTAGCCATGCTGGCGCACGAGCGCCGTCGCAAAGTCCACCAACCCTGTTTTATCGCTGACCGAGAGGAGCGCCAGTTTCGCCATAAAGTCCGATTTTTTGCGGCCCGCCGCGGGCCCCAGCAAGCGGAAAGCCGCTTGCCCGGGCGGCGTTCCCGCATCTCCTTTGCCCCGTGCCCGCGAACTCCCTTGCCCTGACCGGACTGACGGCCCACCTCGACCGTCTCTGCCATCGCTGCGACCCGTCGCTGCCTCCGGAAACGCCGCACGCCTTCGCCTACTACATCACCATCCGTAATGCGTCGGAGCACACCGTGACCCTCCTCGGCCGGAAGTGGGTGGTCGAGCATGCCGACGGCACCCGGCAGGTCACGGAGGGTGACAAGATCGTCGGCGAGACCCCGCGCCTTGAGCGGGGTGAGCATTACTCGTACGACAGCTACATGCTGACCGGCGACAACGCCCGCGCTATCGGCAGCTTTCACGGCGTCGACGACCTTGGCCGCCGCGTGCACGTGCTGCTCCCGCCGTTTGAGATGCGGGTGACGAGCGAGGGTTCCTGAGCCGTGCCGCCGCCGGAAAGGCTTGTCGGCACCGGCGGGTTGGCACAGTGAGTTGGCACCCCCGCCCCAAGCATGTCCCGCCCTCCCTCGTCCCCGCGTCGCTATCTCCCGGCCTTGGCTATCTGCCTGGTGGTCGTGGCCGCCGGCATCGGTTTTGTCCTCCTTTACCGCCCGCCGCCCCCGGCCTCCGAGCCGCCCCCGGCCTCCGAGCCGCCCCAGCTCATCCAGCAGGCGCTCGCGACCTACCCCGCGGCCATGGCCCGCGTGGGAATTGAGGGAAATGTCACCCTCGCCTTCTCGGTCGACCTGCAGGGAAAACCGACCCAGCCCCGGGTCGTGAGCTATTCGAATCCCGGTTTCGTGCACGCCGCCCTACAGGCGCTCGAATCCTGCACCTTCACGCCCGGCACGAAGAACGGCCAGCCGGTGGCCGCGGGCTCCGAGCTGGATTTTTCGTTCGAGGTTGCCCACGACGGCGCCGAAAACGCCGCCGGGCTCTGGTCCGTGAAGCCACCCGCCACCTGGGACCCGTCTGTGGCCGAAAATTTCCGCTTTGACATACCACCTCGCTTACTCGGCACCGCATTCGCGGTCTATCCCCGCGCTCAGCTGAGCGCGGGCCAGCGCGCCCGGGTTGACATGGGCCTGGTGATAGATCCGACCGGCAAGATTGTCCGGATGACCGTGCTCAATGCCGAGGCACCAGATTGGGCCGTGCTTGCGGCGCGGGCCATGTATGGCTCCTGGAAGGTCGATCCCGCCACGCGGGGAGGGAAAGCGTGCTTTGCCGGCGTGCGCACCACTGTCGAATTCCTGCCCGATGGCTCGGGGGCGGTCCCGGTTGGCCCAGGGGTGGTGGCGCTGTTCCGGGAGTTGACCAAGGCGCAGCCCGCGGTCGTGCAGCTCGCCGACCTCGACGCCCCACCCCACGCTTATGTCCAGGACCGGCCCGCGCCCGATTGGGTGCCCGCGGACAAGGCCCATGGGCGCGTGGTGATCGATTACTTCATCGATCCCGAGGGCGATGTGCTGATTCCCAGCGTCGTATCCCCCCCGAATCCGGAACTGGGCGCCTTTGCGGCCCAGCTGGTGCAGGGCTGGGTGTTCGCCCCGCCGCAGAAGGGCGGCAAGCCAATCACCGCCCACGCCACGGTGTCTCTCGACTTCTAGCGGACCGGTGGGCGCGCTTTCGCTTGCGGCCCGGCGCACCGTCGCCCTAGCTGCGCGGACATGAAGTTAATCGACCTGAACCGCGACGGCGGCATCGGCGCCAACTCGCTGTTCGTCCAAATCGGCGAGCTCAACGTGCTGGTCGACTGCGGCCTCCACCCGAAAAAGGCCGGCCGCAGCGCCACGCCCGACCTCACGCCGCTCCGGGGGAAGACCCTGGACCTGATCATCATCACGCACTGCCACCTTGACCATATCGGCAGCCTGCCGGTGGCAATGCGCGAGCACCCGAATACGCCGGTCATCATGACCACGTCGAGCCGGATGCTGATCGAGCGCATGCTGCACAACTCGGCCAACGTGATGATGCGCCAGCGCGAGGAGGAGAACATTCCCGAGTACCCGCTCTTCACTCATGACGAAATTGACCGGATCGCCGGTCGCCTCACCGGCCTGCCTTTCGGCCATGCCAAGCGTTTCCGCGGCGCGAAGGACGAGATCGAGATCATCTTCCATCCCGCCGGCCACGTCGCCGGCGCCGCCGCCGTCGAGCTCCGCCACAAACACCGCGGCATCTTCTTCACCGGCGACGTCCTCTTCACCGACCAGCGAACCGTGCCAGGCGCGAGGTTCCCCGCCGGGCACTTCGACACGCTCGTGACCGAGACGACCCGCGGCGACACCGAGCGCGCGCCCGACCGGACGCGCGCCTCCGAGATGACCCGGCTGGTCGACAGCATCAACGCCACGATCCAGCGCGGCGGCTCGTTCCTCATCCCGGTGTTTGCCCTCGGCCGCATGCAGGAGGTGCTCACGATCCTGCATGACGCGCGCAAGTTCGGCCGCCTGGTCGATTGCCCGATCTTCGCCTCCGGGCTCGGCATGGACCTCGCCGACTACTTCGACGAGATCAGCCGCAAGACGAAGCACATCCAGTTCAACCGCTCCGTCATCAAGGACCTCAAGATCAAGCCCACCCCGCGCAAGCTCGCGGCCGGGCAGGATCCGGAGCAGAACGCCCTCTATATCGTCAGCTCAGGAATGCTCGTGGAGCGCACCCCCAGCTACGTGCTGGCGTCGGGCCTCGTCGGCCACGCCCGCAACACCATCGGCTTCGTCGGGTACTGCGATCCCGACACCCCCGGCGGCCACCTGCTCGCGGCCCGGCAGGGCGAGACCATCCTCTTCAAGGCCGCCAACGTGAAGGCCAAGCTCAAGGCCCGCATCGAGCGCTTCGAGCTCAGCGGCCACGCCGACCGCGAGGAGCTATTGGAATTCGCCGTCCAGTCCGAGGCCCGCTGCATCATTCTCACGCACGGCGACCAGCCCGCCCGCGACTGGTTCGCCGAGCAGCTCGCCGTGCAAGCACCCAAGTCGAAGGTGATCGATCCCGTTCCGCTCAAGCCTTACCAAGTCTGAGCCGCGCCGGAGTCACTCCCAAGCCTCGACCCGTTTTAGCCGCGGATTACGCGGATTACGCGGGTGGAAATGTTTGGGCCCGGCCTCCGATCCGAGCATTCCGGATACTCCGCGGTTTATCGGCTATTCCCGGGCGGTGCGCGGGCGGCAAAAGCCAGGCTGAGAACTGCTAAAACGGAAAAAGTGTCCCGATCTTTCACCGAAAAGTTTCCGAAACAAAACTACCTGGCTGGCCGCTGGCTCCGCGGCCCTGCCCGGACCCTGACCGGACAGTCCACTACCGGGAAAATATTTACGATTCTTGGTAAATTTCCGGCTTCCTCCCGGGTCTGGCCGCCGGCAACGTGCCGCACCGCGATGACTGCACCTCCCTTCCTCGGCAACGGCACGACATACGTGATCGGGCACAAGAACCCCGATGCGGACTCGATCTGTGCGGCCATCGCCTATGCCGCGCTCAAGGAGCGCCGCGGCGACTTCGGCTATGTTGCCGCCCGCTGCGGCAACTCGAACGCCCGGATCGACAAAATCCTCGCCCGCTTCCAACACCCGCTGCCGGTCTACCTCAGCGACGTCTCCCCGCGAGTCCGCGACCTCATGAACGCCGAGGTCGTCTCCGTGACCTCCCGGGCCACCTGCGCCGAGGCCCTCGAGCTCATCGACCGGCACGACATCCGCCTGCTCCCGGTCACCGGCCCCGATGACCGCGTCATCGGCACCGTCTCCCTCCCCCACCTCGGCGGCATCTTCATCCCGCGGCTCAGCGAGCCCCGCCTCATGCGGCAGGTGTACACGTCCCTCGGCAACATCGTGCGCTCCCTGCGGGGCAACGCGCTCCACCTCCGGGACGAGAATAGCG
>OMJT01000154.1 GCA_900299415.1 Opitutales bacterium
ACACCGGTACTGTAGGTGTTACCATAGTTATTGGCCGCAGGGGTGTTGTAGTCGCTCCGGACCGGGCCCCCGTCGAAGATGGGGTTGTTCACCGCCAGTCCGTTGATGGTCGTCGTCGGCCGGGTGATCGCGAGCTGCGGCCGCCCCGCGCCGATCACCGCCCCCGTGGAGGCGTTCTTCGGCACATAGCTCATCGTGAAGTAATCCTTCGGAGCATCCGGGCGATAAACAACGTCGGAGTTATTCCAGGTGGTCGGCAAAGTGCCGATCGCCACGGATGACTTCGTCGTGCCGGAGGTGTTGTCGCGCCGCACGGCCTGCGTCAGGACCACGCTGTTGTTCCAGTACTTGGCCGTAAACTGGCCGAGGACGTAGCGCGTCTTGCTGAACGACTCGCTCCACGCCGTCATGACCCACTCCGGGTTGATCGTCACCGGGGAGACAATCACCGGATTGTTGTTGGTCGCGTCAAAGGTGACGTTGGTGAAGCTCAGGCTCTTCGGCTCGGTGTAGGCGTGCTCGTAGTTGCCCCAGTCCACCCGGGTGCGGAGGACGTCATTGCCCCACTGGCGGCGATCGGCGTTCTGCTTCAGGCTGAGCTGGTAGGAGCGGGATTTGTTGAACTCCTGGGACATGTTGCCCTGGAGGTTGAACGTGTAGTTGCCCCACTTGCCCAGGTCCATGTTGGCATAGCCGATGTTGAAGCGGAGGGCGTAGTTCGAGGTCGTGTTCTTCCGGTCGGGGCCGTTGGAGGAGGACCAGGGATTCAGGAAGTTCGGATTCGGCGACCCGTCCGGCTTGAGCTGGTCAATGTCGATGGTGACCGAGCGGTAGCCGTTGCCGGCGCTGTTCGGGTCATCAATATTGTTTGTGATCGCGTAGTTGCGGTTGGCATCGCCACCGAGATCGAGGAAGAGGTGGTCGGAGAACTTCTGGCTCAGCCCGAATTGGATGTCCTTCGAGAATGTTCGCCGCGTCATGTGGTCGTACGAGCCCTGCCAACGGTCGTCCGGCAGCCGAAACTTGGAGTTCCTGGTCAGGCGGGTGAACATGTCCTGCGGCAGCATCTGGAGGGAGTACATGCCCATGCGGCCGACGCCGAAGGAGGGCTGGATCGAGCCGTTGCCCTGAAGGGGCATGCTTGCGCGCTGGAAGTACGCGCCGTTGGGGGCGGTGGCGGTCCAGACGGGCACCCGGCTGGTGGTGTCAGCCCGGCGCGTGATCGGGTAATTCAGGTACGACATCGCCGTGTTGGTGTAGGGGTCGTACACGTAGAAGTTGCTGCCCAGGCGGTCGACGCCGTTGGGCTCACCGCTGAACGTCAGGCCCACGGCGCCCGTCACCGGATTGACGCCAAATACCGAAGCAGCGCCGTTGGTGGTGGTCTCGCCGACCGTGGCCGTGGTCGAGCGCATAGAATTGGTGATGGGGCCGCGAAAGACAGTCACGCCGTCCCAGCCAGAAATATACTCGTCATAGCCGCTACCCACGTTGTGGCTGCCGTTCCACTCGTGGCTGGCATCCAGGGTGAGCGTGGTTGTAGGAGTCAGGTCGATGTTGAGGTTGATCGCGATGCCCTTGGTCTTCTGCCGGTCCATGATCTTGTAATGGCGCAGGTCGGACTGGACCAAGTTGAGCCGCAGGCCGATCCGGTCAGTAAGCGGTCGGTTATAGTCGATCGTGCCACGGATCGAGCTGTACTGGTCAGTCAAGAAGCCAACGGTGGTGAACGTCTGGTTCTTGCGCGCCTGCTTGGTCTGGCTGCTCTGGATGCCGGCCAAGCCGCCCGTCTGCGAAGTCGTGTTGCCGAAGAGGGCGGAATTCGGACCGCGCCCAAAGTCGAAACTTTCGATGGCGAAACTGTCGCTGCTCGGGTTGGCGTTCTGGTAGAAGTTACGCTGGGTTCCCTGGTTGCCGCTCACCGAGTTGTCCACTTGATTGCCGCGCACGTTAATACTGACCCGATCGCCGTGGCCGCCGTTGTCGGTCGAGTAGAACGTCTGGCCCGTCGCCCAGCTGGCCGCATCAACCATGTCGATGATGTTCAGGGCCTCGATGAATTCCCGGTTGATCACTGAGTAGGCAACCGGTGTGTCAGCCATGTCGATCTTCAGTCGCGAGCCCGAACCGACGGACATGACCTGGAAACCGCGGTCCTGCTCCGACGTGACATCAAACGGGTTAAGTTTAATCGTTTCGGTCCGGGCGGCGTCGTCGTTCATCGCCGCGAGTTCCACGGTGTCGAGGATGCCGTTCAGGTTCTTGTCGTATTTCTCGAGCGTCGCTTGGTCGACCGCCGGAGCGGCCGGTAGCGTGGGAATCAGGGACAAGGCGGCGGCCAGCACGAAGGCGCGGGCCCGCCGGGCCTGGCGCTTCGGATTCGATCGATCGGTCTGTTGGGGCATGCCAGTAGGCATATCATCGTACATGGTGTTCATGTTGACGTCAGTTGGGCGCAGCCCGCCCTTCGGCGGGACACGCAGGTGCAGGGGTTCTGACTTTGATCGGCCCAAGCCTGGGAAGGCCTGGAAGACAATCGGTGGTTATGCTATTCAACTACCAACCTGGCCGAACGGTCGGCCGGGCAGGAACGATGGGGATCTGACAAAGAATCGCCGCCGCTGACAGGGGTATGGCGGCTATTCCGAGTACAAAATGAGATGTCAAAATCGTAACCGGTGTAAATGCCAAAATTTCGGGAATATTTACCAAGCCCCGACCACCCCCCCCGTCTGCAGTGCGGCAGGGTTGGGTGGGGCCGCAAGAGATGGCGTTGACACGGGCTTCCACCGCCGGGAGAAACCCCTTTCCAGATTTTACGGCGGTCATAGCTCAGTTGGTTAGAGCACAAGATTGTGGATCTTGGGGTCGCGGGTTCGAGTCCCGTTGGCCGCCCCATTTCAGGCCCGACGCAGCGGGTATTTCCCGCTTCGGGATTGCGCGGAACATCCGCCCTCGCTGATTTTTTCCCGCGATACTGTTCGCGCTGAAGAAGTTCATCTCGTACTTCCTGATGCCGCTGCCGTTCTGCCTCGGGCTGGTACTGCTCGGCCTGTGGTTTCTGCTGCGCTCCCGCCGGACGCGTCCGCGGCTCGGGCGCTGGATGGTTCTCTGGGGTCTGGGGCTTCTGCTCTTTTTAAGCCAGAGCCGGGTGGGCACCTGGTTGCTCCGGCCCTTGGAGCAAACCTATCCCGTGATCCCCGAATTCGCCCCGGGCCAGCCGCTGCCGCCAGCACTGGAACGGGTGCGCTACATCCTAGTTCTCGGCGGTGGCCACAAGGATGAGGACAATTTCCCCGCCGCGGCCCGGCTGAGCCCCAGCGCCCTTTCGCGTCTCACCGAGGGTGTGCGCCTCTGGCGCGCCCTGCCGGACCGCCGTCTGATTGTCAGCGGCCCCAACAACGGCAATCCGGCCAACCCCGCCCATGCCGACGTCCTCGCCGCCGCTGCGATCTCGATGGGGGTGCCGGCCGACCGGATCGTCCGGATCGACACCGCCCGTGACACCGAGGAGGAGGCCGAGGCGGTCAAGAAACTCATCGCTAACGCGCCCGCGGCGGTCGTCACCTCCGCTTGGCATCTCCCCCGCGCTGCCGCCCTCTTCCGCGGCGCCGGGGTCGACATCATCCCCTGCCCGGCCGACTTCCTCGCCCTGCGGAACCAGGATTTCCAATGGACTGACCTCGCCTTTGATGTCGACGGCCTCCAGCGGAGCACTTGGGCCATCCGCGAACGCATCGGCTACCTCGGGGTCGCCTGCGGGGAAAGATCTGATCGCCGCAACGCACAGAGCACCGGCCAAAGAACCCGGCCACACGCCGTCGGTCAGGAGACACAGGGCCTTGGAAATTGCATGCATCTATCAGGAGCCGCAGCCTGCCCAATACTAGGAGCGATGCGCCCTGGGTCCTGGGTATTGCGTCCTCCCGTAACCACCGGCCGACCTAATGTTACGTTCAGGTGACGTAACACATTCGAATCGCCACCGTCACTTGAGCGCTTACCGAAAAAGTCACCCCAACCTCCTATGTTCTCCCTCCGCAAACTCATGGGCAAGGACGACAAGTTCTTCGACCTGCTCGAAGCCAGCGCCGAGGAGGCCCGCACCAGCATCGGCCTTCTCTCCCGCTTCATCCAGACGCGCCAGACCGAGGGTCCCCCGCCCAACCTCGACGAGTTCATGCAGAGCCGCCGCAACGACAAGCGGATCACCCAAGAAATCACCGAGGCCCTGGGCCGCACGTTCGTGACGCCGCTCGAGCGCGAGGACATCGAGGCGCTCTCCGCCTCGCTGTACCGCATTCCCAAAACCGTCGAAAAAATCGTGGAGCGCCTCTCCATCTACCCCGGCCGCATCACCCAGGAGGGCTTCATCCGCCAAGCCGAGCTGCTCGACAAGGCCGCCGTCGAGGTCGTCTTTATGATCCGCCAACTCCGCGGCGGCACCAACATGGAGAAGATTCGCGAGGCGCAGGATCGGCTGCAGTTCGCCGAGGGCGAGGCCGACAAGGTCATGCTCGGCCTGATCAAGGAGCTATACCACGGCCCCTTCGACGCAAAGCAGGTCGTGTTCCTCCAAGAGCTCTATGAGATGGTTGAGAAGGTTGTGGATCGCTGCCGCGACACCGGCAACGTCGTCGTCCAGATCGTACTGAAGAGCTCCTAAGCCCGACTGCCCATGACCCTGCTCCTGCTGGTCCTGCTCGCAGCGCTGGTCTTCGAGTACATCAACGGCTTTCACGACACCGCCAACGCGATCGCCACGGTGGTCTCGACGAAGGTGCTCACGCCGCGAATGGCCGTGCTCTGGGCCGCGTTCTGGAATCTCATCGGCGCCCTGACGGGCACAGCGGTGGCGAAGACGATCAGCAGCGGCCTCGTCGAGGCCAGCGCGGTAAACACAACCACCATCTTCGCCGCCCTCTGCGGCGGCATCATCTGGAACATCTTCACCTGGTGGCTGGGTCTGCCCTCCAGCTCAAGCCACGCCCTAATCGGTGGCCTTTGCGGCGCCGCCCTCGCCACGGCCAAGGGCAACTGGGGCGTGCTGATGTGGTCCCGCGTCGATGCCAAGGGCGCCGCGATCGGACTTTGGCCCAAGGTCGTGAAGCCCATGGTCGGCTCTCCCGTCCTCGGTTTCATCGGCGGCGCACTCCTGATGATCCTGCTGATCATGGCACTCCGAAAAGTAACGCCGCACATTGTGAACCTCATTTTCGGCAAGGCTCAGCTCCTCAGCGCCGGTTTTATGGGCTGGAGCCACGGTACCAACGACGCGCAAAAGACCATGGGCATCATCACCCTCGCCCTCGTTGGCGCCACCCAGGATGGCACCCTCAAGGACCTGCCCGCCTGGGCGTCCTTCCTCCGCTTGCCCGACGCCAAGTCAATCCCGTCCTGGATCATCTGGGCCTGCGCCATCACGATGGCAGCTGGCACCGCCGCGGGTGGGTGGCGCATCATCAAGACCATGGGACATAAGATGGTGAAGATGCAGCCGGTCCACGGTTTCGCCGCCGAGACCACCGCCGCCACGATTCTCTACGCCACGGGCTATTTTGGCATCCCCGTCTCCACCACCCACGTCATCTCCACCTCCATCATGGGCGTCGGCGCCGCCAAGCGCTTCAGCGCCGTGAAGTGGGGCGTGGTCGAGCGCATCGTCTGGGCCTGGGTCCTGACCATTCCCGCGACTGCACTGCTCGGGTACGGGATCGAGCGCCTGATGGTCGCGGCGCAGTGATCCAGAAGACAGCGGGCAGAGGCCGGAGGGCGGAGAGGATTCGCAAACAGTCTGCGGGCACAGGGCTCCTCGCCCAGCCGTCTTCTGGCTTCTGACCTCGGCCCTGCCCATCGCATGGCCATGACCGTAACACCTCGGTTGCAAACCCGGGTTTGGGGTTGAAAAACCGGCCACCCGTGGCGCACTTCGGCGGCATGAGTGCCGCCACCCCCGGTCTCCGTTTCCGCCTGCCGGCCGCCTTCGCGCTGGCCGTGCTGGCCGCGGCGACGGCCCAGGCCCAACCCGCGATGGGCGGCGGGGGCGGCGGGGGCATGGGCGGCGGTGATTTCCGCACCATTCCGCTTTTTGCCCCGCCCGACATTCCGCGGCTCGAGGCGCCGATCGTGATTCCGGATATGTCTCGCGACACCCGCAGGCGCACGCCTTCCGAGATGGGTGACTTTATCTACGACCCGTTTTACGCCCCGCTCGCCGCCCGCGAGGCCAATGGCGACGTCACCGCCAAGCAGCAACAGCGCCTCGACGCCTACCTCGCCGCCAAGCTTGCGCAGCAGAACGCGCTCCGCAACAAACTCGACACACTCCGCAACGCCGACGTGCTTACGCGCCAGAGCGCACTCACCGCCTATGCCGCCGAGCAGACGCCGCAGCTCGTCACCCTCGAGGCGGAGGCTGAGGCGATCCGGGAGGACATGATCAAGGGCGAGTTCCTCCAGGAGGACATAAACTGGATCGATTTCCGAATGTGGAAGCTTGGCCGCGACTCTTTCCAGTCTTCCGAAATCGCCATCAGCGCCCAGTACCAGGTCATCATTGGCGCCGCCTACTTCCAGAAGAACCTCCTCCCAGCACAACGCCGCCTCCTCCGCGAGGTCGCCACGGACATCAACGAGCTGAGCGAGAAGCCGGCAGACGGCCCGCAATCCGTGGCCGCCGCCACCAGCGACAGCTCGCCGCTCTTCTCCTTCGCGCCCGAGACCGCCCGGCTACGGCTGCCGGCCAATCTGCCCGGGCCTCTGATGGACAAGATCCTCGCCTATGAGAAGGAGAAGTCGGCCCTGAAGCAGGAGCTCAACGACGTGATCAAGGACGCCGACGACGCCGTCTTCGCCGTGCTCCGCAACCGCACCGTGAAGGAACTGGCTGACAAGCAGGCCGCCCGGCTCGCCGCTTTGGACATCATGGCCGAGGACATCCGCCGCGACTTCGCCGTGCAGCCGCAACAGCCCCGCCCGCCCGCCCTGCCCGCCCTCGAGCCCACGCTCGCCGAGCGGATCAAGACCTGGATCGCCGACAAGCGCGCCCGGCCTACCTTCCTCAACAAGATGCTCACCGACGTCGCGCGTGTCGTACCGATCCAGAGCGCCCGGACCTCGAAGGATGAATCGGGCCGCGAGATCCTCAATATCCGCCTCAACACCCGCAACCAGCGCCCGGACCGCGTGCAGACCGCCAACCAGATCATTCAGGACTACCGCGTGGAAACCGCCCGCCGTACCGAGGCCCTGAAGCAGAGCGAGGCCACCATCCGGGGTGCCCTCGCCGCAACCTTCCGGACCCCGCCTGGGCCTGATCTCGACCGCGAGATCGATCAGTTCCTCGAGAACTACGAGGATACAATGGACCGGCAGGATCTCTGGTATCGGTATGACGATTATCGCACGGCCGTGCTCCAGCCAGGCCTCTCCCCCGAGCAGCGCCGGCTTCTCTTCGACACCGGCATCGGCGAGCTGAAAATCCCTCTCCCTCCCCAACAGCGCCGCCCTGCGGTCACGCAGATTCGGCAGAACTACTACGGACCGTAAAGAGGCTAGTTTTCGTCCTAGGGCAGGGTCGCTTCGCCGAGGCAACCCAACCACGGCACTATGGCATCACTTCCACGTCGATGCCGTGAATCATCGCCCCAAGGCTGCGGTTGTCGCCCCGGCCCGGAACGGTTAGCGGTTGTGGCGTGCGGAGCTCGATGACCGAGTGCCCGGGCGGCACCTTGATATCTTGCTCCAGACTGCCCGAGCGGCCCGGGTTGATTCGTGCCGTATTTAATTTCGCGCCGCCGAACCAAAATTCCACGTCACGCGTGGCCAAAGTCGCGATTCCGACAAGGCGCCAGCGCAGGCGCAGCGGCCCGGCCTGTGGATTGTCGACCTCGACCTCCGCCCGGTCCTGCATCCAGCGCAGCGGCTGCCCGCCGGCCGGTTCCTGCTCGTGGTCATACCAGCCGGCCCCGAAGCGCAACCGCACGAAATGGTCGCTGTGTGTCGAGATCGCCTCCACGGCCGGATTGAGCTGGATGCTGCCCGGCGGTGGAAGGCGGAGATTGATCACGCCCGAATTGAGGTCCCAGCCGCCGCCCAGTTCGGTGTT
Organism: Opitutales bacterium; assembly: GCA_900299415.1. GTDB lineage: Bacteria > Verrucomicrobiota > Verrucomicrobiia > Opitutales > Opitutaceae > CAIYFD01. The sequence continues at coordinate 8,108 of OMJT01000154.1, forward strand.
GAGCCGGCCCTCGTAAGTGTGGGTGCGATAGTACTGCGGCTTGCGGAGCAGGAAGCCATTCGCCCAGAGGCGCGACCACATGTCGTCGTTGAGCACGTTAACCGAGTCAATATCGGCCCGCGCCTCGAGCTCGCGCACCTGCGCGAGGTTGCGGTCCACGATCAGCGGCGGCTGCTCCATGCGGCGCGCGAACTGCCACGCGAGCTGGAGATTCAGGGCGGAGACCAGGACGAGCATCGCCCCCTTCGCGACGCGGAGCCAGCGATCGGTTCCCGGGCTCAGCCACAGGCAGAGCGACGCCAGCAGGCCGGGATAGAACACCGAGAGCAACTTGTAGGCGTCGTAGCTGGCATTGGTGCCCAAACGCGCTCCGCGCAGCAGCAGGTAGCCGTAGCCCACAAGCACCGGCACGCTGAAGCTCAGCGCGAGGAACGCCCGTCCGGGCCGGGTGTGGCGCGTCCGCAGCAGCGTGGCCGCCAGCACCACAACCACCGCAGCGGCGAGAAGCCAGCGGACCGGGCCGCCGAACGGCGTGAGCGCGGGCGCCGCCACGAGCCCCAGCCAACCCTCCGGGGAGAGTCCCGGGATCGCCCAGCCGAAGTCATAGGTGCGGAACAGCGAGAGCCGCTCCGCCAGCCCCGCCACGCGCTCCCACTGCAGCAGCGCCGCGAGCCCAAGCGGCGCAAGCGCCCACAGGGCCCATTGCCCGAAACGCCGCCAGGCGCCGGTCCAGACTGCCTGTCCGCCCGTAAACGCCACCAGGGGCACAAGCGCCACGAGGATGATGAAGTTGTAGCTGCCGAGGATCAGTACGTACGCGGCGCCTAGGATGCCCGCCCAGCCCAATCCGGCCCGCGCGCCGGCGCCGCGGCGCCAGACCTCGAGCCCGGCCCAAGTCAGGACGCCGATCGCCTGCGCCGCCAGCAGTTGTCCCATCGCCACATGGTACACCGCGTACCACGTGAGCGGGTTGAGCCCGTAGAGCACGGCCACCCAGAGGCTCTCGCGCGGCCCGTGGCGCAGGCCGGCGCGGGCGATCCAGAAGACGACCGGCAGGACTGAGACGGCAAGCACCGCCGTGAGCACGCCCGTGAGCTCGAAGGGCTGGCGCCCGAGCACCGCGCCGGCCAGCGCGATCAGCGCCGATGGTGTGAAATGGTTCAGCCGGAGCCAGAAGTCGTAGAAGTTGTCGACCGACATCACTTGCACCACCTCGGTCTGCCCGAGGAACCCGCCGCGCTCGCCCCGGGCAAACTCCAGCAGCACCCGCGCGCCGGCCGCATAGTCGGCGGCGTCGCAGCTCCCGAGCGACACCGTGGTGAGGAGCGACGACGCCCGGGCTAACGGCACAACGAGGAGCACGAGGCACGCGGCCATCCCGAGCCCCAGCCACGCGAAGCGCCGCAGGTCGGCACCCCAGCGCGCCGCCGGTTGCCGGCGGGCGGCGAGTCCGAGCAGGAGCACGGGCAGCATCAGCGAGACCCGCCCATAGGACTGGGTGCCCTCGAGCCCCGCGTACGCTCCGGCCCAGACGACGAGCGACTGCAGCGTCAGGCCCACCGGCGCGGCGAACACCGGCCAGTACCGCCGCCAAGGCCGCGGCAACAGGAGCATCGCGGCGCCGGATCCCCAGAAAAGGGTATGCAGCAGCAGCACGAAGGCGACGAACAGGTATTCCATGAAGGGTTATGACAGCCGACGGAAAAGCCGCGGGGTAAGGCCGCCTGTCTCTTTGCGAGCTCCCCCTCGGTGGTGCAAAGCCATTTTTCTCCACCCCCCACCGGCCGATCAGCCTGAAAAAGGGAACCAGAACGCTCCCCTACGCCCAAGCCATCCCGCCGATCCAGCCAGAAGCCGTCTTTCGCCGAGTGTCCTCTGTCCTGTGTCCAGCCCGGAAGGATCCACCGAGGACGCCGGCCGGATCGCCGGCTCTGCTCCGTGCCTGCTCCGTATCTCCTCCGTGCCAACTCCGTGCCTAGTCCGCCCAGGTACCCAGGACTCATCGATCAGCGATCGATGAGGGTCCCATGAGCCACCCATCTCCGGCCTGCGATCCTGACACCTTTCCGACACCCTCCTGACACCTGCGGCGTTAGTCCTGCGGTCGAGACAGAAGGCAGTATCCCCGTCATCACGCTGCAACAAAAAAGCCCCGGTCGCGAGACCGGGGCTTTTGAGTGAGGGACGAAGACTGGCTTACTTCTTCGCGTCGGCGATCGCGGCCTGGGCGGCGGCGAGACGGGCGACGGGAACGCGATACGGGCTGCAGGAGACGTACGTGAGGCCGATCTTGTGGCAGAACTTCACGCTGTCCGGGTCGCCGCCGTGCTCGCCGCAGATGCCAAGCTTAATGCCGGGGCGGGTCTGCTGGCCCTTCGCGATCGCGATCTTCATCAGCTGACCCACGCCGGTCTGGTCGACCGAGGCGAAAGGGTTCTTCTTGAAGACCTCGGCCTCCTGGTAGGGGGCGAGGAAGGAGCCGGAGTCATCGCGCGACATGCCGAGGCAGGTCTGCGTGAGGTCGTTCGTGCCGAAGCTGAAGAACTCGGCGGTCTGGGCGATCTCGTCGGCGGTGAGCGCGCCGCGC
>OMJT01000155.1 GCA_900299415.1 Opitutales bacterium
GCTTCCGCCAGAACCTGCTCGGCAAGCGCGTCGACTACTCCGGCCGCTCGGTCATCGTCATCGGCCCCGAGCTCAAACTCAACCAGTGCGGCCTGCCCAAGAAGATGGCGCTCGTCCTCTTCGAGCCGTTCATCATCCGCCGCCTCAAGGAGCTCGGCTTCGTGCACACCGTGCGCGGCGCCCGCAAGATGATCGAGAAGAAGTCCCCGGAAGTCTGGGACATCCTCGAGGAGGTCACCAAGGGCCACCCGGTGCTGCTCAATCGCGCGCCGACCCTCCACCGCCTCTCCATCCAGGCGTTTGAGCCCCAGCTCATCGAGGGCGAGGCCATCCGCATCCATCCGCTCGTCTGCACGGCGTACAACGCCGACTTCGACGGTGACCAGATGGCCGTGCACGTGCCGCTCTCCCTCGAGGCGATCATGGAGTGCAAGCTCCTCATGATGGCGACGTCGAACATCTTCTCGCCGTCCTCGGGCAAGCCGATCCTCACGCCGTCGCAGGACATCGTCCTCGGCGCGTACTACCTCACGATCGAGCCGCGCAAGAAGCCGGCGAAGAACGAGCGCGTCCCGCTGCTCGCCGACCTCCAGGAGGTCCTCTACGCCCGCGCCGACGGCGCCCTCCGCGTGCACGACTGGGTCGACATCCCGAACCGCGACCACGGCAACGACACGATCTTCGGCAACAAGGAGAAGAAGACGCTCCGCACCACCGTCGGCCGCGTCATCTTCAACCAGATCTGGCCCGCCGGCCTCGGCTTCGTTAACTTCCCGGTCCCGAAGAGCAAGCTGGGCGACCTCATCCTCAACACCTACCGCATCGCGGGCAACCACGTCACCGTGGAGACCCTCGACAAGCTGAAGGAGCTCGGCTTCCAGACCGCCTTCCAGGCCGGCATCTCCATCGGCATCGACGACATGATCATCCCCGACTCCAAGAAGGAGATCGTCGTCGATTCCCGGAAGAAGATCGCCGAGGTCGAGGCCCAGTTCAACAAGGGCATCATCACCGACGGCGAGCGCTACAACAAGGTCGTCGACATCTGGACCGGCGCCACCGACCGCATTGCCAAGGAGGTCTTCTCCAAGCTCGAGCACAACGAGGGCAAGAACGAGGTGAACCCAGTGTACATCATGATGGACTCTGGCGCCCGCGGCAACAAACAGCAGGTCCGCCAGCTCTGCGGCACCCGCGGCCTCATGGCCAAGCCCTCCGGCGAAATCATTGAGCGCCCCATCCTGTCCTCGTTCCGCGAGGGCCTGACGGTGCTCGAGTACTTCATCTCCACCCACGGCGCCCGCAAGGGCCTCGCCGACACCGCCCTCAAGACGGCCGACGCCGGCTACCTCACGCGCAAGCTGTGCGACGTGGCCATGGACGTCATCATCGCCGAGGACGACTGCGGCACCCGCGACGGCGTGTGGAAGAAGGCCATCTTCGAGGGTGACGACGAGATCGTCGGCCTCCGCGAGCGCATCATCGGCCGCTTCTCCAGCGACGACGTCCACAACCCGCTCAATCCCTCGGAAATCCTCGTCAAGTCCGGCGAGATCGTCACCGAGGAGATCGCCGCTCGCATCGAGGATGCCGGCATCGAGCGCGTGAAGATCATGTCGCCCCTGACCTCGACCAGCCAGTACGGCATCGACGGCAAGAGCTACGGCATCAACCCCGCGACCAACCGGGTCGCAAAGATCGGTGACTCGGTCGGCATCATCGCCGCCCAGTCGATCGGTGAGCCAGGCACCCAGCTCACGATGCGTACCTTCCACATCGGTGGCGTTGCGTCGGGCGGGTTCAAGACCCCCGAGATCCGCGTGCGTTCGACCGGTCGCGTCAAGTACAAGGGTCTCCGCCTCGTGCCCACTGCCGACGGCTCCAGCATCGTCCTCAACAAGACGGGCACCATCCAGATCCTCGATGCCGAGGAGAAGGAACTCGAGACCTACAATATCGTGGTCGGCTCGTACCTGCCCGTCTCCGACGGCGAGAAGATCGAGAAGGGCTCGGTCCTCGCGCAGTGGGATCCCTACAACGTCCCCGTGCTATCCGAGAAGGGCGGCACGCTCGTGTTCAAGGACATGATCCCCGGTGTGACGGTGAAGCGCGAACTCGACGAGTCGTCGGGCCGCATCGCCACGATCGTCATCGAGCACAAGGAAGACCTCAACCCGCAGATCGAGATCCGCGACGAGAAGGGCAAACCCCTCGCCGCGTACTCCATCCCGGTCGGCGCGCAGATCGCGGTCAACGAGGGTGACATCATCACCCCCGGCGCGCTGCTCGCCAAGACCCCGCGCCAGGCGTCCAAGACCAAGGACATCACCGGCGGTCTGCCCCGCGTGGCCGAGCTCTTCGAGGCCCGCCGGCCGAAGGATGCCGCCGAAATGGCGCGCATCGACGGCGTCGTTGCCTTCGAGGGCACCGTCCGCGGCAAGCGCAAGCTCGTCGTGAAGAACGAGGAGACCGCGCAGGAAGAGGAACACCTCATCGCCACCGGCAAGCACATCATCGTGCAGGCCGGCGACGTAGTCCACAAGGGCCAGCACCTCACCGAGGGCGCTGCCGACCCGCACGAGATCCTTGAGATCCTCGGGCCGTCCGCGCTCTACGACTTCCTCATCTCGCAGGTGCAGGAGGTGTACCGCCTGCAGGGCGTGACGATCAACGACAAGCACATCGAGATCATCATCCGCCAGATGCTCCGCAAGGTCCGCATCACCGACCCCGGTGACAGCGAGTACTTCTGGGGCGAGCAGGTCGACCGCACCGCGTTCCTCGCCGACAACAAGCGCATCGAGGAGGCCGGCGGCAAGCCGGCCGAGGCGGAGCCGATCCTGCTCGGCATCACCAAGGCCTCGCTCGAGACCGAGAGCTTCATCTCGGCGGCCTCCTTCCAGGAGACCACCCGCGTCCTCACCGACGCCTCGACGCTCGGCAAGGTCGACATGCTGAAGGGCTTCAAGGAAAACGTGATCATGGGTCACTTGATCCCGGCCGGCACGGGCCTGCCGAAGTACAAGAACCTCAAGATCTCGCTGCCCTTCGGCGCTGAACTCCCCGAGGAGGAAGCCAAGGCCACCGAGGCCAGCTAAGGCCCCGGGCGAGCGAATCACTTCAATGCCGCGGACAAATGTCCGCGGCTTTTTTTCGCCATCGCGGATGCCGCGGCAACGCGGATACGCCGTGCAGCCCCAGAAACCGGCTCCGGCCCGCGGGCCGCGTCTGGCGGTACGTGCGATCATCGGCAGGTTGCACACCGGGCACGCCGGCACCGGCTCGGCAGGGGCAGGGGACTCCGCCCCGGCCGGCCCCGAACCAGGGCTGGTACCGGGCTCGGGCCGAAAACCTTGGTCGAGGAGCCTGATTTGCCGGTCGAGCATGTAGTTGGCTTGGTGGATCAGGCAGAGGATCGTGTTCGCCACCACACTCGCGTCGGGTTGCTCAAGCCAGTCACGGTAAGTTTCGACGCCAGCGGGGGCACGGTACCCGATCTGGCCCACCGCGGCCCGTTGTCCCACAGTGCGAACGGCCCGGGCCTCCGGGTCGTCCTTTCGCCATTGGCGTAAACGGCTCTGGCTAAGGTAATTCTCGTAAACCGTTACGAGGTCCGTCAGGTGCTGGCGCGCCGCCCGGAGCCGTTCCTTCTCGTTGCCTCCGCCTTCGCCGTGCACTTCGGCGCTGGCAGCTTCCACCGTACGGGCCAGTTTGTGTCCCCTGGAATCGTGAGAGCCGAGAAACCGCTGGACTAGGGACAGGGTTGCATCGCGGATCAAGTCCACGACCGTGAAGGTCCGTTGCCGGCGCGTGGCGCCCGCAGGGGTTGGATCAGACGGCCGCGCCCCGAATGACCGGGCCGGCAGGGCAAGAGAGGATGAGTTCATCACCCCCCCCAAAACGAAAAAAAGGGGGGGGCAATCTTTCACCTTGCTGTATTTTTTAAAAAAAGTGGCTAGGGTTCACCTGATTTGACGGACAGTGGACCGGGTACCAAACCCGAAGGAGTCCACATGAAGATCAAGATCACGCCGCCCAGCCATGGGCGGCAGAA
>OMJT01000156.1 GCA_900299415.1 Opitutales bacterium
AGGTAAACGAGCCCCGCGAGCAGGTACCAGAAGAGCGAGAACGTGTTCTTCTGTTCGGAGATCCACGCCACCGACTCCACATACACCGGGTGGACCGCGAAGATCAGGCCGGCGAGCAACGCGATCGCGTTGCTGCTCGCCTGAGGTGCCGAGGATCCGAGGGACTGAGGATCCGACTTCCGCTCCTCCGCTCCTCCGCCCCTCTGTCCCTCTGCCCCTCGGTCCCTCGGTCCCTCCGGCTCGAACAGCCGCCGCACCACCAGCACGAGCAGCGCCGCGCAGGCCGCGTGCAGCAGCACGTTTACGACGTGGTAGTACAACGGGTCGACGCCGAAGACCCGGTGCTGGAGCCAGAAGAACGTGTGCAGGAGCGGATAGTACTGCTCGGTCGCGCCGAGTTCGGTCCAGATGCGCCCGAGTCCCGCCAGGGACTGCAGCGCGGGCTTCGTGACGTAGTCTGGGTCGTTCCAGACGAAGTCATTGCCCAGGGCCGGCAGGTAGACGACCACCGCGGCGAAAAACGCGAGCGCCGGGGCCAGCCAGCGCGGCCTGCCGCGAGCGGCGGGTCCGGGAGCAGCCATGACCTTCCGTCTCATCGCTTCTCCCGCAAGCGCTGCGCCTCCGCGAACTGCCGCGCGGCGTCGATCTCCCGCCCCGGCGTGCGGCTCAGCAGCTGGGCCAGCGCCTCGTGGCCGTCGGCGTTGTTGGGGAGGCGTCGGACCATTTCCTCATAGGCTGCGAGCGCCTCCGCGGTCTGGCCAGACTGCTGGAGCACGGTGCCGAGCTTGAGCCGGGCATCGGGATCGTCGGGCTGCAGCCGGATCGCCTCCCGGAAACGCGCCGCCGCCTCCGGCAGCTGGCCGGCCTTGGCCAGCGCGATGCCGAGGTTGCTCTGGAAGGGCGGGAACCCCGGCAGCAGCTTGGCCGCCGCCTCGAGCTGGACCACGCCCTCGGCCGGGCGGTTGAGCTTCATGAGCGTAAGCCCGAGATTGCTGTAGAGGTCCGCAAAGGGGCCGACCCGGCGCAGGCCCTCCTCGAAACGCGCGACCGCGTCGGGCAGGCGGTTCATCGAGATGAGCGCGAGCCCCTGCATGTTCCAGGCCGAACCATAGTCCGGCTTGAGCCGCACCGCCTCCTCGAAGCGCGCCAGTGCCGCGGTATCGTCGCCCATCTGGTAGAGCGCCAGGCCGAGGTTGTAGGTCACCTCCGGGTTGGGCTTGGGCCCGCGCAGGGCCGCCTCGTAATGCGGAATCGCCTCGCGGTAGCGCCCAAGCGCCGCCAGTGCGACGGCGAGGTTGTTGTGGTCAGGCTGGTCCTTCACGCCCGCCCGGAGGCGGATGGACGCCTCGTACTCGGGAATCGCCGCCGCGACCTGTCCGGACTCGAAGAGCGACGCGCCGTGATTGTAGCGGGCCTGGGCATTGTCCGGCTTTTTCGCCGCGGTATCGGCCCACATCACTTCCTCGCTCCGGTAATCGCGGTTCCGGGCCCACGTGAGCACGCCGCACGGCACCGCCGCGAGCAGGGCGGCCAGCACCACGCGCGGGCCGAGGAGGCGTTGTGCCGCGAGGCCGAGGGCCAGCAGCAGGGGCGCCAGCGCGAGGTACATCCGGTGCTCCACGGTCATCTGGATCGGCCCGGGGAGCAGCGACGTCGGCGCCAGCACCGCGAAGAACCACGCCCCAAGCACACCTTCGAGCCTGCGCCGGTGCAGCGCCCAACCCGTGCCGGCCACGAGGGCGCCGAGGAGGAGGATTTGCAACCAGACCTCGCCGGGACCGGACACCCGTTCCGCGCCGTAGTCGAAGATCAGGGGATGCGGCCAGAAGGTCAGCCCAAGGTAGTGCCCGACCGAACGGAACTGCGTCAACCAGTGCCCCCACCAATCGAGTCCCAGACCGGCTCCGATCGAGCCGCCGCGGTTGCCACCCAGACTCAGGACCAGCAGCACCAGCGGCACCCAGCTCGCGGCGAGCGCAAGGTACAGGCCGCGACGCCGACGCCACGCCTCGCCAAATCCCGCGGCGAAGCAGGTTCCATCCAGCAATAGCACCACCAGCGGGGCGGACACCATCACTTCCTTGGTCCCCATGCCGAGCACGCACGCAGTCACGCACAGCACCCACCACCCCAGCGGGCGTTCGGCGCCCGCGCCGCGGACGAAGGCGTAGAGCGTGAGCAGGTAGAAAAACCCCATGAGCGACTCGGCGCGCTGCACGACATAGGTGACCGCCTCCGTCTGCAGGGGATGCAACAGCCAGAGCAGCGCCACGGCGAACGCGAGCGCCTCCCGGCCAGTTCCCGGCAGCCGCCGCACAAGTCCGTAGAGCAGCAGCGCGACGCCGGCGTGGATCCCGAGGTTGACCGCGTGGTAGCCCCACGGGCGGAGCTGGCCGACGGCGTGGTTCACCGCGAAGGTGACGTTCAGGACCGGACGACCGCTGACCGTCAGTCCATCCGTGCGCGGCGGAGACAGCACCGTTCCCGGCGGCCAGAGCGAACGGATCGTCGTATTCTCCACGATCGACCCATGGTCGTCGTAGAGGAACACGCCGGAAAAACTGTTCGCATAAGCCGCGACGGCGGCGAGCACCAGCAGCAGCGGGAAAAACCTCGTCCAGCCTGTCGCACCGCCCCGGCTGCCTGCTTGAGTGTCCATGGCGTCGCACTCAGCGCCCGAGATCACGCAGCCGCCGCCCCTCGCGGTTCTGCTCCATGGCCTCGGTTTCGCGGCCGGCCATCATGAGCGTGAGGGCAAACTTCAGGCGGATGTCCGACGAGTCCGGCCTCAGGGCCTGTGCACGCTGGAAGGCCGAGATCGCCTCGGGCAGTTGCTGGGCACCGGTCAGGGCGAGCGCCAGGTCCATCGCCCACTCGGCCGAGTCGGGCCGCAGGGTGACCGCGGCGCGCAGGTGCGGCAGCGCCTGCGGATAGCGCTCGAGCCGGGCCAGCACCAGGCCGAGGCTGTGATGGGCCTCGGGATAGTCGGGCCGGACGGCCAGCGCCCCCTCGAACTGGGTGATCGCGTCATCGAGGCGCCCGAGCTGGATCAGGGCGACGCCAAGATTGTGGCGGGCGCCGGTCTGGGCGGGCTGGAGGCGGATGGCCTCGGTGAAGCTCGCGACGGCCTCGGCCATGCGCCCCTCATTGAAGTGCGCGTTGCCGAGATTGTAATAGGCATTGGCATATTGCGGCCATTTGCGGATCGCCGCCTCAAAATGGGGGATGGCCTCACGATTGCGCCCCAGGCGCTGCAGCGCCGCGCCGAGGTTGTTCTCGGGCTCGGGATCCTTCGGCCGGTACTTCAAGGTCTGCTCGAAATAGCCGATCGCCGCCTGCGGCTGGTTCCGGTTCAGCTCGAGCAGGCCCATGTTGTTCAG
>OMJT01000157.1 GCA_900299415.1 Opitutales bacterium
CGAGCGCGGCCTCCTCGCCCGGCCAGGTGGAGCTGCCGAGCAGCACCGGGCCGTCGGCCAGGCCGAGCTCGCGCCGCAGTCGGGCGAACTCGCCGTCGGCCAGCGGCGGGATGGCGACGTCGAGCTTGATGTTGCCCAGCACCTCGATGCTTTCGGCCGGCAAGCCGAGCTGGCGGAAGCGGGCTGCATCGAGCTCCGCGGCAGCGAGCACATGGGTGAGCCCGGCCAGCAGCGGCCGCACCACAGGGCGCACGGCCAGCATGCGGCGGTGGCTACGGTCGGAAATGCGGGCGTTCACCGCAAGGACCGGCACTCCGCGCACCCGCGCCTGGTGCAGGAACTCCGGCCAGCGCTCGCCTTCAGTCAATATCGCCAAGTCAGGTGCGATCCGGCGCCAAGCGCGCCGCGTAAAGATCCACCAGTCGAGCGGGAAGTAGCCCACGGCCGACACCAGGCCCGTATAGCGGTCGCACGCCAGCCGGTAGCCGGTGCTGGTCGTCGTGGTCAGGTAGACCTCGATCCCGTCCGCCCGCAGCGCCTGCAGCAGCGGGCCGATCGCGAGCATCTCGCCCACACTCACGGCCTGGAGCCAGACCCGCCGCACGCCGGGGCGCCGCGGCCCGAGACCCACGGCGCCGAAGCGGTCGCCGAAGCGATCCTGATACCCCCCGCGCCGCCACATCCGCCGCAGGTAGACCGGGGCCAGGATAAGGCACACCGGGGCGAACAGGAGTCGGTAAAGCCAGAGCATGGTGCGCGCATGTTTCCGCGAACCGGAGCAAACCCTCAACGCTCAACTTTCTTCAATGCCCAACGCTCAAGGAGCCGGCCACTTGAGCGTTGAGCGTGGAACGTTGCAGGTTGAGTGTATGCCTGGACGGTCGCCCGGAATTTTCGGCCCGATTCCCCATCCCACCCCCAATCCCCATGTTGCGCCGCCTCCTTGCCTGCCTCGCCCTGGTCCTCGCCGTTCCCGCAATCTTCGCCGCCGCAGCCCCGTGGCCGCACGAGGGCAGCGACCTGAAACCCGACCCCGCGCTCCGCTTCGGTACCCTGCCAAATGGACTGCGTTATGTGGTCCGTCCCAATCAGGAGCCGCGCGACCGCGCCTCGCTCCGCCTGCTGGTCGCGGCCGGGTCGTTGCAGGAGACGGATGCGCAGCGCGGTCTCGCCCATTTTCTCGAGCATCTCGCGTTCAACGGCAGCACGCACTACGCGGCCGGCACGCTCGTGGAATTCTTCCAGGGGATGGGCATGAATTTCGGCGGCGACACCAATGCCAGCACCAGCTTTGACCGCACGCTCTACCTGCTTGAACTGCCCAACACCCGCGCCCCCACCCTCGCCGAGGGCTTCCAGGTGCTCGCCGACTACGCCGGCGGACTCCTGCTCCAGCCGCGGGAGATCGACGCCGAGCGGGGGGTGGTCCTCAGCGAGATGCGGACCCGGGACTCGGTGGAATACCGCACCGGCGTGGCCGGCTATGAGTTCGAGCTCGGCACCACATTGTTCCCGCAGCGCCTGCCGATCGGGATTAAGGACGTGCTCGAGCGGGCCGACCGGCCGGCCTTCACGGACTTCTACGACACCTGGTACCGACCCGAGCTGATGACCGTACTCGTGGTGGGCGACATCGACCCGGCCGCGGTCGAGTCGCAAATCAGGACGGCCTTCGGCGGCCTCACCGCTCGCGCTCCGGCGCGCCCGAAACCCGGACTCGGACGCATCGATCCCGCCCCGGGGCTGCGGGTGAAATTCCATCCGGAGCCCGAGGCCCCCGCCACGACCGTCGGCATCTCGGTCATGGAGCCGTACGCCGGCGAGCCCGACACCGCCGCGCGCCGGCTGCGCAATCTCCCGCGGACGCTCGCCTTCTCGATGCTCGATCACCGCCTCGAGCTGCTGGCGAAGCAGGAAAATGCGCCGTTCACCTCCGGCGACAGCTACTCGAACGAGGAATACGACTTTTTCCGCAGCACCGGCATCGAGCTCACCACGGAGCCCGCCCGCTGGCGCGACGCTCTCGCGCTCGCCGAGAAGGAAGTTCGCCGCGTGCTCGAGCATGGTTTTCAGGCGGGTGAACTGCAGGAGGTCGTGGCCAACTATCACAACCGGCTGGAGCAGGCGGTGAAGACCGCCGCCACCCGGCGTTCTGCCAACCTGGCCGGCGCGCTCGCGTCGTCGCTCATGGCCAAGGAAGTCTCCCTCTCGCCCGAGGACAACCTCGCCTTGCTCGGCCCCGCGCTCGCCGCGCTCACGCCTGCGGAATGCACCGCCGCCTTTCGCACGGCCTGGTCAGCCCCGCATCGCAACCTCTTCGTCGCCGGCCGCGCTCCGCTGCCGGGCAACGCCACGCCCGACGCAGCCACCGTCGAAGCCCAGGCCCTCTCGGTGTACAACAACTCCCGCGCCGTGCCGGTCGCCGCACCCGAGGCCCGCGCCGAGCAGGCCTGGGGCTACGCCGACTTCGGTCCCGCCGGCACCGTCGCGAAGCGCGAGTCAGTCGCCGACCTCGGCCTCACCCTCGTGACCTTCGCGAACGGCGTCCGCCTCAACGTCAAGGCCACGGACTTTGAGGCCGGACGCATCCAGGTCAGCGTGCGCGTTGGCACCGGCCTGCTCACGGAGCCGAAGGACCAGCCGGGCCTCGCCTACTTCGCCGGCAGCATCTTCACGGCGGGCGGGCTCGGGAAGCACAGCGCCGACGACCTCAATCGCCTCCTGGCCGGCCACAATACCGGCTTTGGCTTCCGGGTCGCGTCCGACGCCCTGACCGTCAATGCCGCGACGAACCGTGCCGACCTCCTTCTCGAGCTCCAGCTCATCGGCGCCCACCTCACCGATCCCGGCTACCGTCCTGAAGCGGTGCGCCAGGCCCTCAAGGCGCAGGACGAGACTTACACCGAGCTTGAGCACACGCCGAGCGGCCCGCTGCAGCTCGAGGTCACGCGCCGGCTCGCCAGCGGCGACCCGCGCTTCGGCATGCCGGCGAAGGCCGAACTGCAAAAGCGTACGGTTGACGAGGTGAAGGCCTGGCTCACGCCCCAGCTCACGGCCGGCCCGCTGGAGATCGCGCTGGTCGGCGACCTCGACCCCGAGGCCGCCATCGCCGCGGTCGC
>OMJT01000158.1 GCA_900299415.1 Opitutales bacterium
ATACGAAATAATCTAGTGACTGGATTACAGTCGTGTGCCCTCCCTATCTCCTCTTCTTTCCGCCGGCTTTCCGGTTGGTGGCCTGGTTCGGCCGGCGGGGACTGGGGCCTTGGGCGCTGGCCTGGGTGGGATGCTTTGCCGCCACTCTGGCATTCTACTCCTGGCTGACTGACGGATTCCTGATCGCGGTCCTCAATAGCACGTCTCTCTACTTCAACCTGGCGAACCAACTCCCGGTGTTCATGGCTGGGCTCGTGGCGTACTTTGTCCGGCGGGAGGGCTGGTGGCGACCGACCCGGCCCGTCGCCCTCGCCGGGTTTGCGGTGCTGACGGCGGGAGCCATGGCCTTGGAGCAGTCGAGCCTGCCCTATGCGTTCGTGCTGCTTCCCTCGGTGTCCGGCCTGGCGTTCGTGCTGCTTTTGGAGGTGTTCGCCCAGTGGCCGGCCCTGTCCGCCGGCTGGCTGCAGCAACTCGGGCGGCTCTCCTTTTCGATCTACCTGTTCCATTCCGCCGTGGTCTACCTGGTGACCCGCCACCTGTTTGCGTCCCCAGTTTGGAATGCCTGGGCGGTCTCGCGCCAAATCCTGATCTTCGCCCTCACGGTGGGGATCACGGCGTTCGTGGCCGCCGTCACTGAGCGCTGGATCGAGCGACCGGGAATTGCCCTGGGCCGCCGGCTGGCCGGGTCCGGCGGGAAAGTTCCGTGACGCCTGCCGGGCCTTGCCCCACGCTTCCCCCACATGTCCAAACCCCGGATCCTCTTTTTCGGTTACAGCGAGGTTGGTTACGAGTGCCTGTCGCTCCTGCTCGAGCGTGGCGATAACGTCGTGGCGCTCTGCACCCACGAGGACAACCCGCACGAGAAGATCTGGTTCAAGACCCCGGCGATCGCCGCCCGGGAGAAGGGCGTGCCTGTCTTCACGCCGGAGAAGCTGAACTCCCCCGAGGTCCTCGCGCAGCTCGAGGCGCTCCGGCCCGACCTGATCCTCTCGGTGTACTACCGGAACATGATCAGCACCCGCGTCCTCGCGCTCGCCCGGCTCGGCGCCTGGAACATGCACGGCTCGCTTCTCCCGAAGTACCGCGGCCGCGCGCCGATCAACTGGGCCGTACTCCACGGCGAGCCGCGCATCGGCATGAGCCTGCACCGGATGGTGAAGGCGCCCGACGCCGGCGCGGTCGTGGACCAGGAGGGCGTGGATATCGGCCCGCGCGACACCGCCGAGCAGGCCTTTCGAAAAGTTTTGCCCTGCGCCCGCCGCGTGCTCGCCCGGCAGATCGACGCGCTCCTCGCCGGCACGGCGAAGGAAACCCCACAGGATGAGGGGCAGGCTACGTACTTCGGTGGCCGCCGTCCCGAGGATGGACGCATCGACTGGAGCAAGTCGTCCGTCGATATCTTCAACCTCATCCGCGCCGTAACCGATCCCTATCCCGGCGCCTTCATTGATGTCGGCACGTCGCGCCTGATGGTCTGGTGGGGCGAGTCCGACTCGCCGGCCGCGGCCGGCAAACGCGGCAGGCCCGGTGAGATCCTGTCCGTTGCCCCGCTCATCGTCGCCACCGCCGACGGCGCGCTCGAGCTCACCCGCACAGAGTGGCGCGGCACCGGCCCGACGGCACTGCGGGTCGGCCAAAACCTCACTCCGGGTCCGGCTTGAGCGTTCAGCGTTGAACGTTAAACGTTGAGCGTTCTCCCTCTGCCTTATGCCCCTCAAGGTCCTCATCCTCGGTGCCAACGGTTTCATCGGCAGCTCGCTGACCCACGCGATCCTCAAGCAGAAGGAATGGGAGGTGTACGGCATGGATGTCGGCGACCACAAGCTGGGCAACTGCCTCGGGCACCCGCGCTTCAAGTTCGTCGAGGGCGACGTGATGATCTCGCGCGAGTGGATCGAGTACCACGTGAAGAAGTGCGACGCCGTCCTCCCGCTCGTCGCCATCGCCAACCCGGCACAGTACGTGAAGGACCCGCTCCGCGTCTTCGAGCTCGATTTCGAGTCCAACCTCGCGGTCGTCCGCCAGTGCGTGAAGTACAAGAAGCGGATCATCTTCCCCTCGACCTCCGAAGTCTACGGCATGTCGCCCGACCCTGAGCTCGACGAGCAGCGTACCAACATGGTCTATGGACCGATTGACAAGCAGCGTTGGATCTACGCCTGCTCGAAACAGCTCCTTGACCGCGTGATCTATGCCTACGGCGTGCGCGACGGCGTGGACTACACGCTGTTCCGCCCGTTCAACTGGATCGGGCCCAAGCTCGACAACGTCTTCGAGGCCAAGGAGGGCAGCTCGCGCCTCTTCACCCAGTTCATCTCGAACGTCATTTTCCAGAAACCGATCCAGCTCGTCGACGGCGGGAAACAGAGCCGCTCCTTCACCTTCATCGACGATGGCGTCGATGCGCTCCTCCGCATCATCGAGAACAAGGGCGGCCGCGCCTCGCGCCAGATCTTCAACCTCGGCAACCCCAAGAACGACGTAAGCGTCGCCCAGCTCGCGAAGTACATCATCGCTGCGTTCAAGCAGTACGCCGAGTACGCCGAGCACGCCCGCAAGGCCAAGGTCGTCGTGGTACCCTCAGGGAAGTACTTCGGAAAATACTACCAGGACATCCACAAGCGCGTCCCCTCGATCGCAAACGCGAAAAAGCAGCTCGGCTGGAACCCGAAGGTCGACCTGAAGACGGCGATCAAGCTCACGCTCGACTACCACCTCGCGCACAAGGACTATCAGCTCGAATGAGGTAGAATCGGGCCGCTGGCCCGACCGCGATCATGGTTTGGAAGGTAGGGCTGGCTCGACGAGCCGGCCGCAATTGTCACCGCCGCTGCCCCAGCAGCCATTCGTACAGCTTCAAGTTCGCGTACGTCTCCGTCCAAGAGTCGTGGCCGGCGTCGGGGTAGATGGTAAACTTCACCCGTTTCACGCCAGCTTCCTTGAGGGCGCCGACCATTCCTTCCGAGGCCGCGAGCGGCACGATCCGGTCCTTCGCGCCGTGAAACACCCAGAACGGCAGGTGGCGCAGGGCGGCCTTCTTCCTGGGATTCAGGGACACGATGCCGAGCGGCAGCCCGCCGCCGCAGACCGGCACGACCGCGGCGAAGCGCTCGGGATTCCGGGCGGCCAGCGCCCAGCTGCCGAAGCCGCCCATGCTCAGTCCGGTGAGGTAAACGCGGCGCGCGTCGATCCGTTGCCGGGCGGATACCTCGTCGATCAGGGCCAGTAGCGTGTCGGAATCCCAGACCTCACCCGGCGGGCACTGCGGCGAGACGACGATGAAGTTCTCCGCGAGCCGATCGGCGGCCGCATCGCTGTGCCGGCGGAACGCCCCGCGGCGTTTCGTCCGCGCGGCCAGCAAACGCGGCGGCCCGTTCTTCGCCACCGTCCACGGCGCGCGGCCGCGCTCGCCGATCCCGTGCAGGAACAGCAGCAGCGGCCAGCGCTTTCGTGGCTCGTACGCCACGCCCTCCGGCACGTGGAGGAGGTAGCGATAGCCGACGGTTTTCTTCAGGACGGCTTTAAAAGACTCGGCGCGCATGGTTTTCGGTAGCATCAGAAAGTTTAACCACGGATTACACGGATCGCACGGATTAGGGTTCGGCCACCAAGGCATCCGCGTTATCCGTGTAATCCGCGGTTACACTCTCCGGGGTCGACACGGCCTCAGGTCCCGTAGAGCCGGTCCCCGAAATCACCCAGCCCCGGTAGGATGTATTTCCGGGAGTTGAGCTCGCGGTCGAGAGCCGCGACGTGGATGTGGGTGCCGGGGTGCTGGCGCTCGACCTCGGCCACGCCCTCGGGGGCGGCGACGATGCAGACGAGCCGCGGGTCGACCGCGCCGTGCTGCTTCACGAGTCCGAGGGCCTGCGCTGCCGAACCGCCCGTGGCGAGCATCGGGTCAACGACGAACACGCGGCAGCCGGTGAGCGGCGGGAGCTTGCAGTAGTAGCTCGAAGCCTTGGCCGTGGCATGGTCGCGCTCGAGGCCCACGTAGCCCACGCTCACGTCGGGAAAGATATCGAGGAACGGCTGCACCATCCCCAGTCCCGCCCGCAGGATCGGCACCACGACGAGCGGCTGCTGCGCCAGCACGCGGCCGGTATGTGGCTCGAGGGGTGTCTGGATCGCCTTGTCCTTCAGAGAGAGGTCGCGCGTGGCCTCGACCGCGAGCAGCAGCCCGATCTGGTAAGCGAGGGTGCGGAACGTGGCCGGCTTCGTGGTCTCGTCGCGCAGGTGCGTGATGGCATGCACCGCGAGGGGATGGTCGAGGACGTAGAGCATGGGGGGAAGGGCGGAGCGCGACCATGATGACTTTTGTGGTCCTGAACAACCGCGATTAACGGCCGGTCCGGGTCCGCCAGAAATAGCTTCGCCAGCGGCGGGGGCGGCGGTTTTTTCGGGGGATGGGGCTGTTCGATCGTTTTTTCGGGAAAAAACCCCAGTCCACGCCCCCCGCCGCGCCCGCGGCCCCCCCCCCCCCCGACCCCCCGCCGGCGGCGCCCCCGGCTCCCCCCCCCGGGGGCATGCCCCCGCCGGCCCCCGCCCCCGC
>OMJT01000159.1 GCA_900299415.1 Opitutales bacterium
AGATGGACAACCAGCGTCAGTCGTATCAACCTCAACACATCACCCAGACCGAACCTAAGGGTGCCTCGAAAATCCGGACCCGCTCAGGGGTTATGTCAGATGACGGCCGGGAGCAGCTCATGCTCCCGGCCGTTTCCCCTTTGGTGAACCGCCGATTTCAAGTCCATCCCCAGTCGCCGCTGGCCAGCCCATCTCCGTTTCCTCAACCTGACTCCGTGACTCCTTCCCGTTCCCCCCTGTTGCTGCTTGTCCTGCTCCTGCCGGCCTTCCTCGCCGCGCAGTCGTCCGCGCCGTCCCCGGCCGGGAATCCCCCGGCGAAGGCTCCGGCCCCGGCCGAGCCGGCCCAGCCCGCGGCGGCGGCCCCGGCGGAACCCCCGGTGCCGTTCTCCAAGGCGTGGACCATGGAGGACCTCCTGCCCTTCATCGACAACCTTGGGCCGGACCGGAATTACCGCAACGGCGGCCGCGTGTTCAACGCGGCGTCCTGCGGCGCCTGCCATTCGTTCAGCACGTTTTGGGAAGGTTCCGGACTGGCGCCTGACCTTACGCCGGTCGGCACCAAGTTTGCCCGCGAGGAAATCCTCCGCTCCATCCTCGAGCCCTCCGCCACCATCAACGGCCAGTACTACTTCACTAACTTCAAGCTCAAGAACGGGACCGTCATCCCCGGCATGCTCCGGGAAGTGAAGGACAAGAAGTACCGCATCGCCGTCTCGGTGGCGGCCCCCGACGCCGTGATCGAGATCCCGGAGGCCGACATCGTCTCCGAGGAAAACTCACCCGTCTCGCCTATGCCCGTTGGCCTGCTCAATGCCTTCACCAAGGACCAGATCCTCGACCTCCTCGCCTTTCTCGACTCCGGCGGCAATCCCGACGCCCCGGTCTATTCCAAGAAATAACCCATCCGTTCCCTCGCCCCCACCATCCCTAACCTCATGAACGATTCCATCCGTTCCCTTACCCGCATTCTCGCGGCCTCGCTGCTCGTGGCCGCGCCGGCGGTCGTCCTCGCCCAGACGGGCGGCGACCTCGCCCGGACCTATCCGACGGTGACGCCGCGCTCCGCGCTCGTCATGCCCAGCGCCGCCCAGCAGACCGCCATCAACGCCATGGTCGTCGCGGTCCAGCCGCGGGTCGACGCGGTGACGGCCGCGCGCACCGCCGTGCTCGAGGCGTCACTGACCGCTCCAGCCACCATCGTTGAAAAGGTGGCGGCGCTCGCTGCTGCCGAGCAGGCCCTCGCCAGCGCCCGCGCCGATGAGACGGCGAAGATCCAGGCCACGCCGGCCCGCCTCTCCGGCCTGCAGGTGCGCCAACTTCCGACCCTGACCGCAACGCTTTCCCCGACGGTCCTCGCGACCGCTGGCGGTCGCGGCGCGGTGGGCAACAATAACTATCCCGCCGATGCCAACGAGGTCATCCAGACCCTGCCCGGTTTCAAGGTGGAGATCGTTGCCCGCGCCAATCGTCCCGTCCAAGGCACCTGGATCAGCGTCACGGAGGACAGTCAGGGCCGCCTCATCCTTGGCGCGAACGAACAGCAGCCCTTCACCCGCCTCACCCTCGATGCCAACGGCCAGGTGGCGAAGAATGAAACGATTTATACCCCGGTCTCCGAGGCCATGGGTTCCGAGTGGATCAACGGCAGCCTCTACGTCGGCGGCGGACGCGGCGACAACCTCGTCTACACCAAGCCCAACCCCACCTTCTGCTGCGACGCGGGCGACATGGGCATCCAGCGCCTGAGCGATCCCACCGAGGACGGCAGCTTCAGCAAGGTCGAGACGCTCCTCTGGCTCGACGGCACCGAGGGCGGCCACAGCGACCACGGCGTGCACGACATCGTGCCCTCCCCGGACGGGAAGCACCTCTACATGATCAACGGCAACATGGTCTACTTCCCCGAACAGGTGTCGCCGAACTCGCCGGTGCGCCACCTCGCCGATGACCGCGTCGTCCCGACGCTCGGCTCGGCCTTCGGTCGCGGGAATGGCCAGAGCCGCACGAGCCCGGCCGACGCCCATGACGCCGGCCGTTACGGCTATGGCGGCTGGATCGGGCGGATGGATCTCAACGCCCACGATTTCAACCTCTTTGCGGCCGGCCTGCGCAACCCGCTCCACTTCGCCTTCAACGGCGACGGTGAAATCTTCACCTACGACAGCGACCACGAGCCCGAGGTGGGCGTGCCGTGGTATACCCCGACCCGCGTGATGTGGGTGCAGAGCGCGGCCAACTTCGGCCACCGCTCCGGCGGCGACAGCGGCAAGTATCCCGAGTGGTACGAGGACGCCACGCCCCCCCTGTTCAACATCGGCCTCGGCAGCCCGGTCGGAGTTACCTTCGGTTACAACACCAAGTTCCCCGCCGAGTACCAGAAGGCGCTCTTCATCGCCGACAACAACTACGGCCGGATCATGGCGCTGCACATCAAGCCCGTGGGCAGCGGCTACACCGTCACCTCGATGGAGTACTTCGCGCAGCCGAAATCCCTCTTCGGCAACGTCCAGACCACCGCGCACAACGTCACTGACCTGCTCGTGACCAAGGACGGGAGCTTCTACTATGTGATCGGCAACCGCGGCACGCAGTCCTACCTGATGCGCGTCACCTACACCGGTAGCCTGCCGACCGCCAAGGTGAGCTACGCCAACACGGATGGCGCCGCCGCGCGCAAGGTCCGCCATGACCTCGAGGCCTTCCACTGGACCCGCGAGGACCCGAAGGCCGTCGCAGCCGCGTGGCCCTACCTCGGCGACGAGGACCGCCCGATCCGCTACGCCGCCCGCGTCGCGCTCGAGACCGTCTCGCCCAACGCCTGGAAGGCCCGCGCGCTGGCGGAGCCCGACGCCGCCACCGCGCTCGAGGCCCTGCTGGCCCTCGCCCGCGTCGGCGGCAAGGAATCGGCCGAGCCGCTGTACACGTCGCTCGATCGTTTCCCGCTCCAGTCGCTCCCCGACACGCTGAAAATCCGGAAGCTCCGCGTCTACGAGGTGGCCATCAGCCGCAACGGCCGGCCCTCCGACGCCGCCAGCACGCGCATCATCGCCGACGTGGACTCGATCTTCCCCGGGCCCACCTTTGAGCTCAACACGGAGTCGTCGCAGCTCCTCGCGTACTTCGACGCCCCGACCGCGGTGCCGAAGACCATGACCGTGATCGCCCGCTCGCGCATCTACCAGGAGAACTTCGCCTACCGGTACAACATCCGCAACGTGAAGACCGGGTGGACCGCCGCCCTGCGCAAGGATTACTTCAAGTGGTTCAACGACGACCACTCGAACGACAACTTCCTGTACAACTACCGGGAGTGGTTCGAGCGCGTGAACCGCCGCCCGGCCCTCGCCGGCAACGCCGGCCCGATGGGCCAGGTCCGCACCGCGGCGCTGGCCACGCTCACCGATTCCGAGAAGGCCGATGCCGAGCTCTCCGCCATCCTCGCCGCTTTCCCGGCGGGCGGCGGTGGCGGCGGCCGCGCCGGTGGCCGGGCGGGTGGCGCCGGCTTCTTCGGGCCTTGAGGAGGTCGGGCCTCCCCTCCGGGAGGCCCACCCCTGGATTCTCAAGGCCCTCCCCGTGGAGGGCCTTTTTTCATCGGTCTCCCCGGCACTGGCCCGTTGACCCTAGGGCCGGTCCGGGTGAGGGTTTCGGACAGCGGAAACGAACCCCTCCGTCGCCTCCCCCCGGGCAAACCTTGACCCCAGTCTCCATCCCCTCTGTTGGCGCCGTTTGCCGACCGCCGGGCGCGTTGCATGGCCTGCTCGCCGCCCTGCTGGTGCTTTGGCTCGGCGAGGCCGTGGGGCCGCTCGCCGCGGCGGAGGTGGCGCCGACGCGCGCATTCTCCATCCCGGCGATGGAGGCGGCGCAGGTGAGCGGGTCCGGATTTTCGAGGCACCCTTAGGTTCGGTCTGGGTGATGTGTTGAGGTTGATACGACTGACGCTGGTTGTCCATCTCTGGCGGAGGGAA
>OMJT01000160.1 GCA_900299415.1 Opitutales bacterium
CCCTCCGCCTGGGATTGCCAACGACCGCACAACCCACCACATCAACCAACGTCTCCGACTGACATCATGAGTGGATCAGTTCCGGCGTCCCTCTCAGGGGAGATTGCCCGCCTGCCTTTTGAGGACCAACGGACTCGGTACGCCAAGATGGTTTCCGAATACGCGACACGGCAAACTCGCAACGGCACGAGGCTGGAGATTACACCGGTCCCGCCTTTCAAACCGGCATCCCGAACCGGCCAGAGCATACGGCTGGGTTGAGGCAATTCGGGACGATTTACGGGCCGGAAATTTGGACTTCGTCTTGCCGAATCTGGCGGAATTGGCTCAGCCTGTATTTTGACTTACTTTGCAGAAGAGGCCTGTCCGGAACCAAAACTCAGGGGTGTTCTCGGGCAAAACCACGAACTACTGCAAAGTAAGTCAAAATCGCCTCTGTCGTATCTCTGCATTTTGCGGATACTTAGCGGTGATTTTGCCTTACCTCGAAAATAGTTCGGAATTTTTCCGAAGTGGCTGCCCGGCATGGATTCGAACCATGACTAGGCGAGTCAAAGTCGCCTGTGCTACCATTACACCACCAGGCAGTGGGTAGGCTGAAGGGAGCACGTTGAATCCGCGTCAGGGGCGGTCAAGCGGGGAAAGACGCGGCCTTCTAGGGGGTCAGAATCAGCTTCACACCGGCGATAAGGAGCACGACGGAGAGCAGGCGTTTGATCATGACATGGTTAAACCGGCGGCTGCCCAAATAGGAGCCAGCCGTGCCACCGATTACCGCCGCGATGGCAAGGACGAGGGCAAAGGCGGGATAGCGTTTGGTGCTGCTCAGGTTGCCCAAGAGCCCAGCCGCGGAATTCACGAGAATGAACATTGCAGAGACCGCCGCCGCCGCCTTCGCCCGGGCCCAGCGGTTGATCAGCAGCAGGGGCGTCAGGAAGATCCCGCCCCCCGTGCCGGTCAGGCCGGCCATCAACCCGAGGCTCGCGCCGAGTCCCAGCGCCACCGGGCGCGTGGGTTCCCGCACCACCACGTCCCCGGCCGGCTTGAGCAGGAAGCGCACGGCGGAGAGCAGCAGGACCACGCCCACCAGCACCTTGAAGACATGGGTCGGCAGGTTCACGTAACCGCCGACAAACGCCATCGGCACCGCCAGGACCGCGAAGGGCCAGAACAGTCCCCACGAGAAATGCCCCGCCCGCCAGAACTGCCAGGTGCCGATGCTCGCCACGAGTATGTTCAGCACCAGCGCAGCCGACTTGATGTCCGGCGCCGCGAGCCCGAACAGCGTCATCACCGCGATGTAGCCCGAGGCCCCCGCATGGCCGACGCAGGAATAGAGGAATGCGACCACCAGGATCGCCACCGCCAGGAATGCCAGGTGTTCCGGCATCAGCGAGGATCCGACCCGCGGTACTGCCCTTCTGTCACCTGCTCGAGCCACGTCACCGCTGACCCGTCGAGCTGCTCCTGGATCGCGAGATGCGTCATCGCTGTCGTGGGCGCGGCACCGTGCCAGTGCTTCTCGCCAGGCGGGAACCACACGACGTCGCCGGGGCGGATTTCCTCGATGGGGCCGCCCCACCGTTGGGCTCGGCCGCAGCCGGCCGTGACGATCAGCGTCTGCCCGAGCGGGTGCGTGTGCCACGCGGTGCGGGCACCGGGCTCGAAGGTCACGCTCGCACCCGCCACCCGGGCGGGACTGCCTCGCTGGAACAAGGGATCAAGCCGGACCGCGCCCGTAAACCATTCCCCGGGACCGGGCTTGGAGGGTTGGGAACCGCTGCGTTGGATGTCCATGGGGAGGAAGGCCGGCGGGGAACGTTCAACGCTCAACATTTAACTTTCAACGCTCAAGTGGGCACTCCGATCCCGGGTCATTGCTGCCCCTGTCGCGTCGTTGCTCAGAACTTCGAGCCTATGCGGCACCACGTGGCGCATCGCGGACAAATAGCAAGGTAACGGGTGCAAGGCAGGCTGCTCGCCCGGATCGCACCGGATCCTCTTTCTCGGCTCACGTCCGACCCGCAGGTCAGACGCGCACGTCTCGTCAATAATCGAGGTACGGGCCGAGCCATTTCTCGGTCTCGCCAACCGACTGGCCTTTCCGTTTGGCGTAGTCCTCGACCTGGTCCTTGGCCAGCCTGCCCACGGCAAAGTATTTTGACTCCGGGTGGTTGAAGTAGTGACCCGACACGGAACTCGGCGGGTGCATGGCGTTGCTCTCGGTCAGCGTGATGCCCGTGAGCTCGGTGGCGTGGAGGAGATCGAAGAGTGGCGGCTTCTCCGTGTGGTCCGGGCAGGCGGGATAGCCGGGTGCCGGACGGATGCCGCGGTACTTCTCCCGGATGATGTCCTTCATTTCCAGGTTCTCGGTTTTGCCGTAGCCGCAATAGTCGCGCTCCTTCTTGTGCATCAGCTCCGCAAAGGCCTCCGCGAGCCGATCGCCAAGGGCCTTGGCCATGATCGCGCCGTAGTCGTCGTGCTTCGCCGTGAAGGTATGGGCGAACTGCTCCACGCCGTGGCCGGTCGTAACCGCAAAGCCGCCGAGGTAGTCGCGGCGGCCCGAGGCCTTCGGGGCGATGTAGTCGGCCAGGGCGTGGTTGCACTGGTCCGCCGGCTTTTCGTTCTGCTGGCGCAGGAAGTGGAACGTCTTGAGCACCTTCGTCCGCGATTCGTCGGTGTAGACCTCAACCGAGTCTCCCACGGAGTTCGCCGGCCAGATGCCGATGACGCCCCGGGCCGTGAAGCGCTTTTCCGCGATAATCTTCTTCAGCATTGCCTGGGCATCGTTGAACAGGCGGGTGGCCTCAGCGCCCACGACCGCGTCGCTCAGGATGTCGGGATAGCGGCCGTGGAGTTCCCACGAGGAGAAGAAGGGACCCCAGTCGATGTACGCCGCGATGTCCTCGAGGGTCAGATGCTCGGTGACCAGGCCCGGGGTCGCGGCGGAGCGCCCGGTGAGCGTCGCCTGGCGGTCGGTATTGAAGGCGCGCAGACCCAGAAATTCGGGTTTCGGGATGTCGACGGTGGCCCAGTCGGTCGGCTGGCGCCGGGAGCGGGCCTCGGCGAGCGGCAGCAGCTTGCGCGCACCCTGGCGGTCGGCGAACTCGGCCCGCTGGCGCTCCTGCTTTGCCTTGGTCTCGGCGACAAAGGCGGGCTTGTTCTCCGGGTTGAGCAACTGCGTGACCACGCCGATCACGCGCGACGCGTCGAGCACATGGATAACTGGCTCGGAGTAATGCGGGGCGATCTTCACCGCGTTATGGGCGGCCGAGGTCGTGGCTCCGCCGATCAGCAGCGGGACCTTGAATCCCTGGCGCTCCATCTCCTTGGCGTTGTGCACCATCTCGTCGAGCGAGGGCGTGATGAGGCCGGAAAGGCCGATGACGTCCGCGCCCTTCTCCTTCGCCGTGGCGAGGATCTTCTCGCAGGAGACCATGACGCCGAGGTCGATGACCTCATAATTGTTACAGGCGAGAACGACGCCGACGATGTTCTTGCCGATGTCGTGCACGTCGCCCTTGACGGTGGCCATGACGATCCGGCCCTGGGCCTTCGCGCTGCCGCCGGCCGCGATGAGGTCGGCCTTCTCCTTTTCCATGAAGGGCTGAAGATAAGCCACGGCCTTCTTCATCACGCGGGCCGACTTCACGACCTGGGGAAGGAACATCTTGCCGGCGCCAAACAGGTCGCCCACGACTCGCATGCCGTCCATCAACGGTCCCTCGATGATCGCGAGTGGCTTGCCGTACTTCTGGCGCGCCTCCTCGGTATCCTGTTCGATCCAGGCGTCGATGCCCTTCACGAGGGCGTGGGACAGGCGCTCCTCGACCGTGCCGTGCCGCCAGGCCTCAAGCACGGCGAGGTCGGCCTTCTGATCCTTGACGGCACCTGCCGCCTTGAGCTTCTCGCCGAACTCCACGAGCCGCTCGGTCGCATCGGGGCGGCGATTGAGGATGACGTCCTCGACGAGACCGAGCAGCTCCTTGTCCACCTCCTCGTAGACCTCGAGCATGCCCGGGTTGACGATGCCCATATCCATCCCCGCCTTGATGGCGTGATAGAGGAAGGCCGCGTGCATCGCCTCGCGCACGGGATTGTTGCCACGGAAGCTGAACGAGACGTTCGAGACGCCGCCGCTGACCTTGGCGTGCGGGAGGTGCTGCTTGATCCAGCGGGTCGCCTCGATGAAATCGACGGCATAGTTGTTGTGCTCCTCGATGCCGGTGCCGACCGTGAGGATGTTCGGGTCAAAGATGATGTCCTCGGGCGGAAAGCCGACCGCGTCGACGAGCAGGCGGTAGGCGCGCTCGCAGATGCGGATCTTCTCGGCGTAGGAGGCGGCCTGGCCGTTATCGTCGAAGGCCATGACCACCACGGCGGCGCCGTAGCGCTGGATGATGCGGGCCTGCTCGAGGAACTTCGCCTCGCCCTCCTTGAGGGAGATGGAGTTCACGATGCCCTTTCCCTGCAGGCATTTCAGGCCGGCCTCGATGACCTCCCACTTGGAGGAGTCGACCATGATCGGGACCTTGGCGATCTCCGGCTCGGAGCCGATGAGCTGGAGGAAGCGCGTCATCGCCGCGACCCCGTCGATCAGGCCGTCGTCCATGCAAACGTCGATGACATTGGCGCCGTTGTCGACCTGCTGGCGCGCGACCGAGACCGCCTCCTCGTAGTTGCCCGCCTTGATGAGCTTGGCGAACTTCGGCGAACCAGCGACGTTGGTACGCTCGCCGACCATCAGGTAAGTGCCGGGTTGCTGCGCAAAGGGAAGCGAACCGGACAAACGCAGCGGGATCGGCGCCGCCACCTCCTCCGCTTTCGTCGCGGCGACCGGGGACCCGGCGGGCGTCACGACCGTGCAGGTGCGCGCCGGCTTTTTCTCAACCGCCTTCGCAATGGCCGCGATGTGCTCGGGCGTGTTGCCGCAACAGCCGCCGGCGATGTTACAGAGGTGGCTGTCGGCGAACTCGCCCATGTAGCGGGCCATGTCCTGCGGTCCGAGGTCGAAGCCGGTCGGAGTGAGCGGATTCGGCAGGCCGGCGTTGGGGTAGCAGGAGACGAACGTGTCGGCCTGCCCCGCCAACTCAGCCAGGAACGGCCGCATCAGGTCGGGGCCGATGGAGCAGTTGAGGCCGACGGACAGCGGATGGTGGTTCCGCACGGCGTTCCAGAAGGCGCCGACGGTCTGGGCGGAAATCATGGTCTCGCCGCCCCGGCCGACCGCGGCGGAGATCATCAGGGGCAGCTTCACCTTGTCCTCGGCAAAGACCTCCTCGATGGCCACCAGCGCGGCCTTGGCGTTCAGGGAATCGAAGATCGTCTCGACGAGCAGGAGGTCCACGCCGCCGGCAATCAGCGAGCGCACCTGGCGCCGGTAGTCGGCCTTGCACTGGTCGAAGGTGACGACCCGGAAGCCCGCATCGTCGGCGTCGGGCGAGTTGGAGAGCGAGACGGTCAGCGGCCCGATGGCCCCGGCCACATAGCGGCGCCGCCCCGTCTGCGCCGCGACGCGATCCGCGCAGACGCGGCACTGTCGCGCCGAGTGGAAATTGATGTCGTGCGCGAGTTCCTGCAGGAACTTGTTCTCAACGACCTCCTGGTAGAACGCCGGGGTCTTCCGGCCGCCCTTCTCGCGGGGATCCTCGATGAAGAACTCGCTCTGGCCGATCGCGGTGGCGGAAAACGTGTTGGTCTCGATGATATCCGCGCCCGCCTCGAGGAAACGCCGGTGGATGTCGCTGATCTGGTCCGGGCAGGTGAGCGAGTAGATGTCGCCGTTGTTCTTGAGGTCCTTCGGTGCCCCCTTGAACCGCTCCCCCCGGGCCTGCTGCTCCGTGATATTGTAGGTGCGGATGGTCGTGCCCATGGCGCCGTCCAGGATGACCATGCGCTCCGCCAGCGTGCGGCGCAGGGCGATCTCGGCTTCGGTCAGGATGGGTGCTGGCTTGGGCATGGAGGACGATCGGGAGCAGGTCAGCCCGGCTCGCCAAAGGGAAAACGCTCAGGGAGCGGAACGCCTTTGGCAAGATTGCGGAGTGTCATGCCTTCGCGGTCTTTTCAAAGGTCCCCCGGGTGTCGGAAGGTTCCGGAACTCGATCTATTTTTTTAACCACGGATTTCACGGATTTCGCGGATAAAGGCCCCGATCCTCGATCCAGGTTTTTCCGGCTCCCAATCCGTGTCATCCGTGAAATCCGTGGTTAAAACAGGCCGGGTTCGGATGCGGGCTCGTCGCCATGACACGCGACGACCTTGACCGTCTGCGGGGGCGGCCGCAGCGTCGGCGCGTTCTTTCCACTTCCGGGACGCAGGGAAGGCCGTGAGAACCGGCCACAGTTGCGCTGCGGTATCGCATCACAGACCCGCACCCGCCTTCGCTCTGGCCTCCCGCCGGAGCTTCGGCGAGGGCACAGCCAATCTCCGGCCCAAACCGGGGGTGAAGGCGCGGGCGAGGGAATCCGCGCGGAGGAGCCACCGGCCCCGTCGCGCGTCACATGCGGAGTCCGAACATCTGTCCCCGGAAGGCTCACGCGGCCGGCGCGATTGCGCGCACCGTCCGCGAAAACTTCATCGCAAAAATGAAGCGTGAGGACGGTGTCCTGCCCCACCCGGCCGGATGTCGGCTCTCCGCGAAGCTCAGCCTGACATCCATGTACTCCTCTCTATTCCCGGCGGGTCTTGTCCGCCGTGCACTGATTGTCGCCGCCCTGCCGGCCGCCTTGAGCGCGCAGGCGACCCCTTCCACCTCGCCCCAAACCGAGGTGGTCCGATTGTCCATCGGGGACACGATCGAGCTTGTCCCGGTGGTGGTCACCGCCACTCGCACCGCGAACGAACTGAGTACCCTGGGCACTGCGGTCGACGTCATCACCACCACCGACCGTCGGCGCCACCAGCAGGACTCCCTCGCTGCCGCCTTGGGCGGCGTGCCCGGTGCCCCGCTGTCCTCCTCCGGCGCGACCGGCGCCACCGCTTCCCTCTTCCTGCGCGGAGCAAACTCCAACCAGGCCCTGTTTCTCGTGGATGGCATCCGTTTCAGCGATGCCAACGCCGACTATAATGTATTCCTTGGCAGCGCCGCCCTTGGGGCCGGCGACACCATTGAGATCGTCCGGGGACCGCAGAGCACGCTGTACGGCGGCGAGGCCATCGGTGGTGTCGTGGCGATCTCGGCGGGTCCCAGCGACGGATTGCGGGAGAGAAGTGTGGTCACCGAGGCCGGCAGCTTCGGCACCATCCGTGGCAGCGTTGCCACATCGGGCGCCACGGCCGGCTGGGACTATCGCCTCAATGTCCAGGGCGGGCACACGGACAACGTGCGCCCGAACAACGCCTTTGGCTCCGCCAGCGCAAACACCCGGATCGAACGGCGGATCTCGGACACGTTCACGGTCGGCGCCACCACGCGGTGGTTCCACACGGACTACGGCGATCCCGGTGACCGTTTCACCAACGATCCGGATGATGCGCAGCGCGAGAACAACACGCTCGTGACCCTCTTTGGCGACGCCCAGCCCGCGCCGGGCTGGAGCGTGCATGCCATCGTCGGCGGCCAGGACCGCCGCCTCGTGTCGAACGCCTCCTTCGGTGCCGCGTTCGCCAACAGCAATGCCGTGACAACCAACCGCCGGGGCGTGCTCGATGTCCAGGTGACCTATGCCGGAACGGCCCGCCATCGCCTCACCGTCGGCAGCACGGCGGAGACGACCCACACGCGCAACACCGGCTTCGGTGCCATCGACCGCCGGCAGGACTCCCTCGCGTTCTTCGCGCAGGACGAGTTCAACGCGACCGACACGCTGCACCTCACGGCCGGTCTCCGCAGCGATGACTTCGACACCTTTGGCCAGGCCACCACCGGACGGGCCACCGCGGCGTGGGAGTTCTCCCCCAAGAAGGCGAAACTCCGGGCCAGCTATGGCACCGGCTTCCGCTCCCCGAGCTTCCTCGATCTCTACGGGCGCAGCGCATTCTACGTCGGCAACCCCGCCCTGAAGCCCGAACACGCGCGCGGCTGGGACGTCGGACTCGACCTGCTCGGGCGTTTTCGCAACAGCAACAGCCTCAGCCTGACCTGGTTTGAGAACCGTTATTCCGACCTGATCACCGGGAACTTCTCGGTCTTCCCGTCAACCGTGGCGAATGTCGCCCGGGCCCGGACACGTGGCGTGGAAATCTCCGGCCACACGTACCTGACCCGTCTGTGGCGCGCGGACTTCAACTACACCTACCTCGAGGCACACAACCTCGCGAGCGGCACCCGCCTGCTGCGCCGGCCGCGTCACTCGGGCTCAATCGATCTCGTTTATCCCGTGCTTAATGCCTTCAGCATCGGCGCGGGCGTGGCCTACGCCGCGGACCGGCGCGACATCGACGCTTCGACGTTCGCGACCATTGACGGCGAAAACTACACGGTCGCCCGGCTCTACGGCTCCTATGAGCTGCGCCCAAATCTCACGCTGAAGGTCCGCCTCGAGAACCTCCTCAACGAGAAATACGAGTCGGTGAACGGCTACCCTGCCCCGGGGTTCGGCGCTTTTGGCGGGATCGAGTGGAGATGGTGAGGTGAATCCCGGACAGAGGGCCGAAGCCAGATGGCAGAGGACAGATGACAGACGGCGGATGGTTTCGATTCGGTAGGGCTGACCCGCTAGGTCAGCCGGGTTAGGCATGATCCCGTCAGCCGCGCTGGCTCTGCACGGCATCCCACCCAATCCGGCCGGACCGGCGGCCCTGCCCTACCACCGATCTGTCCTCAGGGCGCCTTGGGAGCCGCCGCGGCCGGCGGCCGGGCAATGCCGGGATAGGACAGCAGATAAGCGCGGCGCTCGGTGAGGAAGCCATTGAGGCTGTACTCCGGCGGGCGGGGCGAGCTGGCGCCGGCGTTGTAGTAGTCCTGCACCGAGGACGTGATGAACGACTCGGTCGAGTAGAGCTTCCGGCGGTCGGCGGCGATGTCGTCCTTGAGCAGCGCCTGGATGCGCTGGATCTCGGGCCCGAGCTTTTCCCAGCTCAGCCAGTTCTCCGCGATGTCGCGGATGTAGCCGAGATACTTCTCGTGGTAGGCCGGCACGCGAAGGAGGTAATAGAGCATCGCCTTCTGCGGGTCGCCCGATCCGGCGTAGGGATCGAGCATCCCGGCGGACCCGCCGCGGCCCGGCTCCTTGAAGGACTCGTTCACGTCCCACATAATGACATGGAAGACGCCCTTCGTGTCCTCGAAGAGCGAGTATTCGCCGGCCTTGGTCCAGAAGCCGTCGGCGTTCTGCAGCGCGTTGTCGAGCGCGAGGAATTTGAGCGCACCGTCGATGTCGAAGATAGGCTCGAGTGCCGCGGGGAGTTTGTCGGCGGGCGTCTGGGTCAGGACCTTGCAGAGGGGGATGAGGTCCGCCCAGGCCTTGGGATCCTCCTGGCTCTTGAGTTCAAAGGTCGCCCGGTAGGAATTCGGATT
Source organism: Opitutales bacterium (assembly GCA_900299415.1). GTDB lineage: Bacteria > Verrucomicrobiota > Verrucomicrobiia > Opitutales > Opitutaceae > CAIYFD01. The sequence goes on from OMJT01000160.1 coordinate 9,458, forward strand.
CTCGCCATAGTAATACAGTCCGCCCGTGTTGCGGGTAACCTTCCACCGGGCGCCCTTGGACGAGCCGAACTGGTCCTTGGTGAAGTCGGAGTTGATCGCCTCGACGTTGACATAGACGCCCCAGTTCTCGCCGTTGACCACCACGCGCACAAAGTTGACCCGCGGGGCCGGTTTGTACTGCCGCGCGACGTAGTGGTAGAGATAGGTCCGCAGGAAGCTCGGGTCCTGATTGGCATTCAGGAGCTTCAGCGAGCGGTAGCCGTAGAGGCGCTGTTTGTCGTCGGCTGCGTCGATCGAGATGCTGAAGGAGTGCTTCAGGTTGTAGCTGACCATCTGGAACGACGAGTTGCCGCGGTAGGAGACGCCGACCCCCGGGTAGGATTTGCCGTCGACCGTCAGGTTCGCGGTCAGGTCCACATTGCTGTGGTAGTACTGCATCAGCAGCGAGTGCCAGTTGGACTGTTTAAAATCGAGGAAGAGGGTCCGCAGCACCGTCGGGTCGTAGAATTCGTCCTTCTTCCCGTAGATTTTCACGGTCTCCGGCGTGAACTTCGCCCCACCAGGCGCCGCCGGCGCCTGTGCCTGGGCATCCGGCGCGGCCAGAGCCAGCAGGAACAAAATCCAGCGGACACGGAAAAGGGTTGGCTTCATGTTCGATCCGGAGCGGGGAGAAATCGCGGAAAGCGGGGGTGCCAAAACGTGGAACCCTCGGGGAACCACCGCAAATCGTTTCGTGTGACGTTTCCGCTATCCGGGAGTTACGGGGGAGAAACAGCGGAAACGAGGGGCTGAGCGTCCTGGTCCAGACGTTCGGTTCGTCAGCTCCCCATTCCTTCAGTTTCAGTACGGCGCCGAATGACCTCGGGCAGGCAGATTGCCAGCCACGCCGTGAAGCGTTCCGGGTGCGATTTCACCTCGGCAGCCAGCTCCGGCAGGGCCACGTAGCGCCAGGCAGCCACTTCCGCGGGGTCAGGACGCGGATCGGCGTCACAGCGGCCGAAAAGGACGTGGTCGAGCTCGTGCTCGCGCAGGCCGTTGGCGAAGTCGGCCTGATAAAGAAACGTGAAGGCAGGAGTGATCGGGAACTCCAGACCCATCTCCTCGCGTAGCCGCCGGCGAGCGGCAGCGCCAATCTCCTCTCCGGGTCGCGGGTGGCTACAGCAGGTGTTTGTCCAGAGCCCGCCGCTGTGGTACTTCGCGTCCGCCCGCCGCTGGAGCAAAAGCCGCCCCAGTCCATCAAAGCCGAACACGCTGAACGCCCGGTGCAGCGCACCTCGCCGATGGGCCTCGAGTTTCCCCATCGTCCCGGTCGGCCGGTCGTCGGCGTCGACCAGGATCACTTGCTCCTCAGGGGCTACGCTCATCTCACTTCGCCTCCGGCTTCCGGTGCAGCGCCACGAATCGGGAGTCAAAGAGGACGACGGTGCCGCCTGGGTATGGGCCGTATTTCTTGATCAACTCCTCCGCGTGGTCCCACACCTGCACGACGGCGTAGTCCTTCCGGACCTGCTCGATCTCGTTGAGCCGGGCGAGCTCGCCCTCGCGGGCAATGATCCACGTGGGCTTGAGGTAAAGCGGCAGCTCGGCGAAGCCGGCGTTGTGCTCGTGGCGGGCCTTCACCACCTCGGGGGCGACGAGCCCCGGATAATCGAGGATCTTCAGCTGCGAATAGTAGCCAATGTAGCCGATCGGCTCGAGGAACACCGAATCTCCCGGCCGGGCCTTGGCCTGCAGCCAGAGGCCGATCGGCTTGCGGATATTGTCCTCAACTTCGAGCTGCTGGCGCTGGGCGTGCTGGTTGCCGAGGACGAAAATCCAGGCCGACACGAGCGCGAGCGTGCCACCCCCGATGACGGCAACACCGCGGGCCCAGGTCGTGCGACGCTCCCAGAGCGTGCCGGCCGAGCGTCCTACGACGACGATGGCCAGCAGGCTGGCCTGACCGTAGTACCACGGGTAAGCGTCCCGCTGGGTCTTGAGCCACATGAAATAGACCAGCAGCCCGAAAAGGGTGAAGGAACACAGTGCAGTGAAGCGATCCGAACCGGGCCGCACCCACCGCAGCGCAGCAAACATCCCGCCGACGAAGGCCCCGAGACCCAGCAGTTGCGGCCAATCGCCCATGCCGTAGATGGCGCCGAACACATCGATGCTGGCCTCGACGATCTGCGCACACATCGCGGAGAGCGTCGCCATGATATTGTTGTTCACGAGCACGCTGGCCCCCGCCTTGGCCGTAATCGTGTGGGGCACAGGCGAGCCGTAGTATGACCAGGCGATCACCACCCAGGGCAAAAAGGCGGCCGCGGCCACCCCACCGGCCTTGGCCACCGCCGACCACCTCGTCCCCGGGGCGCCGGCACCGCCGCACTGCCAGGAGATGGTTGCCACGGCGGCGATCAGGAGGGGACTGTCGGGCCGCGTGTAGAGCAACCCCGCCCATGCCAAGCCCAGCCACAGCCAACCCCGGGGCTCGTCAAGCCGCAGGGCGCGGCCCAGCGCCAGAGCAAGGAAACCCACCAGCAAACCCGTCTCCTGGCCGTTCGCGCTAAAGGCGATAATCTTGATGGAGGTCGCCGCGAGAATGGCGCCCAGCCAGAGCTCAAAGCGACCAGCGCCGAGCTTTTCGTGCAGCGCCCGCCAGAGCACCGCCAGACCGAAAGCCAGCAGTGCGAGCGAGCAGAGCCGGAAGCACCAGATCGTGGCGTCGAAGGACCCCGTGATCCAGTACGGCAGCGCCGGCAGCAAGGTGTTGAGCACCGAGGTGAAACCATGCACATGCTCGCCCGGCTGGTACACCAGCCCCCGACCTTGCACGAGGTTCGCGGTGTGTCGGAAGGTGATCAGGTAGTCCTCCCAGATCTGATGCGTGTACAACGCATAGACCAGCGCCGTCGACACGGGCAGCAGGGCCGCCAGCCACCAAGGCTGGCGGCGGAAAAACGACACAACGGGGCGCATGGGGGAAATCGCCACGCTGAGGGCGGACGGCAGAGGACTGAAGGCAGAAATTCAGTGACCCATCCCGGCGGCGCACGCGTTTCGGATCGCAACCAACTCCTCGCCGGTGCGTCCTATCTGTCCGATGATGTGCCGCCCCTGCACTTCCCTCGCCGCCGCCACCCTGGCCGCCGTGGCGTTCGCCCTTCGCGGCACCGGACATGCGGCCGAATCGCCGGTGCCCGCGAAAGCCGCGGCCAGTTCCTCGCCCATTGACCGCGAACTCGCACGCCGCGATGGCCCGTACGGCCTCACGCGGGTGCATGAACTGCACCTGAATATCTCCCGGCCCGAGTGGGATGCCCTCAAGACCACCGTGGTGCAGGGTGGCCGCGGCGCCGCAAACGGCGCCGGGGCGGGCGGCGGCGAGAGCGACCGCACCGATTCCACGACCGGACGCAGCTACCACATCGGCGGCGGATTCGGGGGCTATTTTCCCTGGGTGCACGCCGACCTTAAGTTCGACGACGAAGCCGAGATCAAGGACATCGGCCTCCGCCACAAGGGTAACTCCAGTTACACCGCCGCGCAGGGCCGACTGCACTCGAACCTCAAGCTCAAGACCGACTTCTTCGGCGCCAAAGGCAGCCTCGACGGGGACAAGACCGTGAACCTCAGCGCCGGCCCGGTGGACCCGGCGCGGCTGCGTGAGACGCTCTCGCTCGCCCTCTTCCGCGCCGCCGGCGTGCCCGCCCCGCGTACGGCGTACGTCGAAGTCTCGCTCACCGTCCCCGGCCTGCAGAACCACACGCTCGTCGGCACCTACACGATGATCGAAAACGTGAACAAGGGCTTCGCGAAGGACTTCTTCCCGCCCGGCGAGGGCCTGCTGCTCAAGCCCGAGCGCGCCGGCCGCTACGGCATCCCCGCGCCCGCCTCGTCCTGGGCCGCGATGATCGACACCTATCGCCCCCAGCGCGAAGCCACCCCGCACGAGCAGCAGCGGATGATGGAATTCACCAACCTCGTGCACCAGCCCGACGTGAAGGTCTTCCGGGAAAAGATCGGCCAATACCTCGACATCGACAACTTCCTGCGGTTCATCGCCGTCAACGCCCTGCTCGTGAACATGGACAGCTTCCTCGGCGGGACACACAACTACTTCCTCTACCTCGATCCGAAGGACGACCGGATCCGTTTCATCCCCTGGGACATGGACCGCTCCTTCGGGAGAATGGGCCGCGGCGGCACCAACCTCAGCATGCGCACGCCGTTCACGTCGGACAATCCCCTGATCTACTGGCTACTTGATGACCCGGCGATTCTCGCCCGCTACCGCGCCATCGTGCTGGAGATCCTGCGCGACGTCTTCAACCAGACCGAGCTCACCAAGCTTCTCACCGCCGTGCAGGCGGCCGTCGCTCCGCCCCTCGCCCGCGAATACAGTGCCAAGCGCCTCCGCGGCGAAGGCGGTTATACTACCGGTGGTGACGGCGGCATCGCCGCCTTTATCGAGGACCGCCTGTACTACGTGAACGAGCAGCTCGCCGGTCGATCACCGGGATTCTGATCCGGCCGATCACGGGCGGCTGGGAATCGACAGCACCGCGGCAAGCCGGTCCGCGAGGATTGGCACCAAACCGGGCAGCGTGCCCAGAACCGGCGTCGGCAAGGTCCTCAGGCCCGGATGCCGCTGGCAGGCAGCGGCGCAGATTTGCGCGACATCGCCGGAGGGCCCCGCATGGCGGCCGGGCAGGAGGAAGAACATGGCCACGATCACCGTGCCCTCGTCGAAGCCCGGCTGGTCGAGCAGGTCGCCGAGCAGCGGATCGGCGAACGCGTAGTCGGGTCCCGCGCGGCGCTCCATCGACGCCGGCCGCACAGCGCGCACCGCGTCGCCGAGGCGCGTGTGCAGCCCGGCCGCTACAGCATCGCGCAGGACAGTGACTGCCCGCGCCGGGCTGCCATGGTCGACAAGCGCGACGGCCGGGCGCTGACCGGCTGGCAGCAGACGGCGCACATTCTCCTCGAGCAAGTCTACCACGCGCGGGTCGCATTCCACGCTGCCGCCGACCGGCGCTGCGATCCGCACCCGCAGGTCCGGGAACCGCGCCCGGAGCCGCTCCAAACGCTTCGGCAGATAGTCGGTCAAGGCCCCGCTCGGACCCAGAAACAACGGCACCACGACAAAGTCGCGCGTCCCGGCCGCACACCGCCGCTCGAGCGCCGGCTCCAGGATCTCCGCCGGCACGCCGTCCAGCGCCTCCGCGGGCACCGCACTGGAGTGCAGCAGCGAGACCGGCTCGACGAGCCGCCCTACCCGCCCGGCCAACGCCGCCGCGACCGCCCGCAGCCCCAGCGTGGCCGCCGGCTCAAGCGAGCCGTTGTCAACGAGCAGGATGGTGGGGTCAGGCATGGAACTGATTGAGTTGGGGTTGCCCCGATTTGTCAGCCTCGGCCTTGGTCAAGGCAGACGTTCGGACCGTAAACTTATTCTGGTTGGGCGGGCGATCCGAGCCGCCCGCGACGATTCATGCTTGGCTCAACGAGCGATGCATGGTGCCCGGGGGGGGACTCGAACCCCCATGCGGTTAAGCACAGGCTTCTGAGACCTGCGTGTCTGCCAATTCCACCACCCGGGCAAATGGGAGGGGCGAACACACACGCCCCGCCGGACCGGGGCAAGGAAATTGATGACCCGTAGGCCGTAGGCTCTCTCAGCATCGCCAAACCTAGGGGTTATGGCGGGACCACAGCGCGGCCAGCGCTCAGGCGCCGCCGGCGAGGGCCGGCTGCGGGCACGTCCGGCGGAGCACGCGGTGGGTCGGCACGTACACCAGGGCGAAGAGGGCGGCCATCCAGGTCGCAAGGAAGGCGGCGGGGCTCATCCAGGACTGCGGGTTGGTGTCGCTGAAGCCAAAGACGTAGTTGATGTTCACCGGGAGCTTCGGGTCCGCGAGGCGGGCGCCGATCGGGGGCATCCAGAAGTAACAGACGAGACAGAGGGCCCACGCCAGGAGAGTCCAGGCCGGGAACGCACGGCGGTCGTAGCCGAGCTTGCGCACGAGGGACACGAGCCGGAAGGGCAGCCAGCCGTGGAAGAACGAGAGGCCGCGGAGGAAGCGCGAGCGGTTGGCGTCGAACATGTAGTCCGTCATGCCCGTGAACGAGTGGCCGGTGAGCCGCACGGTGAAGTCCACGACCCAGAAGGCCTGGGGGATGAGGATGCCGACGGCCGCCATCGAGATTAGCAGGCCGCTCTCCAGCCAGACGCCGGCGAGGGTGAGGAGCAGCGCGACGTCGCAGAAGTAGAGAAAATTTGTTGGGCCGTAGTTGCGGAGGTAAACCGGGATCAGCACGGCCATGAAGGCGGTGTACGCGAGTTTCACGAGGAGCGGCAGGCGGGGGCGCTCCTGGGCGGGGGCGGCAGTGAGGTCGGGGGTGGCGGCAAGGGTTTTCATCGCCCACCTTGGCGCAATCGGGGGCCGATTCGGATCATGTCGTCCGCGTCGAGGCGGCGCCACCCCGCATCGCCCGAGATCAAGTCGGGCCGGCGTGGGGGGCGCTGAGGTACTTCGCGATGTCGGGGATGCGTTTCTGCCGCCGGCCGGCGGCATCGCGCGAGAAATACGGCTCCTCCTCAGGGGTCGCCTCGACCTCGTCCTCGTCGTCGACCTCCTCCTGCTCGTCGATCTCCGCGCCGTCGGCGTCGTGGAACACCCAAGTGTCCTCGCCGTCGAAGGCGTGCGACAGCCGCCGCACCTGCGGCTCGAGCACGAGACGCGGGTTGCGCACGCGGCCGCCCTTCACGGTCTCGAAGAGGCAGGGCATGAACTGGTCCTCGTAGTGCTTCAGGAACTCGCTCACCCACTTGTTGGCCACGCCCTCGCGGCGGTTGAGCAGCACGACATCGGAGAAATGCACGCAGGCGTCGTACCACGCGAGGAGTGGCGGATTCCTCTCGGCGAGGGCGCAGTGGACGACGAAGAGCACACGGGCCAGCTCGCCACCCTGGGCCTCGAGCCACGCGGCGAACGCCTCGATCTGGTCGACCGGGTTCACACGGCCGGCCGTGACGAAGAACACCGGTCCAGCCCCGGGCGGCAGCGCGCCGGCGATGAAGCCGTCCTCGGCCTGCCAGGTCCAGCGGACGAGCTGCCGGAGGCGGGAGTCGGCCGGGTCGGCCGCCTCGGAGGCCTCCACCATCACCGCAGGCGTTTCAACCTCATCCAACCCGGCCTCGATCAGGTCAGCCAGGACCTCGCGCCGGCCCGAACCGGGGGCGCCGAGGATGAGGTAGACCGGGATCTTGGCGGGGGTGGACATGGCAGTTGACAGAAAGCGGAACGCTCAACGCCCAACATTCAACTCTCAACGCTGAAGTCGGCGGATTCGGAGCCCGGACCCGAACACCCCCGGCATTCAGAATTCAAATGTGCGCAGCGCCCGCTGGCGCATCCAGTGGTCGAGAATCACGAGCGCGGCCATGGCCTCGACGATCGGCACAGCGCGTGGGAGCACGCAGGGGTCGTGGCGGCCGCGGGCGGCGAGTTCGGTGGCGGCGCCGTGGATGTCGACAGTCTTCTGCGTCTGCAGGATTGTGGCGGTGGGCTTGAAGGCGACGTTGAAGTAGATCTCCTCGCCGTTACTGATGCCACCTTGGACGCCTCCAGAGCGATTGGTGGCGGTGCCGGTGCCTCCCGCCTTGGGGACAAAAATATCGTTGTGCTCGCTCCCCTTCAGGCGAGTGCCGGCGAACCCGCTGCCGATCTCGAAGCCCTTGGTGGCCGGGAGCGAGAGCATGGCCTTGCCGAGGTCGGCCTCGAGACGGTCGAACGCGGGGGCACCGAGGCCGGCAGGTACGCCACGGATGCGGCAGCGGATGACGCCGCCGACCGAGTCGCCGGCGCTGCGGACCTGCTTGATGCGCTCGACCATGGCGGCCGCGGTGGCCGGGTGCGGGCAGCGCACGGCGCTGGCCTCGACCTCGGCGAGCGAGGGAAAGTTCACGAGGGCCGACTCGGGAGCGGCAAGATCGTGGACCTGAGTGACGAATGCCCGGATCTCCACCTGGCCGGCGAGAACCAGCGCCTTGCGGGCGATGGCGCCGGCGGCCACGCGGCCAATGGTCTCGCGGGCGGAACTACGGCCGCCACCGCGGTGATCGCGGATGCCGTATTTCTCTTGGTAGGTGAAATCGGCGTGCGACGGGCGGAATTTTTCCCGCATCTCGTCGTAGGCACCAGGCCGCGCGTCGCTATTTCGGACCAGCAAGGAAATGGGTGCGCCCGTGGTACTCCCCTCAAACACGCCCGAAAGGATCTCCACCCGGTCCTCCTCGGCGCGCGGGGTCACAATGTCGCTCTGCCCCGGCCGACGGCGGTCAAGCTCGGCCTGGATGTCTCCCTCGGCCAGCGGCAGGCGGGGCGGGCAGCCGTCGACGACGACGCCCACGGCGGGGCCGTGGCTTTCGCCCCAAGTGGACACCGTGAAGAGTTTTCCGAAGACGCTCGACATCGTCCGTCGACGGTTGGGCGGGGCGGGAAGACCGGCGAGCGAAAAATCGGGCGGCAAAGGGGGAGTCCTCACTTGCTTACAATTTGGCAAAGGTCGGCAACCTCGGCCAATCGGTGTCGTCATTGCACAAGACCATTTACAATCTCCCGGGGGTAATTCTCCCTAGGAAACCCTTCGTTCGCCGTCAGATTGATCCTGTGTTAGCACCTCCCACTTCGCGTATGAGCTCCCGCATCGTCTCCCTCGCCCTCTCCGTCGTACTTGCCTCCCTCGCACCCACGCTGCGAGCCCAACCCGGAGGCGGTCGCGGTGGTGGTGGTGGCCCGGGTCGCGGTGGCCCGGGCGGCGCGGCCCAGGGCGGCGCGGCGGTCGCTGCGGCGGCCAGCGCATTCGCCGCCATGGCCGACGACGCGATCGTGGCCACGACCCTGCGCCTGCCGGATGCCGACATCGACACCGTCCTCGGCGCCCTCCAGCTGTACACCGGCAAGAGCATCCTTCGCCCCGCCACCCTGCCCGTCCCGCAGGCCGGCGGCTTCAACATCGACCTTGTGGGCATCCAGGGAGGCATCTCCAAGGCCGACGCGATCCGTGCCATCGAAACCGTGCTCGAGCTCAACGGCATCGCGGTCGTCCCGCTCGACGATAAGTTCCTCAAGGTCGTCCAAGTGGCCAATGCCCGCCAGGAGTCGCCCCCGATCATCACCGGCTCTACCCTCGAACTGCCCGCCAGCGGCCGGGTGAGCACCAAGATCTTCCAACTGAGCTTCCTCCAAGCGCAGCCGTTCGGCCAGTCGCTGACCAACCTCATGACCGGCGCCATCGGCGGCGGTGCCAACGTGTCCGTCCTCGCCACGGCCAATGCGGTCATGGTCACCGACACGGTGACCAACCTCCAGCGCATCGAGAAGCTGGTCGAGCAGACCGACAAGCCCCTCACCGCCAACCTCAACGCGAAGGCCTTCCTCCTCAAGAACGCCCGCGCGACCACGACACTGACGGCGATCCGCAGCGCCCTGACGGCCGCCCAACTTGCCCAGGTGGGTGGGCAGCTCAGCGCGGATGACCGCGCCAACCAGATCCTCGTGGTCGGCGACCCCCGCATCTTCCCCTTCTACGAGGAACTGATCAGCAAATACGACGTGAAGGCCGATCCGAACACGAAGCAGGAGGTCATCACCCTCAAATCCGCGATCGCGACCGAGATGATCACGATCCTCAACACCATCATCAGCGGCCAGACGCAGGCCGCCCAGCGCGCCAACGCCGCCACCGTCCGCCCCGGCTCCGGGGCCGCCGGCCAGGCGGTCGTC
>OMJT01000161.1 GCA_900299415.1 Opitutales bacterium
GGCAAGACCGGCAAGGTGAAGGTCATCGGCCTCGGCCTCCCGAACGAGAACCGCGCCTACGTGAAGGGCGGCGTGACCGACAGCGTCATCCTCTGGAAGACCGAGGACCTCGGCCGCCTCACCGTGCAGGCCGCCGTCGCCCTCGCGCAGGGCAAGCTGAAGAAGGGCGATACCTCCTTCGCCTCCGCCGGCCTCGGCAACATCGAGATTCAGGGGGACAACATCCTCCTCGGAAAGCCCTTCATCTTCAACGCGGGCAACATCGACCAGTTCAACTTCTAAGCGGCCGCCCGGCGGGTATTCGGAAGTTGTGCGCCGCCGGCCAGGCGGTCACCATGGCCGCATGAACCTGCGGTGCCCCACGCTGGTCCTGCTCGTGCTCGCGACCGCCGGCACCGCGTCGGGCGCCGACGCGGTGCTTACCACCCGCCGGCTCGCCAACGGACTCGAGGTGCTGGTCTACCCCGACCCCGTCGTGCCGATAGTCACGGCCGAGCTCGTGGTTCGTAGCGGCGCCTCGTACGAGACTCCGGCCTCCAGCGGGCTGGCCCATCTCTACGAGCACCTCTTCTGGCCCGACCCTGCCCGCCCGCGGCCCGGGCTGCCGGTGCTGAAGGACCGCGGCATCAGCTTCAACGCCCAAACGCGCAACGAGAGCACCGGTTTCTACATCGTCGCGCCGCGCGACGGCCTTCGCGACTCGCTCGCCTACCTGCGTGAGGCGCTGCGGGGGCCCGACCTGGGGCCGGAGCACCTCGCGGCGCAGAAGGCGATCCTACTCGCGGAGATCCGGCAGGCCGACGCCAACCCGTACACGCTGATGACCCGACGGGTCCACGAGCTTCTCTTCCCGCGCAACCGCACCTTCAAGAACGCGCTCGGGCTCGAGGTCGTCGTCGACAGCGCCTTCGCGCGCGATGTCGCCGCGCTGCACCGGCGCATCACCGTGCCCGCCAACCTGGCCGTGGTCGTGACCGGCGACTGCGAGCCCGAGGCCGCCTTCCGACTCGCCGCGGACTTGTTCGGCGACCTGCCCGCGGGCGAGGCCCCGCCGGCCCAGGCCGAACCCGGCCCACCGGCGGCCCGCGCCGGCGCCGAGATCATCACCTCCCCGCAGGTCAGCGATGTCGTGGTGAAGCTCGGCTGGCGCGGCCCCGGCGTCGCCACCGACCGCGCCGCCACCTACGCCGCCGACCTGCTCAGCACGATCCTCGAGGAGCCGGGCGGGCGGTTTCAACGCACGCTCGTGGACTCGGGCCTGGCCATCGGCGCGGAAGTGACCTACGCCACGCAGCGCGGTACCGGGGTCATCAACGTGCTCTTCAAGTCCAACCCGGCCAAGGCGCGGGACGCGCTGCGCACCGTGCGCCAAGAAATCGCCGCGCTGACCACACCCGGCTATTTCACGGATGAGGAGCTCGCCAACGCCCGCGCCCGGATCATCGCCGACGAGCTGTTCCAGCGCGAGGACCTGGTGCGCTACAGCCACACGATTGGCTTCTGGTGGGCCTCCGCCGGCACCGACTACCTGCAGGACCGGATCGAGCTGACCCGCCGCACCGGCCGCGCGGAAATCGAGGACTACATCCGGCGCTACCTGCTCGCCGCCCCGGTGTCCGTCGCCGTCGTACCCGACGGGCGCGACCGCCGCGCCCTCAACACAGCCGACCTTCAGGCCAAATGAAGCTCCTCCGCTGGCTTTTCCTCCTGCTCTGCGCCGCAGCCACCCCGGCCCGGGCCGCCGGCCCGGCCACGGCTGGAGAGTTCACGGTTGATGGGGTGCGCGTGATCGTGCAGCCGCGGCCGGCGTCGGAAACGGTGACCGCGGGAATCTTTGTCCGTGGCGGCCGGCAAAACCAGACCGCCGCCAACGCCGGCATCGAGGCCCTGCTGTTCGCCGCGGCCATCGAGGGCACGGAGCGTTTCCCGCGGGACGCGCTGCGGGCCGAGGTGGCCCGGACCGCCGCAGTGCTGGATTACAAGTGCTTCGACGACTACTCGGTCTTGAGCGTGCGCTGCACGGTCGACGTGCTGCCGCGCGCCCTGGCGCTGGCGGCCGACGCGCTGCTCCACCCGGCGCTGGCCCCGGAGGATGTCGAGCGGGTGCGGACGCGACTGGTGGCGCTGGCGGCTTCGGACACCGATCTGGACCGCGTGCGACGGCGCGAGGCCGACGTCTGGCTGCTGCGCGGCCATCCGTACGCGGCCCCGACCGAGGGCACACCGGAAACCCTGCGGGCCATCACCCTGGCCGACCTGCGGGCGCACCATGCCCGGGTGCTGGCCCGAGGCCGGATGCTCGTGGTTGTCGCCGGCGGGGTGGATGTAGCACAAGTCCAGCCCCTGCTGCAGGGCGTGTTCGCCGCGGTCCCGGCCGGGGACCCACCGCCACCCGCGGCGCCGGCGCTACAATTTTCCGCGCCGGGTTCCCGCACAGCTCGTTTCGCCAGCTCCGTGCCGCGGGCCGACGTGCTTTTCGCCGCCCCGGCCGCGGACGCACCTGACTTCCCCGCCCTGCAGCTGGCGGCGGCGATCCTGCGGACCCGCCTCTTCGAGGTGCTGCGCGACCGGGCCTCGCTGGCCTACGACCCGACCGTGGACCTCGAGGTGCAAGCGGCCCCGCGCGGCGCGATCCGGTTCAGCACCGCGGACCCGGACGCCGCCGCCCGCTTGGTCGCGGAACAGGTCGACCGCCTACGGCGCGAGGCCGTGCCCGCCACGCTGGCCGCGGCGGTTGCCCGCGCGCAGCGCGCCACCGACCTCACGGCGGCGCAAACCAACGACGCCCAAGTTGCATGGCTGGCCGAGTTCGAACTCGTCCGGGGCGGATGGCGCCACGCCGCGGAGGATCCTTATTCCGCGGTGACACCGGAGGCTATCCGCGCCGCGGCCCAACGCTACCTGGCCAACCTGCAGTTCCTGGTGCTCGGGCCGCCCGGCACTCGCGTCGACGGGCGCATCTTCGCGCGCTGAGTCGGATCCGTCAGCGCCGGACCAAGTCCGCCTTGCGCCCGGCGCGAAACGACCTGCCATTTCAAACGCAGGGGAACTCTGAGTTGCCTTGGCCTCGATGTGCGGCGGGGCCTAGCGTGTCGGGATGCCGCCCTCCCCGCCGTCGCCAACCGCCGCCCCTCCCCCGGGACGGTACGCGCGGGTGCTCGGCTGGCTCGCCGCCGGGGCGCTGTTCGCGATCTACGCTATGTTCCGCCAGCGGGCAATCTGGGGCGCGGATTCCTACGGATATTTTGAGCTGGGCCGGCTGTTCAGCGAAGGGAGCGTGCATCTCCCGCTGGCGTTTTCCGCGAAGGAGTTCCCCGCGGTCGTGCCGCCGGGCTTCAGCGTCGACGCCCAGGGACTCGTGGTGCCGGGTTACCCGCCAGGCTTTCCGCTGCTGCTGGCCGTCGGGCACCTGCTCGGGGCGCCGATGCTCCTGACTCCCCTGCTGGGCGTGGTGTCCTGCTGGCTTCTGTACCAACTGCTGCGCGACCGGCTCGCCACCCCGGCCGCCGCGGCGTTCGCGCTGGCCTGGGCGTTCATGCCGCTCAGCGTGCTGGGCGGTACGATGGTGATGAGCGACGGCGTGGCCGCGACGGTGCTGCTGGGCGCGCTGCTCGCACACGCCCGCGGAAAAATGGCGGCGTGCGGCTGGCTGCTCGGGCTCGCCATCGCGGTGCGGCCGACGAACGCGCTGTTCCTCGCGCCCTTCGCCCTGCTGGTCCGGGCCGACCGGGCGCATGCCCGGCTCGCCGTCCACCTAACCCTCGCGGGCACCGCCTACGCGGCCTACAACACGTGGCTCTACGGCGCCCCGTGGCGCACAGGTTACGGCGACGTGGCCTCCGGCCTGCAGCTGGCCCTGCTGCCGTCGCACCTCGCGTTCTATTTCCGGGAATCCTGGAGCGTGCTTTCTCCCGTGATCGTACTGCTCGCCGCCGCCGGGCTGGTGGCGCCGGATCGCCGCCGGATTGCGCTGATGCTCTGGCCGCTGATCCTGGCACTCTTCTACGCCTGCTGGGATGCGGGCGGCACTGACCGCTGGTGGTGGACGCGCTTCCTGATGCCCGGACACCCCCTGCTGTTCCTGCTCGCGGCGGAAGGATTCCTCCGGGTCCGCAGCTGGTGGCCGGGCCGGCTCGCCGGGACGGTGCTGCTGGCCGCCGTGGCGCTGCTCCCGGTCTATTACGTGGCGTTCGGACTGGGCCGCCGTGACCTCTGGCAACGTGACACCGGCCTGGTAAACCGCGAAATGGTGGCCCGCGTGGCCAAGGTGGCGCCGGCCGGCAGCTTGGTCGGCACCCTCGAGCACGCCAGCACCTGCCTGCTTGAGACCGAGCTCGTGCCTTTCACCCCGCTCGACGGCAGCGCCCCACGGCTGGTGACCAAGGCCCTCGGCGAAGGGCGGCGGGTATTCCTGCTGCTGGAACCGTGGAATGCAGGCGACGCCAACGTGCGACTCCTCTTGGAGCGCCACCACGGCCGGGAAATCGCCCGCTACCCGGAACTGTGGGGCGGCCTGCCGTTGTACGAACTGACGGCGCCGTAACGAATGCGGCTGGAGAGAATCGAACTCTCGACACCTGCTTGGAAGGCAGAGGTTTTACCACTAAACTACAGCCGCGCGCCCGCGCAGGTTCGCGGTGGCAGACGGGGTCGTCAAGACCGACGGCGGATGGGTGGGCCATGCGCCTCCGGGCTTTATCGGGATTTTTACTTACCGCCCGGGAAATAGGTTTGCCGGGCCCCGGGGCTGGGTTATGGCTTTGCGCGCTATTGCGCTCATCACTCCCGCACCGTCCGGCGCTGCCGCCACGGCCAAGCCCGCGGCCGGCCAGGCCAAACGTCCGAACGTCAAGGCAGCGCAGGCGCTCGCCAAGCAGAAGGCCCTCGAGAAGAAGGCCAAGAACTACAAGCCGCCCCTCGGGGAACTCGCCCTTTTCACCCAACAGCTCGCGTCGCTGCTCAACGCCGGCCTGCCGCTGGTCCAATGCCTCGAGGCCCTGCAGGACCAGACCGAGGACCCCTGCTTCCGCATCCTGATCCGCGACGTGCGCCTCGACATCTCCTCGGGTAACTCCTTCTCCGCCGCGGTGAAGAAATTCCCGAAAAGCTTCCCGTCCCTCTTCATCTCCATAGTCGAGGCGGGTGAGGCTTCCGGCGCGCTGGCCGAGATCCTGAGTAAGGTCGCCGGCTACTTCGAATCCAGCGTCAAGCTGTAGAAGAAGGTCAAGTCGGCCATGACCTACCCGATCGCCGTCATCGGCCTGGCGATCGCGCTGGTGAACGTGCTGCTGATCTTCGTCATCCCGGTGTTCGCCGACATGTTCAAGGACTTCGGCGCCAAGCTGCCGGCCCCGACCCAGATGCTGATCAACCTCAGCAATTTCCTGAAGCCCGAGTTCGGGATTCCCGGCATCCTCACCAAGCCGAGCATCCTCCATATCGGTGTCGGCTGCTACCTGGCCTGGGTCGCGCTGAACAAGTTCACCGCCACGCCGAAGGGCCGACGGACGAAGGACCAGTTCGTGGTCCGCGCCCCGATCTGCGGCAACCTGATCCACAAGATCGCCCTCTCCCGCTTCTGCCGCACCTATGCCACGCTGATCCGCTCGGGCGTGCCCATCCTGCGCACCCTCGAGATCGTTTCGTCGGCCAGCGGCAAGGTGCAGATCGAGGACGCCTGCACCGAGATCAGCCGCCACGTCAGCCAGGGCGGCCAGGTCTCCGAGGTGCTCGCGGCCAATCCCTTCTTTCCCCCGATGATGAAGCACATGGTGAAGGCGGGTGAATCCACTGGCAACGTGGACGGCATGATGAGCAAGATCGCCGACTTCTACGACACCGAGTGCGAGGCCACCGTGGCGGCCCTCACCTCACTGATCGAGCCGCTGCTCATCGTCTTCCTCGGCGTCGTCGTCGGCGGCATCGTCATGGCGATGTTCCTCCCCATCTTCCAGCTCGGCGCCGTCGCGGGCGGAGTGAACTAGCGGGTCGCCGGCGGCTTCCCGGTTGAACCGACGCCGCCGGACCCGGAACGTCCGACGGCCATGCCCTCCCTCCTCATCGTCGACGACCTGCTCTCGATCCACGAGATGCTGGAGGCCGTGATCCAGCCGAAGGGTTTCGCCACAACCTTCGCCATGGACGGAGAAAAGGGGCTCGCCCGCTATAAGGCGGACAAGTTCGACCTCGTGCTGGCGGACATCGACATGAAGCCGATGGACGGCATCACCCTGCTCAAGCAGCTCAAGATGTACGACCCCAGTGCCGTGGTGATCATCATGACGGCCTACGCCAGCACGGAGAGCGCGGTGCAGGCGCTGAAGTACGGCGCGTTCGACTACCTGCAAAAGCCGTTCCGCGTCGACGAGCTGCTCGCCACGCTGCAGCGGGCGCTCGAGTACCGGAGCTTCCACGCCGAGCGGGCGGCCAGCGCCGGCGGAGCGAAGGTGAAATCGGGCGACCTCGAAACGCGCCTCGTCGGGTCCAGCCCTGCGGTGAAGAAGTTGGTGCAGCAGGTCAAGAAACTGGTCGCCGTGCGCACGCCCGTGCTGCTGTCCGGCGAGCCCGGCACCGGCAAGGCCGTGGTGGCCGAGATCATCCATGAGTATTCCACCGCACCGGATGCCCCCCTTGTGCGCATCGACTGTTCGCTGAGCAACGAAGGCAACTTCCGCGCCGGCCTGCTCGGCGAGAACGGCGAGGGCGGCACCTGGGTAAAGCAGGCCAAGGGAGGCACCCTCTTCCTCGGCAACATCCACAGCCTGCCGCTCCCGATGCAGACCCAGCTTGTGAGCGTGCTGCGCAACAACGCCCAGGGTTTCCGGCTCATCTGCAGCACGAATCAGAATCTCGAGTAGATGGCCGACGAGGGAAAGTTCCACGACGAGCTCTTTTACCGTGTGGCCTCGCTCCCGGTCCGCACCCCGGCACTGCGCGAGCGCACCGGCGACCTACCCGCCCTTGCCAAGCACTTCGCGTCAAAGGTCACAAATCCGCATTTTGACGCATCCCTCGTGGAGTTCGCCGAGGACGCGCTCGCGGTGCTGACCGCCTACGACTGGCCCGGCAACCTTGCCGAGTTCAACCAGGTCGTCTCACAGATAGCCTCCACCGCGGACGCCCGGATCGTGACCTCTGCCCAGCTTCCGATGCGCCTACGCGAGTTGAAGCACTGGCCGACCCTCGCCCAATACCTCGCCGGCCAGGAAAAGCAGTATCTCGAGCGGGTGCTCCACGCCTGCAAGGGCGACAAGGCCGCCGCGGCCAAGGCACTCGGGATCGACGTCGCGAATCTCGGCTGAGCCGGCCTGCCCGAGCCTTTTTAACCGCGGATTATTCAGATTTCGCGGATCTCTGAAGGGGGTATTCCATATCCGTGTAATCCGCGGTTAGAATCGGTTCGGGATCGTTATTTTACCCGCGCGGTTATTTTGCCTGATTCCCGTAGCAACCGCGCATCCGCCACGAACGGGCCGAACGGCAGGAACGCCGCCGCCAGCAGCCAGGCTGTGGTCCGGGCCGGCCAGCGCTGCTCCCGCCGTGCGACCAAGACCAGCGCCACGTAGGTCATGAACAGGATCCCGTGGGCCATCCCCGCGACCCGCACGGCCTCGGGCCGGCCGGCCAGGTACTTCAGGGGCATGGCGATGCCCAGCAGGATGAGGAAGGACACTCCCTCTAGGCACCCTGCGACCCTCAGGCGGCCGACGGTGGATTGGAGCAGCGACATGGGCGCGACAAAACCCTCCCGGAACCCTGCCGCCGAGGGAAAAAGACGCGAAAAACGACTCCGCCGCTTTCCCGCTTGCCGCGCCGATGGGCGCTCTCAACCCTCGTCGAAATCTACGCCCAATGCCCAAGCGTCCCGACCTGAAGTCCATCCTCATCATCGGTGCCGGCCCCATTGTCATTGGGCAGGCCTGTGAGTTCGACTACTCCGGGACCCAAGCCTGCAAGGCGCTGAAGGAGGAGGGCTACCGGGTCATCCTGGTGAACTCCAACCCGGCGACGATCATGACGGACCCGGAATTCGCGGACGTCACCTACATAGAGCCCCTGACGGTCGAGATCCTCGAGAAGATCATCGCCGCCGAGCGCCCGTCGGCGCTCCTCCCCACCCTCGGCGGCCAGACCGCGCTGAATCTTTCGATGGACCTGAACAAGGCCGGCATCCTCGCCAAGTACGGCGTGGAGATGATCGGCGCCAAGCCCGACGCCATCGCCAAGGGCGAGGACCGCGAACTGTTCAAGCAGGCCATGCTCAAGATCGGCCTCGATGTCGCCCGTTCCCGCACGGTCAAGACCATGGAGGAGGCCCGTGCGGCCGCGGAGCTGCTCGGCGCCTTCCCGCTCATCATCCGCCCGTCCTTCACCCTCGGCGGCTCCGGCGGCGGCATCGCCTACAACCGCGAGGAGTTCGAGCGCATCTGCGCCAACGGCCTCGACCTCTCGCCCGTCCACGAGGTGCTCGTCGAGGAGTGCCTGCTCGGCTGGAAGGAATACGAGATGGAGGTGATGCGCGACCGCAAGGACCAGTGCGTCGTGATCTGCTCGATCGAGAACTTCGACCCGATGGGCGTGCACACCGGCGACTCGATCACGGTCGCGCCGGCGATGACCCTCACCGACAAGGAGTACCAGGTGATGCGCGACGCGTCCTTCGCCGTAATCCGCGAGATCGGCGTCGAGACGGGCGGCTCCAACATCCAGTTCTCCGTCGACCCCGACACCGGCCGCATGGTCGTGATCGAAATGAACCCGCGCGTCAGTCGCAGCTCGGCGCTCGCCTCGAAGGCCACCGGCTTCCCGATCGCCAAAATCGCTGCCAAGCTCGCGGTCGGCTACACACTCGACGAGCTCCGCAACGACATCACGCGTCTCACGCCGGCGAGCTTCGAGCCGACTATCGACTACGTTGTGACGAAGATCCCGCGCTTCACGTTCGAGAAATTCCCGGACGCCGATGCCACCCTGACCTCCGCGATGAAGTCCGTCGGCGAGGCTATGGCCATCGGGCGTACCTTCAAGGAATCGATGCAGAAGGCCCTACGCTCGCTTGAGATCGGGGCCCGGGGCTTCGGGGGCGGTGGCAAGCACGGCCTCGACGAGGCGCCCGACCGGCAGGTCATCACCGCCAAGCTCGCCACGCCCAACGCCGAGCGAATCTTCTACATCCGGTATGCCTTCCTCGCCGGACTAGGCGTGAAGGAGGTTTTCGACCTGACGAAGATCGACCCGTGGTTCCTGCAGCAGCTCCGCGAGATCTTCGACATGGAGCAGGCGCTTAAGGGCCGCGCGCTCGCGGCCGTGTCGGACCTCGAGCTCCGGCGCGCAAAGCAGTTCGGCTTCTCCGACTCCCAGCTTGCCCACCTCCTCGGCAGCGACCTCACCACGGTGCGCGCGGCGCGGAAGCAGCGCGGGATCCAAACCACCTACCGGCTGGTCGACACCTGCGCTGCGGAGTTCGAGGCCTTCACGCCGTATTACTATTCGAGCTACGGCGACGAGAACGAGGTCATCGCCTCCGCCAAACCCAAGATCATGATCCTCGGCGGCGGCCCGAACCGCATCGGCCAGGGCATCGAGTTCGACTACTGCTGCGTCCACGCCAGCTTCGCGCTGCGCGAAATCGGCTACGAGACGGTGATGGTGAACTCCAACCCCGAGACGGTCTCGACCGACTACGACACGAGCGACCGCCTCTACTTCGAGCCGCTCACGCTCGAGGACGTGCTCGAGGTCTACCAGCAGGAGAAATGCGACGGCGCCATCGTGCAGTTCGGCGGCCAGACCCCGCTCAATCTCGCCGCCGCCCTGAAGGCCAACGGTGTCAACATCATCGGCACCTCCCCCGAGAGCATCGACCAGGCCGAGGACCGGAAGCTCTTTGCAGCGATCCTGCACAAGCTGAAACTCCTGCAGCCTGCGAACCGCACGGCGCTGAACGAGACCGAGGCAGTCACCTACGCCGGCGAGGTTGGCTACCCGGTGCTGCTCCGTCCCTCCTTCGTGCTCGGCGGCCGGGGCATGTTCATCGTCTACAGCGAGGAGGAACTGAAGGCGGTCGTGCGTCAGGTCTTCGACGTCATGCCCGGCAAGCCGGTGCTGATCGACAAGTTCCTCGAGGACGCGATCGAGCTCGACGTCGACTGCATCAGCGACGGCGAAACCTCGGTGATCGGCGGCATGCTCGAGCACATCGAGTTCGCCGGCGTGCACTCGGGCGATGCCGCGATGGTCATGCCCCCGCACACGCTCGGTCGCGCGATGGTGGAGACGGTCCGCGAGGCCACGTATGCGCTGGCCCGCGAGCTCAAGGTCATAGGCCTGATGAACGTGCAGTTCGCGATCAAGGACAACCAGCTCTACGTCCTCGAGGTCAACCCGCGCGCCTCGCGCACGGTGCCGTTCGTGGCCAAGGCCATCGGTGTGCCGTTGGCCAAGCTCGCCGCCAAGGTGATGACCGGCCGCAAGCTCAAAGAGCTCGGCTTTACCCGCGAGCAGACGCCGAAGCACTGGTGCGTGAAGGAGGCCGTGTTCCCCTTCGTGCGCTTCCCCGGCGCCACGATCACGCTCGGCCCCGAGATGCGCTCGACCGGCGAGGTCATGGGCATCGACGCCGACCGCGGCGTGGCTTTTGCCAAGGCCCAGGCCGCCGCCAAGCCGGGCCTGCCGGTGAAGGGAAACATCTTCCTCAGTGTGAAGGATGCCGACAAGGCTCGCGCCGTGGACCTCGCGCGCCAGCTCGTCGGCATGGGCTTCGAGATTTACTCCACCAGCGGCACGGCCACGATACTCGCGGAGAACGGCGTGCCCGTGCGACGCCTCGCGAAGATCAGCGAGGGCCGGCCGAACGCCGCCGACCTGATCAAGAACGGCCAGATCCAGATGGTGATCAACACGCCCGGAGGTATGATCCCGCGGCGCCACGAGAACCAGATCCGCGCCGCCGCCTACGCCCACAATGTCTGCATCATGACCACGATCACCGGCGCCAGCGCCGCGGTGGAGGGTATCCGTGCCCTGCGCGAGAAGCCGGTCGGGGTCCGCCCGATCCAGAGCTACCGCGGCAACGTCACGGCAGTCTGACCGCCTGACCCGGACTCATACTCGTGCCCGGCGGCGCCAGCGCAGCACGCCCACGACCGTCGCCCCGGCGCCAAGCATGGCCCAGGTCTCAGGTTCGGGGATCGCGGCGGCGAGGGAGGAACGCAGCCACGGAACGATAAAAGCATTCAGGTCAGCGGTCGTGACGTAACCGCCGTTTCCCAAGTCGAGTGCCATATAGTTCAAGGTGCCGCCGTTGGAATAAGTGCGGAATGCCCCAACCGCGACGCCCTCGTCGTTACGGCCGTAGAGCACTGTGTTCGGCGTGCTGAGGAATCCCAGCATATGGTACGTCAGGCTAGTGCCCGTGAAGGTGTAGGGGCTGGGCAGCCCGGAAGTCACCGTATTGTTGACTAGGGTGGTCCAAGCCCCGTCGGTATGCCAGGTGTTGGCCGTGTCGGTGATGTTGAAATAACCGGCAAACCAATCGCGGTAGGGTTGGTAGTTCGCGCCGCCGACCAAGATGACATGCCCGCCGGAATTGAGGAAGCTCGTGTAGTCAAAAAAAGGAACTGTCCGTGCCGCCGTCGTTGGAGATGATGATGACGTCGCCGGCCTTCAGCCCATAGGTTGCCGGGTTCGGACCCATCGTGGCCCCAGCTGCGGTGAAAGACTTCCCCAGGGAATTCAGGGCCTGGCTGATCCCGCCTGACGCGGTGCCGGCGAGCGTGATGGTGACCTGGGCACAAAGTTGTCCTGACGCTATGGCGAGGGCCAAGGCGACCGACAAATAGCAGCGGCGGATGACAGGAGTGGTCATGGCGACCCGGGAAGCATACGCTCGTGCCGCTCGGTTGCAATAACTATGCCGGAGTCAACTTCAGATACTCCGACTTTTTTACAGAATTTACATTTCTGGCCTCTTGGCGTCTGGTCGTCTCCCCGCCACTTCTGTTCCCATGGAACCGTCCCCCACCCTCGTTGCCTTGCTGCATGGACCGGACCAGCCCGGCCTTGTCGCACGCGTCGCCGGTTGGATCTTCGCGCGTGGCGGCAACATTCTGCACGCCGACCAGCATCGCGACATGGAGGAAGGCGTCTTTTTCCAGCGCGTGGAATGGGTGCCGGTGCGCGCCGCCTCGGCCGGGCATGAGGCCGCGGAGTTCCTGGCCTTTGCCGCTTCACTCGGCATGCAGGCTCGCCTCACGCAGTCCACCCGGCAGCCCCGCGTGATGGTCTTCGTGTCCAAGGCGGACCACTGCTTCCACGATCTGGCGCTGCGTTGGCGCGCGGGCGAATTCTCCGGCCAGCTCGTTGGCGTCGTTTCCAACCATCGCGACCTCGCCGCTGCAGCGCGCGGGTACGGCCTCCCTTTTCACCATCTTCCGGTGACACCAAGGACCAAGGCCGCGGCGGAGAAGCGCCAGCTCGCGCTCCTGAAAAAACAAGGGGTCGAGCTCGTGGTCCTCGCCCGCTACATGCAGGTGCTCTCGGCGGATTTCCTGGCCGCCTTTGCCGGCCCTGTCATTAATATCCATCATTCTTTCCTGCCGGCGTTCGCTGGGGGCCGTCCCTATCATCAGGCCCACGCCCGCGGCGTAAAGCTCATCGGCGCTACGGCCCACTATGCGACCCGCGACCTCGACGAAGGTCCGATCATCCATCAGGACGTGGCCCGCGTGACCCACCGCCACGGTGTCGAGGACCTCGTCCGCATGGGCCGCGACCTCGAGAAGCGGGTGCTGGCCCAAGCCGTGCGTTGGCACCTCGAGGCGCGGGTGCTGGCCTACCGAAACAAGACGGTCGTCTTCGACTAACCTGCCGCGCGACGGCAAAAAAGAGGCCCCCGGAACGGCTCACGGCGGGCCCCCTCTTCGGTAACGACCGGGGTTAAAGGATTATTTGCCGCCCAGTTGTTTCATCATCTGGTCGGTGATCTGCTGGACGAGTGTCTCGACGGACGGATCAGCTTTGACCCCGCCCTCGCTGCCGTCGCCCGGCAGGCAAGTCACGGCAGGACGGAAATCGGCGCTGTCGCAGAGTTCGCACTCCTTGAGGTTCGAGCGCGGGTCGGTCATGCCGAGCTTGTTGCGGATGGCGATCAGTTCCTTCGCCTGGCCGCCGGTAAAGCGGTGCAGGCCGCCACCGAGGGATGCCGCGAAGCCGACCGTGCGGCAGTAGGAATCAATGTTCTCCATCTTCCAGTAGGCATCCTCGACGTCCTTGCCCCAGCAGATCACGCCGTGGTTTTCCATCAGGACCGCCTGGTGGACCTTGCCGACCTCGCCGACCTCGTCGGCGTTTTCCTTTGTGCCGGGGGTCTTGTAGGTGGCGACGCCGATCTTGCCGAGGAACACCTCGGCCTCGGGGATGAGGCAGGACGGGATGTCGACGTTCGAGATCGCGAACGCCGTGGCGTGCGGCGGGTGGGCATGCACGCAAGACTTGGCCGCAGGCTGACGCTTCATGATGCCGAAATGGGTCATCGCCTCGCTGGTGCGGACGCGTGTGCCGGCGAGCTGTTTGCCGTCGAGGTCGACGAGGCACATGTCCTCCGGTTTCATGAAGCCTTTGCAGATAAGGGTCGGGGTGCAGAGGGCGAGGTTGTCGCCGACGCGGATCGTAATGTTGCCGCCGTTGCCGTCGGTGTACTCGCGCACCCAGAGGCGGCGGCCGATGTCGCACATGCGCTCCTTGAGCATCTGGATCGCAGGTGAATGGAAGAACTTCTCGATGTCGGCCGGGCTCTTCGGATCGGTTCCAGGCTTCCACTTGAACTCGTAATCGGGCGTGCTCGGCGCGGCCGAGGCCTTGGGCGCGGCGGACGCCTTCTGGGCGGCCATGCCCTTGGGGGCGGTGGCGCGGTTGCCGCTGAGGACGTCGCGGGCGGACGGCGTCAGGATGGCGCCGGCGGGCGGCTGCTCACCTTTGCGGAGGAGTTCCTCGGCTTCCTGGGCGGTGATGACTTTCGGCATGTTGGTCGGAGATTGGAGTTGAGAGATTGGAGATAGGACCGGCGCTTACTTGGCCGCTGGCGGGTTGTAGAAGATCTGGTCGATAAGGGCGGCATTGAAGGCGTCGACCGGCGTCGGGTTGTCGAACGGGGCGGTGGCCTCGGCGCCCTCGGTGAAGCCGATGACGTGGCCTTGGCCGGCACCGAGGTTGTCGTAGACCACGAGGCTCATTCCTTTGGCGAGCGGGGTCATCGCAGCCCCTTGGTATTTGGCCTTGTCCAACGGCTGCACAAGCAGGAAGCGGCCGCCTTTGTAGGCGGGGTCCTGCTGAGAAAGTGTGACTTTCCCGATGACGTGGCCGAGGCGCATGGTCAGACGGAGGCCTCCTCTTTGTCCACGATCGCCATGATCATGTTACGGAGGGGTGATTTCGGGTCGCCCACGTGGTCGCGAGTGTGGGAGCCGTCGGTCGAGACGAGCACGCGCTCGTGGAGGCCGGCGCTGAGCGGGTCGATTGCAAGGATGGGCGTACCCTCCTCCTTCCCGTTTTCATCGAGCGGCTGGCAGATGATTGAGCGGCAGCCCACCATGCTGGGATGGCAGATCGTCGTCACGACCACTCCGTCAACGCGCGCGAGAATCATGGGCTCAGTAGATCTTGAGGCTGTCCACCAGCACGCAGCGGCGGGTGCGGGTGAAGGTCTTCGGCGTGGTGATGCCCTCGCCGGTGGTGGTGGCAATTGAGTAGCTGAGGTAGCCCTCGCCGCCGAGGCCGAGGCCGGCGACCGACGGGCCGTTCTTGACGAACAGCGTGGTGTCGAGCGCGCGGGCCATCTGCGTCATGTGATCGACGTTGAGCGAGTGGATGATCGCGGAGTGCTTGTAGCCATGCTCCGACTTCTTCGCGAACTCGATACCCTGCTCGATGCTCTTTACCGCGACGACCGGGATCATGGGCATCATCTGCTCTTCCATGACGAAGAGATTTTCGACGTCGGTCTGGGCGAAGAGGATCGGGGTCTCGGCGGGCGCCGAGGCGCCGGCGACCTTGGCCAGCACCGCGGCGTCGGCCCCGACGTACTTGCGGTTGACGGCCGGGTGGGAACAGCCGCCCGCGTCCTTGGTGAAGGTGAAGGCCTCGGCGGCGAGCTTGTCGAGTTGCTGGGCGTTAAGCTGCACGGCGCCGGCGCCCTTGAGCGCCTCCAGGAACTTGCCGACGTGCTGCTCGAGCACGAAAACCTGCTTCTCACCGATACAGAGGAGATTGTTGTCGAAGCCGCCACCCTGAATGACGTCGCGGGCGGCCTTCTTGAGGCAGCCGGTGCCGTCGACGAGGACCGGCGGATTGCCGGGGCCGGCACAGATGGCGCGCTTGCCGGACTTCATGGCGGCATTGACGACCGCGGGGCCGCCGGTGACGCAGAGGAGGCGGATGTGCTCGTTTTTTGTCAGGGCGTCGAACGTGTCGAGCGACGGCTTCTCGACGGTGCAGACGAGGTTCTCGATACCGAGCGCGGCGTGGATGGCCTCGTTGTAGGCGCGCACGGCCATGGCCGCGGAGCGGGCGCCGCCCGGATGCGGGTTGAAGACGACCGCGTTACCGGCCGCCACGATGTTGATGATATTGCCACTGAGGGTCGGGACGGAGTGCGTGACCGGGAGGATCGCGCCGACGACGCCGAAGGGCGTGTACTCCTCCATTGTGATGCCGTGGTCGCCGCTGAGGCCGTAGGGGTTGAGCCACTCGACGCCAGGGACGAGCTTCACGATCTCGAGCTTGGCGACCTTGTGCTCGAGGCGGCCGATCTTGGTCTCCTCGAACTCAAACTTGCCCCACTCCTTGGCCTTGGCTGTGGCCATGGACTTGACGATCTCGACAACCTTGGCGCGGCCGGCGACGCCCTTGTCCTTGAGCTGCTCGAACGCGGCCTGCGCGGCGGCGCAGGCGTCCTTCATGTCGTCGAACACGCCGAAGCGCGGACCCGACCGGCGCACGGCCGGGGCCGCAGCAGCGGGGGCGGCCGCGGGGGCCGACGGAGCGGGAGCCGCGGCGACGGGCCCGCGGCCAAGGTTGCGCAGCACGTCCTCCACGACGGCGCGCAGGGCTTTTTCATCCAGTTGCAGGGTGGAACTCATGGGACTGTTTCTTCCGGTTTCGCGGAGGCGGGCGGGGACGGCCGCAGCGGCTCAGGGAACGGCACCGCTACTTCTTCGGGGGATAGACTTTCTGGTTCAGGACCTCGACAGTATCGACGATGCCGACGACCACCGCGTCCACCGGCAGGGTCTTCATGCCGGTGGCCTGGCGGGCGGAGCTGCCTTGGCAGAAGAGCACGACCTCATCGAGGCCGGCACCGAGGCTGTCCACGCCCACGATGGTGTTAGCCCCGGGACGGAACTGGGCCGGGTTGGCCTCGTCCACGAGGAGCGGCCGAAGCAGCAGCAGCTTGCGGCCCTTCATGGCCTCGTCCTTTTTGGTCGAGACGACGGAGCCGATGACGCGCGCGAGAAACATGGCGGTGGGGCCGGATGGCCGAAACCGTTATTTCTTCGCGGGCGCGGCGGGCGCCTTCGGGAGTACGACGGAGATGTCGTCGTTCGGGCGCGGGATGACCTGCACGCTGACGACTTCCCCGACCGTGCGGGCGGCCTGGGCGCCGGCATCGGTCGCGGCCTTGACGGCGGCGACGTCGCCGATGACCACGGCGCTGACGAGGGCATTGCCGACCTGCTTCATCGGCCCGTAGAGGGTGACGTTGGCGGACTTCAGCATCGCGTCGGTGCCGGTGACGAGGGTCGTGAGACCCCGGGTTTCGAGAAGACCAATGGCTTTGACAGACATGTTGGTATGGTGGGTTGGAGGTTTTGGTTGATTCGGAAAAATTAGTTCTTGCCCGCCTGGATGCAGCGGACGGTCTCGCGCGCGACGACGAGTTCCTCGTTCGCGGGGATGACGAAGATCTTGACGCGGGAATTCGCCGCCGAGATCTCGCCCTCGGTGGCGCGGAGGGCGGCGTTCTTGGCCGGGTCGAGCACGATGCCGAGCTGGTCGAGCCCGGCACAGAACGCGGCGCGCGTTGCGGCGTTGTTCTCGCCAATGCCAGCGGTGAAAACGAGGGCGTCGCAGCCGTTGAGTTCGAGATAGAAAGCGCCAATCCAGTGGCGGGCGGAATGGGCGAAGACGTCGAGCGCGAGCTGTGCGCGGGCGTTGCCCTGGGCGGCCGCGGCGCTGATGTCACGGTGGTCGTTGCTGACCCCGGAGAGGCCGAGCAAGCCGCCCTCCTTGGTCATCTGCCGCTCCACCTCGGCTAATGGGAGGCCGAGGGTCTTCATCACAAAGGGCACGGCAGCGGAGTCGAGGTCGCCCGCGCGGTTGTTCTGGGGAAGGCCGGATTGCGGGCTGAGGCCCATGCTGGTGCCGATGGCGACGCCGTCGCGGATGCCGGTCACTGAGCTGCTTCCGCCGAGGTGGCAGGAAATGACGCGGAGGGTCGGGCCCTTCACGGCCACCGGGCCGGTCTGGTAAAGGCCACGGACGCGGTTCGCGACGTCCGTTCGACCGAGAAGCTCGGCCGAGCGCTCCGCGATAAACTTGTGGCTCGCGCCGTGGAAGCCAAAGCGGCGCACGCCGGCCTGGGACCAAGCCTCGGGCACCGCGTAGCGGGTGCCGGCCTCCGGGATCCACTGGTAGAACGCAGTCTCGAAGAGCGCCACGAGCGGTACACCGGGCAGCTTCTCGCGGAAACGCTTGATGCCAGCGGCGTATGGCGGGTTGTGAGCCGGGGCGATCTCCTTGAAGCCATCCAGGGCGGCGATGACCTTCTCGTCCGCCGGCACGCAGCCGGTGAGGTTCTTGCCAAGGACGGTCTTGAAGCCGACCCCGTGGAGATCCGCGGCGGACTTCACATGGCCGCCGTTCTTCAACTCGGAAAGACAATCGTCGATCGCCTTGCCGTAGTCGGTAACGCGCTCGTACCCGCCCTTGGCGAGCATGGTCGCACCGTCCGCTCCGTCGAAACGGAAGAGACGGAACTTGAACGAGGTCGAGCCGAGGTTGGCGACGAGGATGTTCATCCGGGGACGCGGGGCCCGACGCCAGGCGAGCCTGGCGCGCGGGCCGGCGCGGATATCAGGACGCGGGGGACTGATTCAGCCACTTACCGAGACCGCCGAGATCCTCGTGCGGGCGCGGGATTACCTGGACGGCGACGACCTCGCCAACCTTGGCGGCGGCCTCAGCGCCGGCGTCGATGCCGGCCTTGACCGCGGCGACATCGCCGCGGAAGAAACCGCACACGTAGCCGCTGCCGACGGCCTCGTAGCCCGTCATCGTGACGCTGGCCGACTTGAGGGCAGCGTCCGCCGCCTCAAGCAGCGCGCAAAAGCCCTTCGTTTCGATCAAACCGACTGCTTCCTGTGCC
>OMJT01000162.1 GCA_900299415.1 Opitutales bacterium
AGAGGGGCCGCCCGACCGCCGAGGCGGACTGGCCGTCCCAGTAATTCACCCCTAGCAGGACGAGCGATTTCACCCCGGGCAACACGGCCGCTGGGTCGAGGCGCTTGGCCGCCGTGCGCTCCATCCAGTGCATGTCGGCGTGCAGCCCGCCCGCGAGCCAGGCGGCCAAGCCCGAGGACGGCTGCGGTGACACCGTGGCAAACCGCACCTCGTCAAATCCCAGCGCACGCAGGCGCCCGCGCAAGGACTCCGTTCCGCTCATGAACCCGGGGCCGCGGACGGAGGACGCCAGCCCGCGGCATCGCGGCGGTAGGCGCGCACGACATGGGCAATCACCTCGAGCAACGGCCGGCCGTCGGTCAGGATCACCGTGCCCGCGCGCCGGTAGATGGGTTCGCGTTGGTTGTAGAGCGTGCGGATCCGTTCCGCCGGATCCTCCACGGCGAGCAGTGGACGGTGGGTCGTCCCGCTGGTGCGGCTGAGGATGGTGTCGAGCGAGGCGTGGAGGCAGACGACCACACCGTGGGCCTGTAACAGCTCCAGCATGCCCGGCTGGACCACGAGCCCCCCGCCGCAGGCCACCACGCGCCCAGACGCCGGGTGTCCGGAGGCGATGAACTCACGCTCCCGCCGGCGGAACTCGGGCTCGCCGTCCTCCGCGAAGATCTGGGCGACCGTCTTGCCGCTCGTGCGCTCGATTTCGTGGTCGCTATCGAGGAAGGAGAAGCCCAGCCGCACGGCCACGGCGCGGCCGACGGTGGTCTTGCCGGTGCCCATGAACCCCACGAGGTAGAGGTTGACGTCGGGTCTGGACATGGCGTGAGGAAAGGCGGCGCGGCGGCCTTGCCAACGCCGAAAAAAGGCCCGCCCCCAGAGGAGGCGGGCCCGAAAGGGTTTATCCGGGAGGATTACTTCGTGACGGCCGGGGACGGCAGCGTCGGGCCGACCGAGGCGGGTCCCGGGGTCGCCTTGAAGTCGATCAGCTCGACCTCGAAAATCAGGGCCGAGTTGGGCGGGATGCCTTGGCGGCCGTCCTCGCCGTAGGCGAGCTTCGAGGGGATGTAGAGCTTGATGCGGCCACCCTTGTTGATCTTTTGGATGCCTTCCTTCCAACCCTCGATGACGTTCGCGAGTTCGAAGGTGACGGGATCGGCCTTGCCGTCCGCGCCGGTGTCGAAGGTGGAGTCAAAGACCTCACCGTTGATCATAGTGCCCTTGTAGTTGGCCGTGACGGTGTCAGTGGTCTTCGGGTTGGCGCCGGTGCCCGGCTTGAGGATCTCGTAGCCGAGACCGCTGGCGGTGAACTGTACGCCGCCCTTGGATTTGAGGTCGGCAAAGAACTTCGTGGCCTCGGCCGTGCCCTTCGTCTTGAGCTTGTCAATGTAGGCATCCTGGCGCTTCTGCACGTACGCCTCAACCTCGGGCCCGATAACATCGAGGGAAACCGGAGCCTCCTTGTCGGAAGCGGCGATCTTGAAACCGTTCCAGACGCTGGCGAGCTGGTCGGCGGTGAAGTCGAAGGTGTCGACCTGGCTGTTTTTGCCCATTACCCAGCCGATCACCTGGAGGATCTCGGTCTCGGTATGGGTGGCCGCAGCCTTCGCGGCGGGGGCCTTCGTGATCGAGGGCGGAGCGGACGGGGCCGCGGACGACGGGGTCAGGGCGGGAAGCTTCACTTCCTGGGCGGACAGCGCCGTGAACGCGCCGAGGCCGCCGAGAGCGAGCAGAAGGGAAACGTAGGGTTTCATGCGGTGTGGTGTGGGTGTAGAGGTAGGGCGGGGTCTTTTGTTCCGGAAAACTCAAGGCGTGCCAGCCGCCCCGGGTGAATGCAACCCTTTAGGCGGGTGCTTTCAGAATGGTAAGGATTGGCCGCAACCGCCCCCCAGTCCCCGCTTGTCTCGCCCGGAACGCACTGCTTCCCTCCCGCCCCCACATGAACGCCGACCAATTCTGGACGAGCCAGGACGGACAGATCCTGCAGGTGAAGAACAAGGACGAGCAGTTCGTCACCCTGACGCTCGCGTTCTGGCCGCGCAACCCGGCCGAGTTCGAGTTCCTCAAAGCGAATCTCACCGCCCTCCGCTATTCCGAGCGGAGCTCCCTCGCCCGGATCGGCATCGAGATGCTCGTCCATGGCGGCCCGGTCTTAGATGGAAACCGGTTGGTCATGACGGTTGACGCCTTTCTGTACGACCCGAGTTTTCCCAACGCCCCTTACTGGAAGAAGCTCCTCCGCAGCGGCGCCCCCGTTGGCCGCCTCTATTTTGCCCCCGCCGCGGCCAAGCTCACGACTGCCGAAATCTGGGCCGCGATTCAGGAGAACGATCTTAAGCTGCCCGACACGATCAGCATTGACCGCGTTGGCCGCGTGTTCCTCACGCCCCACCAGGTCTCATATACGCTCAACCCCCGCCTGCAGCGCCATAACTTCGAGCACGTCGTCAGCGGCCACGCCGGCCGCGGGTTCCTCGACAAGGTCCAGCTCCGCCACGACCGTTCGCCACTCACCATCCCGCCCCGCTCCGGCATCCTCACCAGCTGCTCCATGTACCTCAAGGAGCACTATGTCGTGCTCAACCAGGGCGAAGGCAATTTTGGCATCCACACGAGCGCTGTGCTGCTCGACCCGATCAAGACCTTCGGGACGAACGTCATGCTCGAGATCTACAACACCGGCGACCAGCCGGTCGTGAATCCGGTCGTCTCGGTCGAGATCTTCCGCGCCCCCGAGGTCAACGACCCCGAGATCAAGTCCCTCGCGAAGAAACGCGTGCGCCTCCTCGGCACCGCCACCGACATCTTCCAGTGCCTCGACAACAACCCGGCCCAGGACACCGGCGAGGCCCGCCCGCGCACCAAGATCACCGTCCGCGGCCAGAGCGGCTCGATGGAGAACCGCTGCATCTTCGTCCGCGCCAACGAGGACCTGCGCAAGTTCCTTGAGGCGGACGCCTGCCCGCTCGGCAGCCGCACCATGATCCAGGCGCTCGACAACGCGCCAGCCGACTCGGACACCCTCATCATCGACTTCTTTCCGGACCTGCTTGAGCACATCGAGCTCCTCACCCGCCTCGGCGACGTGAAGCTCCGCCGCATCATCTTCCGCAGGGCCTCCCGAACCCACGGCTACTTCCTGTCCAGCAACGCCCACGCCCGGCTCGACACGTTCAACAGCATCAGTGTGCAGGTCTACTGGTACGACGAGTTGACCAAGGACCTCTATCTCCACACCTACAAGAAGGAGCACGGCTTCTTCGTCCGCGAGGAGATGGCTCGCCGCTTTCAGGAATCCACCGTGCTCGCGTTCTACGGCTCGGCCGTCGGGCTCGATCAGGCGGACACCGACCGCATCTCCAATCTCGTGGAGAAGCTCACCAAGTTCATCGGCCACAACCTCGGCGTGCTCACCGGCGGCGGCGGCGGCGTCATGCGCCTCGCCACCGACCAGGCCCGCGGTCGCGGCGCGCTCACCGGCGCGTGCTTCCTCGAGCTCGAGGCCCAGCCGCCGGAGCTCGGCGTGGACTTCTTCAACACCTTCCAGGAGTCGTCTCGCCACTTCCGCCAAAAATGGTTCGAGGCGGCCGATTTCTGCATCTTCAACGTCGGCGGCGTCGGCACCCTCGAGGAGATCGGCATCGAGCTCTGCAACCTGAAGCTCGGGATCCGCCCCCGCGTGCCCTACGTCTTCTTCAACGCCCGCTACTGGGGCGACCTCAAGGGCCAGATCGACGAGATGATCCGCAGCAAGCGGGCCCCCGAGTGGCTCGCCGACTACATCCTCTTCTCCGACGATCCCGACGAGGTCGTCGCCTTCTACCGCAAGAAACTCCACGTGCTCTGATGCCCGCCCTCCCCTCATCCGTCCTGGTCGTCGGCTCCGGCGGTCGTGAACATGCGCTGGTGCGTGCCCTGCTCGCCAGCCCGGCGCGGTCCCGCGTGCTTTGCGCCCCGGGCAACGCCGGCATCGAGCAGGACGCCCCGTGCTTCCCGGTCGGAGCCGAGGACATCGCCGGTCTCGTGGCCCTCGCCCAACGGGAGAAGGTCCAGTTTGTCGTCGTTGGACCTGAAGTGCCGCTCTCCCTCGGACTGGCAGACCAGCTCCGTGCCGCCGGCATCCCGACCTACGGTCCCGGGGCTGCGGGCGCCCGGCTCGAGGCCTCCAAGATCTACACCAAGGAGATCCTGCTGAAGCACCGGATCCCCACCGCTGCCGCGGCTTTCTTCGACAGCGTGCCGGCCGCCATCGCCTATGTGCGCTCCCGGCCGGCCCCGATCGTGGTCAAGGCCGACGGCCTCGCCGCTGGCAAAGGCGTGGTCGTCGCCGCCTCGCATGCCGAGGCCGAGGCCGCCGTGCGTGACGCGCTCGAGGGAGGCCGCTTTGGCGCCTCCGGGCGCCGCATCCTCATCGAGGACTGCCTCATTGGTGAGGAGACCTCGATCCTCGTCGTCGTCTCGGGCCGTGACTATGTCATTCTCCCGACCTCGCAGGACCACAAACGCATCGGCGATGGCGACACCGGGCCGAACCCCGGCGGCAGGGGCGCCTATTCGCCCGCCGAGGTCGTCACCCCCGAGCTACTCGCGCGCATCGACCGCGAAATCGTCGGCCCGTCGGTCCGGGCCATCGCCGACGAGGGCATCGATTTCCGGGGCACGCTCTTCATCGGCCTCATGCTCACACCCACCGGGCCGAGCGTGATCGAGTACAACACTCGTTTTGGTGACCCCGAGACGCAGGTCGTGCTCCCGCGCCTCGAGACCGACGTGCTCGCGCTGCTCTGGGCCGCTGCCAATGGCGCGCTCCGCGGCACCGTCCTCAACGTGCGCAACGACTACGCCCTCTGCGTGGTTGTCGCCGCCCAGGGCTACCCCGATGCCTACCCCAAGGGCGCCGTGCTCACATTCCCGCCCGCCAGCAGCCTCCCGCCCGCCACCTTCTTCATCCACGCCGGAACCGTGAAAAACGCCGCTGGCCAGATCGTGATGAACGGCGGCCGGGTCCTCGGCGCCACCGCACTGGCCCCTTCCCTGCGCCAGGCCGCCGACCGCGCTTACGCGGCATGCGATGCGCTCCAGTGCGCCGCCAAGTACTACCGTCGCGACATCGGCGCCCGCCAGCTCCAGCGCCAATGATGACCGCGCGCGCCAGATTCGGCCGGCGGCTTGGCCCCCTTTTGCTTGTTGTGTCGGCGGCCTTCGGCGCGGTTGCAACGCCCCCCGCGACTTCCCCCGCCCCGGCACCAGCCGGCGTGCTCGGCCAGAACCTTGATTATCTCCGCGTGCGCGAGGTCCCGGTCGGCCTTTCGTCGGGGCAGCCCTCGGCCACCGGCGCCCTTGTGCTCGACCTACGTTATACACTGGCCGGCGCTGACGGCGGCCGGGAGCTCACCGCCTGGCTTCGCTCCCGCGCCCGCGCCTCGGCCCCGATCCTCGTGCTCTTCAATGGTGCCACTGCCGAGAACCTCGTCGCCGCGCTCGGCCTAGGCACGCTCCCGCCGGGAGTCGTCACTCTCGCCCCGGCCGGCGCAAGCCTGCCCGCGGACGTGCTGGTTAATGTCGACCCGGCAGCCGACCGCGCGGCCTACGACGCGTTTGCCAACGGAACTCCGCTCTCGAACCTGGTCAACGCCGCCACGGACAAGCCCCGCTTCGACGAGGCCGAACTGATCCGTCGTGACGCCGAGGAAAATGCCACGGGCAAGGCCGCCCCCAAGGCTGCGCCTCAGCCCAACAGCGGCCGCGGCGGACCGCCTGGCCGCCGTGGCGGTGGACCGCCCCAGCGACCGCCAACGGTCGACGCCCTCCTTCAGCGCGCGGTACAATTCCACCGCACCCTCCTCGCGCTCGGCCGGATCAAGTAGTCCGAGGATCGGCCGAGCTGGGCCACTGCGAGGCCAAAAATCGGAAGTACGATTCTCAGTTACTCGCCCCTCAAACCCGTCGAACCTCCGCTCGCCGGAACTCGTAATCCCGTTTTGCCTTTCGGCGGAAATCCTGCCCTTTCCCTCCGTCCGCCAATGCCCGCGCCCGGTCCCATCGTCACCGTCTGTACCGCCAACATCTGCCGCAGCCCCATGGC
This sequence comes from Opitutales bacterium, assembly GCA_900299415.1. Taxonomy (GTDB): domain Bacteria; phylum Verrucomicrobiota; class Verrucomicrobiia; order Opitutales; family Opitutaceae; genus CAIYFD01. The sequence continues at coordinate 6,080 of OMJT01000162.1, forward strand.
GGCCGGGCTCCTACAGCACGCACTCGCCGGCCAGGCCGAGCCGCTCAAGTCACTCCAGGTGGTCTCCGCCGGCGTCGCCGCCCGCACCGGCGAGCCCGTTTCCGAGAACTCCGTGACCGCGATGAAAAAGGCCGGCATCGACATCGCCGGTGCCCGCAGCCAGCCGCTGAGCGCCCGGTTGGCCCAGGAGGCCTCGCTCATCCTCTGCATGACCGAGTCACACCGGGCCATGATCAATCTCACGCTCAACCCGCCGCCCCGGCACTTGTACCTCTTCCGGGAGTTCCTGCCCCGCGGGGCCGACAAGGAGATCGGGGACCCCTATGGCGGCCCCCTCAAAGTCTACGAAGCTTGCCGCGACGAAATGGTCGAGGCGATCCCCTCGCTGCTGGCGTTTCTGAGGACGCATTACGCATAAGCCCGGTGCACGACCCGGTCCCGCCGCGAAATTCTCTGTCGGCCTGAACCGGACGAACTGGTTGATGACAGGATTCAGTATTGCCCGCGCCGCGCTTTCACCTTCGCCTCGCGGCTTCGTCGATTCCGATTTCCGAACTTTCCTCTCCTACACCCACGATGCTCAACGCCACGCCGCTCCCCCAGCTCGACCCCGAGCTCTACGCTGCAATCGCCGCCGAATTTGCCCGCCAGCAGAGCCACATTGAGCTGATCGCTTCCGAGAATTTCACCTACCCGGCGGTCCTGCAGGCCCAAGGCAGCGTGCTAACAAACAAGTATGCCGAGGGCTACCCGGGCAAGCGCTGGTACGGCGGCTGTGAGTACGTCGACAAGGTCGAGCAACTCGCGATCGACCGCGCCAAGCAGCTCTTCGGAGCCGAGCACGCCAACGTGCAACCGCACTCCGGCTCCCAGGCCAACTTCGCGGTCTATACCTCCGCGCTCCAGCCGGGCGACAAGATCCTCGGCATGAACCTCAGCCATGGCGGCCACCTCACCCACGGCAACCCCGCCAACTTCTCGGGCAAGCTCTACCAGTTCGTGCAATACGGCGTGCGCGAGGACAACGGCCTGATCGACTACGACGAGCTCGCCGCCATCGCCCAGCGCGAGAAACCGAAGATGATCACCGTCGGCGCCAGCGCCTATTCGAGGGTGATCGACTTCGCCCGCATGGGCGAGATCGCCCGCTCCGTCGGCGCACTGCTCTTCGCTGACATCGCCCACATCGCCGGCCTCGTCGCCGCCGGACACCACCCTTCGCCCTTCCCGCACGCCGACTTCGTCACCACCACCACGCACAAGACCCTGCGCGGCCCCCGCGGCGGCCTGACCATGTGCAAGGCGGCCCATGCGAAGGCCATCGACTCGGCGGTTTTCCCCGGCGGCCAGGGCGGCCCGCTCATGCACGTCATCGCCGCCAAGGCCGTGTGCTTCGGCGAGTGCCTCAAGTCGGAGTTCAAGACCTACTCGGCCCAGATCATCAAGAACTCCCGCGCGCTTTGTGCCGCGATGCAATCCCGCGGCTACCGGGTCGTCTCGGGAGGCACCGACAATCACCTCTTCCTCGTCGACCTGCGCGCAAACCTCCCAGAACTCACCGCGAAGAAGGCGCAGGAGACCCTCGATCTCGCCAATATCACCTGCAACAAGAATACCGTGCCGTTCGAGACGCGCAGTCCCTTCCAGGCCTCGGGCATCCGCCTCGGCACGCCGGCGGTTACCACCCGCGGCCTCGTCGAAAAGGACATGGACGAGATCGCCGCCAACATCGACGCCGTCCTCAAGGCCATCGGCACCCCAAACGAGGCCGCCGTCCTCGCGGAGACGAAAAAACGCGTCCTCGCCCTCACCGCGCGGTTCCCGCTGCCCTACAAGCTCTGATCGGCCGGGAAGGGTCAGGGTGGAACGTGAGGATCGAGAAAGTGAGAGTTAAACTTGACCCATCATGCGCCTCGTCCGGCTCAAGTCCTTCGCTCTCTCCCTGCCGCAGACGACCACCGTCAGCCAGTGGGGTTGCCTCGTCTTCAAGGTCGCGGGCAAGGTCTTTATCATCCTCTCGCTCGACGGCGCCCTGCCCGACGGCATCTCGCTCAAGTGCACGCCGGAGGAATTTGACGCGCTGACCGAGCGCGACGGCTTCATCCAGGCGCCCTACTGCGCGAAACGGCACTGGTTCCGCCTCAACGACCTCTCCCTGGTCCCGGAGTCAGAACTGCAGGGGCTCATCCGGCGCAGCTTCGACCTCGTCGTGGCGAAGCTGCCGAAAAAAGTGCAGGCGACCCTCGCGGCCAATTAGGGCCGGATTTCATCGGGATTTCACGGTCTGGGCCTTGCCGCCCGCGGCACAACCTGACGTCCTAAGCGCCGGATGGATCCCATCGGCACCACCCCCAAAGGACCGAAGCCGCTGCTGCGGCTCCCCGCTGCCATCGGCCTCGTCCTCGGCGCCGTCGCCTCACTGGGCTACATGTTCCGCACCGGCTCCAGGAACCAGTCGATCGTCCTGATGCTGATGTTCGCCGGGTGGGTCGCCGCGCCGTATGCCGCCGGCGCATTCGCCCATCGCCGGGCGCGGACGTGGCCCGCCGCCGCGCAAAACCAGCTTCACACCCTGCTGCTCTTTCTCGCGGCGGTCCCGCCGGTCATCTACGCCCATCCCCCGACCCGCCAGCCAGCCTCAGTCTTCCTGCTCGTCCCGGTCGCCTCAGGCGTTCTGCTGGCGGGCGGCTGGTTTGTCCTGGGCAGGAAGCGTTGAACGGAGACCGGCCTTGGCCCAAGGTCGCTGCCTGCCCCATGAGCACTCCCCCCGCCCCCGCGTTGGCTGAGATCGGCCAAATCGCCCTCACCGTCAGCAATGTCACGGCCGCGAAGGTTTTCTATCACGAGGTGCTGGGCCTGAAGTTCCTCTTCGATGCCGGGCCGAACCTCGCGTTCCTTGCGGCGGGAGGCGTCCGGCTGATGCTCACGAGCGAGGGCGGCGCCGGGAATGTCGGGAAGAACTCGGTGCTGTATTTTCGGACCCCTTCAGCCGCCGCAAGCTACGAGGCGGTGATCGGACGCGGCGCCGAGGGCGAGCGGGCCCCCCAGCTGGTTGCGAAGATGCCTGACCATGAGCTGTGGATGGCATTCGTCCGCGATCCCGACGGCAACCTGGTCGGCTTGATGGAAGAGCGGCGGTAACATCGCTGTCAGAATCCAGGGAACATCGCGTTGTTCCTTGGCGTCGTTGCGGGAAGCCTTTTGGCTCCGGCCAACGTGTCCACTTCGCCCTCCCCCGCCGCCCCCCGTCGCCTGTCGCTCGGCGTGATCTTCCTCACGCTGTACATCGACCTGATCGGCTTCTCGATCATCTTCCCGCTCGGGCCGGACTTGATCCGGCACTACCTGGAGCTGGAGGGGAACGGCGGGCTGGTCGGCTGGGTGGTGACGCAGCTCCTCGGCCTGGCCCGGAGCCTCGGGATCGACAGCTACCCGGAGGTGCTCTTTGGCGGCGTGCTGAGCTCGGTCTTCTCGATCCTGCAGTTCGTCTTTTCGCCCTTCTGGGGCTCGGTCTCCGACCGCCGGGGCCGGCGCAGCGTGCTCGAACTGACCGTCCTTGGCACGGCCCTCGGCTACCTGCTCTGGGTGTTCAGCGGCTCCTTCTGGCTTTTCCTCGTCTCACGGGTCGTCTGCGGCGCGTTCAGCGGCAACATCTCGGTCGCGACCGCCGCCGTGGCCGACGTGACGTCCCGGGCCGAACGCTCGAAGGCCATGGGCATCGTGGGCGCGGCCTTCGGGCTCGGGCTGGTGACCGGCCCGACGATCGGCGGCCTCACGGCCGGCTTCAATCTGCTCCAGAACCATCCCTCGCTCGCCCGGTTCGGGATCAACCCGTTCTCCGTGCCGGCGCTGATCTCGTTCGCGCTATGCATGCTGAACTTCGTGTGGATCCAGCGCCGCTTCAAGGAGACCCTCGCCCCCGAGACGCGCGGTGAGGCGCAGGAGCCCCGCCTGCGCAACCCGGTCTCCGCCATCCTCGGGCTCGGCAGCCCCGAGATCCGGCGGGCCAACCTCGTCGCGTTCGTCTTCTCGGTCGCGTTCGTCGCAATGGAGTCGTCGCTCACCTTCCTTGCCACCCGGCGCTTCGGCTACACCGCGCGGGCAAACAGTATGCTCCTCGGTTACCTCGGAGTCTGCGCGGTTATCACGCAGGGCTACATCGTCCGCAAGCTGCTCACCCGGATGGAGGAGACCAAGGTGCTTAACCTCGGCCTCGCGCTCACCGCGGCCGGCCTGCTCCTCGTCGGCTTCGCCCCGCAGCCATGGATGCTCTATGTCGGCCTCGCCGTGCTCGCGGGCGGGTCGGGCCTGGTCAATCCCGCCACAACCGGCCTGATCTCGCTCTACGCCAAGGCCGAGGAACAGGGCCGGGTGCTCGGCATCTTCCGCTCGCTGGGCTCGCTGTCCCGCGCAATCACCCCGGTATGTGCCGGCGTGGCGTTCTGGGCCCTCGGCTCCACCGTGGTCTTCGCCGCCGGCGCCGCCATGGCCATCGCCGCCCTGTTTCTCAGCACCTCCCTGCCCAAGCCGGTGAAATGAGCCCGTTCCTGCCCCGCGCCTTACCCTACCTTCTCGCCGCCGGCTTGCTCCTGCTCGCGCCGGGCTGCGCCTCCATCCAGTCCGCCATCTCGCGGCCGGGTTTTACCAAGCTGTCTGAGCCGCTGGTGGTCCTGCCTGCCGAGCGCCTCGGCAACCTCCTCCTCGTCCAGGCCAAGTGGGACCGTTCCGGCCCCTATCGCTTCCTCATCGACACGGGCTCTTCCGCCACACTCGTCTCGCCCGATTTCGCCCGCCGCTACGGCGTGAGCTCGAGCCAGCCACCAGCTGCACCCGAGGTCCTGATCGGCACCGCCCGCGGTGCCACCCGCGCCCTTCCCGCCACGACCATCAAGCGAATCGAGCTCGGCGACGCTCGCTTCGACGACGTCCCGGCCCTCATCCTCGACACCGAGCCCATCTCGCTTGCCCTTGGAGTAAAGGTCGACGGCATCCTCGGCTTCCCGCTTTTCCGTGAGACGGTCCTCAGCCTCGACTACCCCGCCGCACAGGTGCAGCTGGCGCGCCCCACCGCTGGCCATGGACGGCCCGGCACCACCATCCCGTTCAACAATCTCCGGAAGATCCCCGCCATACCCGTCCGAGTCGGCGACGCCTCACCCCTCGTGCTAATCGACTCCGGGAGCGACGGCCCCCTGAGCCTCAATCCGGTCGGACTCGCCCTGAATTACGCCGTGTCCCAGCGCCCCGGCGGCGTGACGGCGACGCTGACCGTCGACGAGCCTCGGACCTTCGCTCGGCTCGACGGCGCCGTGCACTTAGGTGACATCGTCCTTGACCGCCCTATTGTTCAGCTGACCGACGGCCTCTCGGCGATCGGCGGCGGCGTGCTGCAACATTTCCGCGTGACCTTCGACCAGGCGCACAATGAGGTGACCTTTTTCCGGGAACAGGGCGGCCCCGTCACGATGGCCCCGCTGCGCAGCCCCGGCCTGAGCTTCACGAACAAGGGCGTGTACTGGCAGGTGGCCGCCGTCATCCCCCAATCCCCCGCCGCCGCCTCCGCGATCCAGAAGGGCGACCTCGTGGTCCGCATCGACGGCGAGCCCATCAACCAGTGGGACCGCCGCCGCTTCGACAACCTCGTGGCCTCGGCGCGTGAAGTGACCTATACCCTGCAGAACGGCACCCGCGAAAGCCACGTGACCGTGGCCACGTATGAGCTGGTGCCGTGACGACGGACCACCTCGCGCGTACATCCCGGCCCCCGCTTCGCCTTCACCTCAGTTTCTGCGCAGCAGAAACGCTCCGGCTCCATCGTGACCAGTTTCCCACGGGCGACTGAGGAGACTCTGCTCGAGCTTGAACGGGCTGCCGGCTCGGCTGTTGAAGAACTCGCGCACGACACCCTCGTTTTCCTCCGGGTCTAGGCTGCAGGTCGAGTAGACCAACCGGCCACCCGGGGCCACGAGGCGCGCCGCGGCGTGGAGGAGCTCGAGCTGCTGCCGGGCGTGCTTGCGGAAGTCGCCCTCCTGCAAGCGCCACTTCACGTCCACCCGGTGCCGCATCACGCCCGTGTTCGAGCAGGGCACGTCGAGCAGCACCGCGGGAAACAGCAGCGGCAGCCGATGTTCCTTCAGTTCGGGACCGGCGCCGCGGAGTAGGTCGCACTGGACCAGCGCAACATCCACGCCGTGTGCGCGGGCAAGATTTTCCTTCAGGCGCTCAATGCGCGGGCCCGGCAGGTCCAGTGCCACGACCCGGCCCGCACTGGCCGTGCCGCCCCCGGCAGCGCGGCGGAGCAGGTCGGCCAACTGCAGGCTTTTGCCCCCAGGCGCGGCGCAGACGTCAAGCACGTCCTCGCCCGGCTGCACGCCGAGCAACTCGACCGCGAGGCGCGTGCCCGGGTCCTGCAGGTAGATCGCGCCCGACTTGAGCAGCGGCTCGACCTCCGCCCAGCGGCCGGCCGGGATCTCATAAAAACCGGACCACGCGGTGATCTTCATCCATTCCGGCGGCGCCCCGTCCGCCCGCCAGCGGGCATGCACCGGCGCCGGCTGCTGGTTCCACTCGAGCAGCGGGCGGGTGGCGGCGGCGCCAAAATGCCGCAGCCAGCGCGCCACGAGCCATTCGGGATGGGAGAAGAATTCCGCCAGGGTCCCCGCAGGCGCCACTTTGGGCGGCGGCGGCGCGACAAGCCGGCCGGCGAGCTTGCGAACCACGGCGTTGACCATCCGCGCCTCGGCGGGACTGGACAGTTCCTTGGTCCGCTCCACCGCATGGTGCACGATGCGCGCGATGAGGCCATCCTCGGCCGGATTTGGGCCGGCCTCCAACAGCTCAAAGCCCGCCAGCAGCAGCGCCGCCCGAGTGGAAAACCGCGGGGGATGTGCGATCAGCCGGGAAAGTTCACCGTCAATTCGCCCAAAATGCCGGATCACCCCGAAAACCAGATGCTGGCACCGCGCCCGCTCGGCCGTCGACAGGCCCCGGGGCAAACCCGCCAACAGTTCGTCGACCCGCTCGCGCTGGTCCAGCCAGCGCGCAATAACCCCGGCGGCGGCCATCCAGGCCCCCGCCGTGGGCATGGCCTTGCCCGTCACGCCCTTAGTCGTCATGACGCCCCCCGACACACTGTTTGACATCATCCGCCATTGTCCGCTCAACTCTCCCGTTCAGGCTCTTCCACACGCAATCATGAATTCCGACGCAGTCTCCGCGCTCATCGCCAAAACCCCGTCCCTGAAGGCGGTCAAAGCCAAGCTGGAGGCGATGAAGCCCGGCAGCTACGTCGTCCACCAGAGCTGGGGCTTCGGCCAGATCAAGAAGTACGATGAGGACAGCCAGAAGCTGCACATCGATTTCAAGGGCAAGAAGGGCCACGCGATGGATCCGTCTTTCTGCGTCAACACCATGGAGGTGCTCGTCGAGAAGCACCTACTCGTCCGCAAGGAAACCGAGCCGAAGAAGATCGCCGAGCTGATCGAGGAGAACTCCGTGCAGCTCGTGATCGAGGCCCTGCAAGCCTACCCGAACAACGCCACCACCGCGATAGACCTTGAGATCACCCTCAGCCAGGTCGTGGGCGAAGAGAAGTTCAAGAAGTGGTGGTCCTCCGCCCGCAAGGCCATCGCCAAGGATCCGCGCATCGCCGTCCCGGCCAAGAAGACCGAGCTTTACGTGCTCCGCGAGGTCCCCGTCTCCGCGCAGGACGAGATCGTCGAGCAGTTCTCCGGCACCCGCTCCGCGCGCCGCCGCATCGCGCTCGCCGAGGAGCTCCTCGACGCCGCCGACCGCAAGACCCCCAAGCCCGAGCTCGCCGCCATCCTCGCCGGCCTCGCCGAGGGCGTGAAGGACAGCAACCAGCTCACCGCCGCCGAGCGCCTCTACGGCGCGGCCGTGCGCGACGACCTCGCCAAGCTGCTGGGCGACGCCACCACTTACGAACCCAGCCAGGCCTCCCTCATCGGCAACGTTCGCGACCTCCCGGCCATCGCCGAGAAAGTCCCGGTTCACTTCCAGCGCCGCTTCCTCGAGCTGGTCAAGGAGACCTACCCGATCGAGTACCGCGACCTCGGCTTCACCCTGCTCAAGAGCAGTCAGGGCAAGTTCACCACCGAGTGCATCAACTTCCTCGTCGAGAACGGCCACTCCGACGAACTCGCCGCCACCCTCAAGCGCTGGCAGACCGAGCAGAACCTTCGCGCCCCGGTCCTCCTCTGGATCGTGAAGAACCGGCACTCGAAGAAGTTCGCCAAGCTGCTCAACGACCTCATCACCCCGCGCCTCCTCAGCGCCATCTTCTTCGCCATCGACTACGAGGCCCTCCAGGCCGCCAGCGCCCGCCGCATCCCGCTGGGCGACATCCTCAGCGAAGACGCCGACCTCATCGCCGACCTGCTCTCGACCGCCGACCCCGAGACCGCGCGCGACCTCGCCAACACCCTTATGCTCAACCAGGGCTTCGAGGAGCTGACGAAGAAGTCCCTGATCGCCCGTTTCATCAAGATCTTCCCCGGCATCCAGTCCCTCGTCGCCAGCGACGCCGCATCCAAGGAGGAGCAGTTGCTCGTCTCCCGCGAGAGCTACGAGCGCAAGCGCACCGAGTACGAGACCATCGTCTCGAAGAAGATCCCCGAGAACTCCAAGGCCATCGCCGTCGCCCGCGAGCACGGCGACCTCAAGGAGAACTCCGAGTACAAAATGGCCAAGCAGGACCAGCAGGTCCTCATGGCGCAGAAGGGTCAGCTCGAGAAGGAACTCGGGCGTGCCCGCATCACCGACTTCAAGGACGCTGGCCTCGATCAGGTCAGCGTCGGCAGCATCGTCGAGGTGCGCGACCTCAAGGGCGGCAAATCCGCCCGCTACACCGTGCTCGGCGCGTGGGACAGCGACCCCGACAAGGGCATCATCTCCTACAAAACCCCGCTCGGGCTCGCCCTCCTCGGCAAGAAGCCCGGTGACCAGGTCAAGGTGAAGATCGGCGGCTCCGAGGAAGCGTACGAGGTCACGAACCTCGCCCGCTACGTCGACGCGGTCTGAGCCGGGGATTACTTCCCGGTTTCGCTGGTCGATCTCCCGGTCAACCCCACGAGAGAACGCCCGGCCGCAGAACCGACGAGATGGATTCCTCATGACCCATCGACCCTTCGTCGGTCTCGCGCTTGGCCTGCTCCTGGCCGCTGGCGGCCTCGGCGCCGCCTCGGCACCCTCGCCGAAGGCCGGCACTCCCACCGCTCCGGCCAAGCCAGCCGCGCCCAAGACCGAGACCATCGACCTCGATGCTAAGGGCCGCATCGCCCTCGTTCTGCCCGCCGGGTGGACCGCCACCCACCCGAGCCCAGATAACCCGCGTGTCCTCCGGTTCGAGGCCCCCGAGGGCGTCAATGCCAGCGCGGACGTGTCCTTCTATCTCCCCGCCGACGACAGCCTCGAAACCGCCGCCGACATCCGTGCCAAGGCCATCGAGCTGGCCGAGGACGAAGCTGATCGGTCGGTCGAGAAGCGCACCGTGCTCCAGACCTACAAGCTGCGCAGTGGCTACGGGTACTACAGTAGCTACACCGACCCCAACCTGGTGGGCAAAAAGCCCGTGCCGAACGACTACAAGACCGTCACCCTAGGCATCGTCCGTCCCGCTCCCGGCATCGTGGGGATCGTCCGGATCTACTGTGATGACCTCGCTGGTCCGGACTTTCAGCAGCTCCACGGCATGATCGAGAACCTCGAGCTTCTCGGCCCCGGCGGCGGCCGCCGGCGCGCCCAGTTCTAAAAAAAGCCGGCTTCCCGGTTGCCAACGCCGTTTTCCGGCGTCATTGCAGTGTGCGCTACCCCACTCCGCCCATGAAACCCTTTCGGATCCTGGTGCTGTTTCTGTACCTCCTCGTCGGACTGCGCGCGGCGGACTCGATCCAGGTGGCCGGCGTGATCGCGATGGGACCCGGCAATGCCCTGGTCCGCCTGATCAACTCCACGACCGGCTTCGCGGCCTGGGTTTCGATCGGCGACACCTTTTCCGGCTACCGCGTGCAGTCCTATAATGCCTCAGCTGACGGAAAGAGCGACAGCGTGACCCTCAACGGCAACGGAGGATCGCTCCGCCTTTCCCTAGCCGTGCCCAAAGTCCGCAGCTCCACGGCTCGCGGCGGCGCCGCCACGCCTGCGGCAGCCCCGGGGGTCATCGCGCTGCCCGCCCCGGCCGACCAGCTCGTCCCCGCCACCCCACCTCCTCCCAGCCTGGTACCCGAGGCCGCCCCGCCCCCGGCACCCGCCGCGATTTGACCGCCGGCCACCTGAAGCGGGGCCACGAATCCACCGTTCCCGGATAGCGGGTTGACGCGACTGCCTTGTCATGGGGCTTGGTGAAACCATGCTCGCCCCAGACTTTGCACGCTTTTCCGGATTTTCCCGTCGCCGGGGCCGCGCCGAAAGAGCGCCTGGACCTCGCCGCGATGCCTGACGATCCTCCGACCGAACCGCGGGACTTCGCCTCCCTCTACCGCGCCACACTCGCGCCGCTGCGCCGCTACCTTTCGCGCCTGCTCGGCAATGCCAGCGAGGCGCAGGACGTCGCCCATGATGCCTACCTCCGGGTCTACCCCGTCGTCGCCCGCGACCAGGCCGCCCAGCCCCGCGCCCTCCTTTACCTCACCGCCCGCCGGCTGGCCATCAACCGGCTCAAGCGCCGGAGCATCTCGCCCTTCGTCCGCGACGCCGCCGACACCGAGACCGCCGCCACCACCGCGCCCGGGGTCGCCCAGCAGATCATGGCCCGCCAGGAGCTGGACCTGCTCGAGCAGGCGATCGCCGGCCTGCCCGAGGGCTGCCGCACCGTGCTGCTCCTCCGCAAGCTCGATCTGCTCTCGCACCGGGAGATCGCCTCCCGCCTCGGTATCACCGTCAGCACGGTCGAGAAACAACACGCCCGCGCCCTCCGGCTGCTCCGCGCTGCCCTCCCCGAGACCATGGTGCCCGCCCCCGCGGGCGGCACGACGCCACGGGCCACCGTTCAACCATGAAGACTCCGCTTTCCCCTGCCCTTGGCGAGGCCGACGAACAGGCCTCCCTCTGGGCGGCCCGCCTCGACGGCGGTAAACTCGACGCCGCCGCCCGCGGCGAACTCGAGACCTGGCTCGGCCAAGCCCCGGAAAACCGCGCGCTGCTCTCCCGGTACTGCCAGCTCTCCACCGACCTCGAGCAGGCGCTCGCACCCGAACTCGCGGCCCCACCGGCCGACCGCGGCTCGCGCCGCGCTTGGCTCATCGGCGCCGTGGCTGCCGCCGCGGCCATCGCTGTGACATTCACCTTCTGGCGTCCGACGGCGTCCGTCCAGCAGGTAGCGACGGTCGCCGGCGGCCGGCAGACGATCATGCTCGGGGACCGCACCCAGGTCGAACTCAACGCCCGCACCAAGCTCGAATTCCGAAACACGGGCGCCGAGCGCCGCGTGCGGCTGTTCGAGGGCGAGGCCTTCTTCTCCGTCAGCCACGATGCCAGCCGGCCGTTCTTCGTCGAGACCCCGGCCGGCAGCGTCCGCGTCACCGGCACGAAGTTCAACGTCCGGGCGGAAACCCCTGCCGACCTCGAGGTCATCGTGGCCGAGGGCTCGGTCGAGATGAGCCTGCCGGCGACCAGCCCGGTCGGCGCCGCCCGGACCGCACTCCGGCCCGGCAACCGTGGCTTCGTCCGCAACGGCGCCCTCGAAAAAGAGCTGCTGGCGGGCGAGGCCCTGGACGCCGCGCTCGCCTGGCGCACGGGCGACCTCGTACTCAGCGGCCTGACCCTGCAGCAGGCCCTGCAGCGCTTCGGTCGCTACCACAACCAGTCGTTCGCCATCAGCTCCGCTGCCGCCGCCAAGCTTCCGGGCGGGCGCGCCAAGCTCGACGATCTCGACGGCTTCCTCGACGGCATCAGACAACCGCTCGAGGTGCAGGCCGCGCGCGAAGGCGACCTGATACGCATCCGGTTGGTCGGCGAACCCTAACCGCCCCGGACATGTCGACGGCACACTGCAATCCGGCGGGACGGCTTTGGACCCGCCTCCGCCTGCTCGCACTCTTGCTCCCGACAGCGGCGCTCGCGGCCCCGACGGATTTCAACGTGCCGGCCCAGGCGGCGGACGCGGCCCTGCTCGCCTTTTCGCAGCAATCGCGCGAGGAGGTTTTCTTTTCCCTCGACGACCTGCGTGGCCGGCAGGCCCAGGCGGTCGCCGGCCGGCTCGAGCCGGAGGAGGCACTGCAGCGGCTCCTCGCCGGCACGGGCTTCACCGGCACCCGCAACCGGGCCGGAAAATTTGTGGTCACCCGCGGCACGCCGCCGGCTGGGGCGGTTGGCGGCCGCGTGACCCTCGCCGACGGTGCGCCGCTGCGCGAGGCCCGGGTCACCCTGCCCGAGGCCCGGGTGGCGACCGTCACCAATCGCCGAGGCGAATTCCAGCTGAAGTCGGTCCCCGCCGGGTCCTACCGGCTGCAGGTCCAAGCCGACGGCTACCGCTCGGTCGAGGTCCCCGTGCAGATCGAGGCCGCGCGGACCGTCACCCTGCCCCCGCTGGCCCTAGAGCTGGGCGGCGACACACTGCGCCTTGCCCCGATGCTTGTCGAGGTGCAGGCGGAATCGATCGCCGTCGAGCGCCCAGGCTCGCTCGTCGACGGCAACGCCGGCGACAACCTCGACTTACCCCGTACCGCGGACGGTCCGCTGCCTTACACGATCTACGACCGAGCCCAGATCGCTCGCAGCGGTGTCGTCGACCTCAACGATTTCCTTCAGCGGGAAGTTCTGGAGAGCGACCCCGCGATCGGGTCTCCCGTCTCAGCCGCCGGCGCCGGCACCGGCGGTGAGAGTTTTGCCACAGGGAGCGCCAACCTCCGGTTCCGCGGCTACGAGGCCAGCGAAACGGTCATCCTCGTGAACGGCCGGCGCCTGCCCGAGGTACTGACGGCATTCGGAAACGGCACCCAGCCGCCGGATGTGAACTTCATCCCGCTGAGTCTTGTGCAGCAAGTGGAGGTCCTGCCGGTTTCCGCCTCATCACTCTACAGCGGCAACGCCGTGGGTGGCGTGGTCAACATCGTGCTCCGGCCTGAGCTGGAGCGGAACACCACCGAGGTCTCCTCCACCTACACCAACGGCCTGCGTGGGTTTGACGCGCCGCAATCGTCACTCTCCCTCTTGCACGCCCGCAGTTTCCTCGGGGGCGCACTGCGGGCCCGGCTGAGCGGCAGCTTCACGCGGTCGTTTCCCCCAGTGGAGTCGGAACTCGGCTACCGCCGGGCCCGCCTCGCCGGGCCACCGGCCACCGGCGAGGTGCTCTACGGCGCCACGCCGAATGTCCGCAGCGCCGACGGCGGCCCGCTGTTTGGTCCCGGTACTGCAGCGTTCACGTCCGTCGCGCCCGGCGCCGACGGCGGGCTGGGCGCCTTCGCCGGCCGCGCAGGCGTGCCCAGCCTGGGCCTCTTCGACTCGCCCGGTGGCCGGGCGGCCTCGTCCTTCAGCACGGACAATCCCTACGGCCGCGAACAACGTCGGGACACCTACTTCGCCTCGGCGGTCTACGACGTCACCCCCGCGCTGCAGCTCGGTGCCGACCTGACCGTGGCCCGGACGACGAGCCACCGCGGGTTCGACGTCTTCAATGCCGACCTCCTGGTCCCGGCCGCCGCGCCGGCCAATCCATTCGGCCGGGACGTCCGCGTCTCAATGCTCGAGGTGCCGGCGCGCCTCGGCGAGGACCACGGCGAGACGCGGCTCGGCTTCTCCTCCCTCGTGCTCGACGCCACGCTCCGCAGCCCCGGCGGCTGGCGCCTGACGCTCGACGGCCAGTACGCGCACAACACGGCGCGCTACCGCGGATTGGCCGGGGCGGACGCCGCGCGCTGGCAGCGGCTCGTCGACGCCGGTCTTTACGAACCGTTCCGCGACACCCAGGTCCAGGGCCCGTCGGCCGAGTTCTACGACCGGGTCCTGATCCACTACGGGAAACCCGGCAGCTTTGTGACCCTCGGCGATTACACCACGCTGGACACCTCCGCGCGCCTGACGCACTCCGCCTTGCCGCTGCCGACCGGGCCCGGGGTACTCAACCTGGGCGTCGATTACCGTCGGACCCAGCTGGAAGATTTCCGCGACGAGCGCCGCTACGGCGACGGCGCGCTCGCCGCGACGCCGGTCGACTGGCGCGGGCGGAGCCTCCAGCACTACAGTGCGTTTGGCGAATTGCAGGCGCCGCTCGTGCCGGAGCGCCGGCTGCCCGACTGGCTGCGGGCGACGCAGGGCTCGGTGTCGGTGCGCTATGTCGCCGCCGACACCGTCAGGGAATCCAACCTATCCCCCGCCGTGGGCTTCCGCTTCGACTTCGCCGGTGGCTTCTCCGCCCGGGCCTCGTTCGCGACGGCCAGCCGCTTTCCCACCGCCTACATGAGCCGGCCGCGGGCGGCCGGCAGCGTCGGCGGCGTGGGCGTGCGAGGCGTGGAGGGCGTGACGATCTCCGACCCGGCACGCGGCGGCGAACAATACCTCGTCCTTTCCAGCGAGGCCCTGAACCCGGGCCTGCGGCCCGAGTCGGCCGTGACGCAATCGGTCGGACTGGCCTACCAGGCAGGCGACCACCACCACCTGCGCCTCGGGTTTGATTTCCTCGACACCCGCAAGACCGACGAGGCCTTCACCCTGCACACGCAGGGCGTCATCGACCTGGAAAATCTCTGGCCCGAGCGCGTGGCCCGGGGCCCCGACGGGAAGATCGTCTCGGTGCTCACGGGCGCGATCAACGCGTCGTGGCGACACTCGCAAAGCGTCACGACGACACTGGACTACTCCTGGCCGCTGGCCGCGGGCAGCGTACTCGAACTCCACGGCCGCTGGGTGCAACACCTGCGTTTCGAGCGGCAACTGCTGCCGGGCACGACAGCCGTCGATCTGCTGAGCGCGCCGGAGACGGACGACTCCGCGACCTCGGCGCTCGTCCGCCACCGCGCCAATCTGGGCGCCTCCTGGACCCGCGGGGGCAACAGCCTCGGGTTCGACAGCCAGTACCTCCACTCGCGCATCCTCCCGCCAAGCGCGCGTGTCCTGCAGGGCCGCGACCGGATCGCGCCCTACTGGCAGGTTGACGCCTTCGTGCAGGGCGACCTGGCGCGCTGGCTGCCCCGCGGCATCGCCGGCACCGGACTCCGCGCCCAGCTCCGCGTGAACAACCTCCTCGGAAGAAGCTTTCCCACGTACCTCTCGCATCCTTCCGGCGCCGGAGTGCAGCCCTACGGCGACTGGCGCGGACGCACCTATTCGGTGTCGGTCACGGCGACGTTCTGAGGACGCACGCGGAATTTCTGGGCGGGATGGTTGATCCGGCCGTCCACATTGTCATGGAGGGTGAATCCCCTGCCCATGGCCTCCACCCCGTTCCGCGGCACCCCGCCCCAGCCGGCACCCTCCTGGGATCCCGCCCTGCGCGACCTGCTCAAGCGGTATCCGGCCTCCACCCTGGAGGCAGCGCGCCGGCTCCGCGCGGGGGACCGCACCAGCGAAACCATGCGGATCTTCGTGCTCGGCGTCATCGGGCGGCACCTGCCCCAACCGGCTTATGCTCGGCTCCGGCTCGGTGACGATCACCTGCGGCTCGCGGCCGACCTCGGCCTCGATTCGCTCTCGCTGCTCGAGATGACGATCGTCCTCGAGGAAGTCATGGGCTTCACCGTGCCGCAGGAAACCCTCCGCCGCCTCCGCACCGTGGGTGACGTGGTGGAGCTGATCGGCGGCAACGGCACCCTTACTTCCCATCACTCTCCCTCCGACGATCAGCCGGACGCGGCGTAGTGGCGTGCCTCAGAACACCATCGCATCAGGCCCCGCGTTAAGCGGGCCAGACGAAGAGACCGCTGAGCAAGGGCCAGTCGACATTCTCGAAGCGCTTGCCGCTCAGTTCGACCTGGATGCCTTGGAAAATTGTCCGCTGGCCACGGCCCTGGTTCAGGACAGGGCCGTCCTGAACATGGAGGTGGATGTGCGGCGCTGTAGAGTTTCCGGAGTTTCCGCAGCGGCCAAGCACCTGCCCCGCCTTTACCCTCTCACCCGAAGCTACGGCGACGGATCCCTTCTTCAAGTGGGCCACGAAGATGAACCGGTCCGGCGCCGATTTGATGACAACATGATTGCCGGCCGGATTCGCCGGGTCCTTTTGCCCGAGCACGCAGTCGGGCAACCCGTCCAAGGCTGAGACAATCTCCCCGTCCGCCGGTGCCAGTATGGGCTCGTCCCAAGAGTAGAAATCCTCGACCGAGCCGCCCGTGGTCCGGACAAGCGTACGGCCGCTGTCACCCCCGCACTTCAGGAAATCGACCCCGTACCACTGGGGGCGGACCTTCATGTGATGGTTCACATTGGGTGTGTCTCCCGCCTGTCCGACGAACCACCGTCCGGTAAAGGGCAGTCGCAGCAGCAAAGGCGATTCGCTCGTCATGTTCGCTGGTATTAGTCCGGTGCGGTTAACTGGCCGCAACCCCGTCGCCTGATAATTTCTTCTCCATCGTGGGCCGCAAGTAGGAAACGGCCCCGACCGAAGCCGGCCGGCGTTCAAAAACGACGGCGCCCATCCGGACATAAAAACCCTCGGCATGCCGATCGCTCTCCAAGCGCAGGCGCGTCGCCCCGTTGGCGCGGGCAAAGTTCTCCGTGTACTCAAACAAGTTCCGTCCCACCCCCTTCCCAATCCATTCCGGCCGCACCCAGAGATGATGCAGGATGGCCTTGGCTCCATCCAGCTCGAGGCCCGAGAAACCGATCAAGCGGCCGTCAACCACGCCGATAAACCCGTGATTGTTCGCGATGTCCTCGGGAAGCACCGTCAGGAAGTACCGCCATTCTTCGATCCAGCTTTCCGGATAGCCCCAATGGCGCTTTGCGGCGTGGGCAATCTCGGTGAGCACCTGATGATCCTCCGGCTGTGCCCGCAGAATCGTCATTTGTCCGGGCAGACCTCCGTCGTCTGGTCGTGCGGATTCTTGGCTCATGGCATGGTCGGTCACGGATCCTCCTTGCGGGGCCTCCATTTTTTCGGGGCAGCCGGGCAAAGACTCAGTCCACCTTGATGCGCGCCCGGTAGAAGGCGTCGCACTTGGCGTAGATCTCCTTGGCGGAAATGAGCGTCAGCGCCTCAGCGGCGAGGGCTTTGGCGTCGGTCATCGTCATCGCGCGGACGAGGTAACGGACGGCGGGGATCAGCGGCGGGGTCATGCTGAGCGAGTCGATGCCGAGTCCGAGGAGCAGCGGCACGAAGACCGGGTCGCCGGCCATCTCGCCGCAAACGCCGACCGGGATGTTCCGCGCGTGGGCCACGTCGATCAGCTGGCGCAGGGTGCGGATGACGGCGGGATGGCTCGGCTCGTAGAGATGGGCGATGCGGTCGTTCACCCGGTCGATCGCAAGCAGGTACTGGATGAGGTCGTTGGTGCCGACGCTGAAGAAGCTGCAGTGGTTCGCGAGGATGTCGGCCGTCGTGGCCGCGCTCGGGATCTCGATCATGGCGCCGACGGCGAGGTTGCCGTCGAACTTCTCGCCGCGGGCCCGGAGCTCGACCTTGCACTCCGCCAGGAGGGCGTTGGCCTTCGCCATTTCCTCGCTGCCGCTGATCATCGGGTACATCACCTGCACCTGGCCGTGGGCGCTGGCCCGCAGGATGGCGCGGAGCTGGTCCTTGAAGATGTCGGTGTGCTCGAGGCAGAACCGGATGGCCCGGAAACCCATGAACGGGTTCTCCTCCTCGCCAAAGAGGTGCGCACTCGAGGCCATCGCCTTGTCGCCGCCGAGGTCGAGGGTGCGGATCACCACCGGTTGCGGGGCGAGCCCGGCCGCAATCGCCCGGTAGGCGTCGAACTGGGCCTGCTCTGAAGGCATCTTGTCCTCGCTGAGGTAAAGGAACTCCGTGCGATAGAGCCCAACGCCCTCGGCGGAGTACTCCTTCACGAGCGCGACCTCGTCGGCCTTCTCGATATTGGCCATCAGCTTCACCGCCACGCCATCGAGCGTCACCGCCGGGCGGCGGTTAGCCTCCATCAGGCGGGCCTGCAGGGTATCCTTGGCCCGGCGGATCTGGCCGTAGCGGAACTGGGTTGACTCCGACGGGTTGACGATGACCACGCCGTCGTAGCCGTCGACGATCATCCAGTCGCCGTCTTGCACCCGCTGGGTGAGATCGCGCACGCCGACCACGGCGGGAATCTTCATTGACCGGGCCACGATCACGGCATGGCTGGTCTTGCTGCCGGAGTCGGTCACCACGCCGAGCGCCTGGCTGCGGTCGATGCCGGCGGAATCCGAGGGCGTAATGTCGTGGGCGAGGATGATGCGCTTGTCGGCCAGCTGGCTGAGATTGCGGGCGGACTGGCCGAGGAGGTTGCGGAGGACCCGCTGGGCGACGTCGCGGATGTCGGAGGCGCGCTCACGGAGGTACTCGTCGTCGATCTCGTCGAACGCCTTGATGTACTTGCCGGAGATGCGGCTGAAGCAGGTCTCGATGTTGTGGTGGGTGGACTCGAAGGCCCGGACCGTCTCGCCGATCAGGGCCTGGTCCTCGAGGACCATGAGGTGCGCGTCGAAGATCCGGGCCTCGTCGGGCCCGAGGTTCTTCTCCACCTCGCTCTGGATGCCGGAGATCTCCTGGCGGGTCTGGAGCAGCGCCTGCTCGAAGCGCGCCACCTCGGCCGCGCGCTTGTCGGGCTCGACCACGTAGTCCGGGACCTCGACCTCGTTCTGGAGGTAGAGGAAGACCTGCCCAAAGGCGATGCCCTGCGAGGCGGCGATGCCTTGCACCAGCACTTCGGGGCGGTCTCCGGGAATTTCGGGCATGACGCAGCGGACCGGCGTGGGGTAACCGCGGCGGCGGACGATAACGCGGGGCCCTTGCCGAGGGTCAATAGCGGATCTCCAAATATGCCATGATCGTCACCCTGCCGGGCGGGCCGGCGGGCGGCCGCCCCGAATTTCTTTGCTCCGGCCGGTCGATTTTGCGGCCATCGCCCCTTCATGGACTACACCCTGGAAAACGACCGTCCGGCCGGGCACTTCCCGCCGATCGATTTCCGGAAGGAACTTAATGACGAGCAGTTCAACGCCGTCACCGCCGCCCCGGGGCCCCTGCTCGTGCTCGCGGGCGCGGGCTCAGGCAAGACCCGCACCCTGACCTACCGCGTCGCCTGGCTCCTCGCCCAGGGGGTGCAACCCGGCGAGATCCTGTTGCTCACCTTCACCAACAAGGCCGCCCGGGAAATGCTCCACCGCGTTCAGGACCTCACCGGCGTCGAGCCCGGACGTTTCTGGGGCGGCACCTTCCACAGCATCGGCCACCGCGCCCTCCGGATGCACGGCGAGGTCATCGGGCTGCCCCGCACCTTCACGATCCTGGACGCCGACGAATCCGAGGGCGTGCTGCGCGATGCGGTCGACGCCACCGACAAGGGCTTCTTCAAGGACAAGATCCACCCGAAGCCCGGCCCGCTCCACGCCATCCTCTCGATGGCCCGCAACACCCAGATCCCGCTGGCGGAAACCGTCACCCGGTTCTTTCCCCAGCACGAAGGAATCATCGACCGCCTGCCGCTCTTTGCCCGCAAGTACGCCGAGGCCAAGAAGGCCGCCATTGTCGTCGACTACGACGACCTGCTCGAATTCTGGCTCGAGGTCCTAAAGAAGAGCCCCGAGACCCTCGCCTACTTCTCCCACCGCTTCCGGCACGTGCTGGTCGACGAGTACCAAGACACCAACACCCTCCAGTCCCAGATCGTCGACCTGATCGGCTCCCATCACCAGGTCATGGCTGTGGGCGACGACGCGCAGTGCATCTACACATGGCGCGGCGCCAACGTGGAGAACATCCTCACCTTCCCCGAACGCCATCCGGGTACCACCATCCACCGGATCGAGACGAACTACCGCTCGACTCCCCAGATCCTAGCCTTCGCCAACGGCGTCCTCGCCGCCCAGCCCCGCGGGCGGCACTTTGACAAGACCCTCCGCCCCGCCCGCGCCAACAGCGAGAAACCGTACTTCGTGCAGACGATGGACGGCCGCGAGCAGGCCCAGTTCATTGTCCAGCGCATCCGCGGCCTTGTCGACGAGGGCTGCGCGCTCAAGGACATCGGCATCCTCTACCGCGCCCACTTCCAGGCGCTCGACATCCAGCTCGAACTCGCCCGCCTCCAGCTGCCCTACCAGATCACCAGCGGCGTGCGCTTTTTCGAGCAGGCCCACGTCCGCGACCTCGTGGCACTCCTGCGCTTCGTCTACAACCCGTCCGACACCGCCGCCTGGAACCGGATTGCCGTGCTCCTGCCGAAGGTCGGCGACAAGAACGCCCAGAAACTCCATGCCGCCGCGGCCGACCACGCGCGCCTGGTGCAGGCCGACCTGATCGACATCCTCGACACCGACGACGTGAAGTCGAAGGTACCCAAGGACGCCAAGGAGGAATGGCCCAAGTTCGCCGCCTCGCTCGCCCAGGTCGCCGGGGTGATGAAGTCAATGAAGCCGCACAATGCCGTCGATGTGGCGATCGACGGCTGGTACGGCGACTACCTCAAGGGCGCCTACGCCAACTACGTCTCCCGCCTTGACGACCTGAAGTCGCTGGTCGGCTTCGCCGGCCGCTTCGAGGACATGCACGAGATGCTCACGCAGATCATGCTGCTCAACAGCGAGACCAGCGACCGCTCGGTCGACCCCGATGACGAGGCCCTGCGGCTCACGACCGTGCACCAGGCAAAGGGGCTCGAGTACGCCGCCGTGTTCCTGATCGGCCTTGCCGACGGGGCATTTCCACTGCGCCGCGCGATCGAGGCAGGCGACATCGAGGAGGAACGGCGCCTCTTCTACGTCGCCGTCACCCGCGCCCGCGACGAGCTCTACCTCTGCTTTCCCAAGATCAACACCAAGGGCGGGCCATCGGTCATGCAGACACCCAGCCGGTTCCTCACCGAGGTGTCGCCCGAGCTGTACCAGCCGCTCCGGCTGAAGCGCAGCTATGGCTGGTAAGCTCGGTCTATCCGAGCCTCAGGCCTCGTAGAACAGCCCGCGCATCTGGAAAGTCTCTGTCTTGGCGGTGACCCAAGCGAGATGTTCTGCTCCCAACGAGGAGAGCGGGAAAGCCGCGCCCTCGATATGGCCGGCGCCGACATTGTCGCGCCAGAACAGGGAGATCTGCTTAGCGTTGAGCTTCGCGAGCGCCGCGGTGAGCTCGGCGAGCGTCTCGACGTCGACGTAGGTAGCGGTGGTGGACTCGCCCTTCTTCTTGCCGGGCTTGGGAGAGGCGGGAGTAAACAGACCGATGCGGGATTTCATGGGGTATGGAACAGCGTTGCGGTAAAGGTTCATCGCCCGCCGGACGGTTGACAATACAATCGCATGCGCGAAGCACGAAACGCACTAAGCCGCGGTTACGTCGAAATCTTCCGGGCCGATCAGCCCGGCAGGCGGAAGAGCCGCCGGGCATTGCGCGCCAGCACCGGCTCGAGCGCCGCAAGGTCGAGACCCGAGTTGCGGGCCTCCTCGACGAAGCGCACCAAGGCCGACTCGAGCTCATGCTTCGGGTAGAGGTTCAGCGGGAAATCCGAGCCGAACAACACCCGCTCCGGTCCGACCTCCCCGATAAACTGGCCCCAAACTCCCGGCCCATACAGCAGTGGGGAGGCCGCGGTGTCGTAATAGAGGTTCTTGAGCTCCCGCACCGCCGGATCGCGGATCGGCAGCAGGCCGCCCCAGTGCGCGAGGATGAAGGTCGTGGCCGGAAACGCCCGGGCGAGGGTCTCGAAGTCCGCCAGCGGCGTCAGCACCCGTCCGGGATACGGCGGCGTGTCGGGATCGGTTACGTGCAGGTTGACCGGCAGCTGCAGTTCGGCCGCCAGGTTCAGCACCGCGGCGAAGACCGGGTCGTCGATTGCGTAGCCCTGCGAGTGGGGCGAAAGTTCCCCAAGGCCAATCAGGCCCTCCCCCACCGCACGGCGCACCTCGTCGAGCACGGCCGTACGTCCCGCCGACGGATGGATCGTGGCGCAGGCGGAAAGCCGGTCGGGATGCGCCTGGACGCACGCCGCGTAAAACCTATTCTGCAGCGCGCAGGTCTCCGGCTTCTGCCAATACCAACCGAGCAGCACCGCGTGCCCGATATGCGCGTCGTCGAGCGCCCGCAGCAGGCCGTCGACCTCGAGGAAGCCCTGCACCAGGCGGCCGTTGGCGCGCCGGCGGGTGGAGAGCTTGGCCCAATGCGTTTCCCCCCGGGCTTCGGCCCAGGCCGCCGGGTCTCGGTTGGCGTCCGGCGGATAGAGGTGGATGTGGCTGTCGATCAGAAGCACGGTCCCAAAACCGTCGCCCCTCCGTCCCGGCCGTGCAATGGCGTTTTCGGGGGTGCGCCGGGTCCGCCCTGTTTTCACCCAATTCGAGAGTGAGAGGGACGCCGGAACTGATCCAGTATCAAATTCGCAAAAGTTCGGTGCAGACCCCGGAGCCCGAAATCCCGGCGGATAAAATCCTTGCCGCGCGGGGGGCCCAACCAACAGATTCCGCCCCGCGATGCTCCCTGAGGAATTCTACATTCGCAGCGCCATGGAGACCGAGGCGCGCGGCCCGTTCAATCTGGAGCAAGTGACCTCCTTGGCCGAGGCTGGGCAGGTGACTCTCGAGACGCTCTACTACGAGCCGGCCACGGAGAATTGGGTCGCGGTTGGCGCCAACGACGAGGTAAAGAACGCGGTCTTCCCAGAGAAGAAGAAGCTGACGGTCAAAAAGGACCACAAGATCGCAAAGCTCAACAAGGAGGACGACAGCTCCGCCCCGATCTCAGTCAACGACATGCTGGCGGCGGCCGAGGGCCGCACCGCCGAGACACGGGACAAGGCCGACCCTGCAATCGCGCAAGCCATTGCGGCGAAGATCGGCATGTGGTCCGGGATCGTGACGCTGCTGCTGGCGGCTACAGCCGAGATCATGCCTTCGTTAAACGTGCTTCTGGACTACCAGAACCAGAACATCTTCACCGCTCCGCTGGTCATTCTGGGGATCCTCGATGTCGTACTGGCGCTGTTCCTTGTGCTCGGCATGGCGTCAATTTACCCGTTCCTGCGTTTCCGCGCCGCCTTTGGCCTCGGCTTCATCGGCCTACTCGCGTGGGTTCATGGCACAACCTCGCACATTGCCTTCGTGGCATTCGGGTCGGTGGGCCTATACCTCTGCACGGTCTTTGTCCAATATGTGCCGGTTGGCATCTCTGCGGCGCTCGGCCTGATCGGCATGGGCGGCTACGCCTGGTTCGCGTTGAACAGCTGACGGCCCGCAGGCCGCCCCGATGAGCGCAAAGCGGTTGCAGTGGAGACACTGGAAGGAAGTGCTCCACCGCCGGATCTGGCAGAGTTCTTTCCGGCACGAAAAAGGGGCCGTCCGCTGGCTCCTCGCTTTCCTGCGAGTCTGTTCAATCTCCTACACGGTCTTTATGGAGACTGCCGCGGCCAGCCGGGCCGCGGCACTCAGCTTCAATTCGGTCCTTGGGCTCGGTCCCCTCGTCGCCATCACCGTGCTCGTCGCCGGCTTCGTCCTCGGGAAAAGCAACGATCCCAATCTCGTCGCGAACAACCTCAATCGGTTGCTTCATTTCGTGGCCCCACAGCTCGCCACCTACGAACGAACGGCCCCAGGCGCGATCGCTGCGGCGCCCGATGTCGCGGCGGTCAACCCCGAGGTTGTTACTATGCTCAACGGGTTTATCACGAGCGCCCAGTCAGGCTCGGCCGGAGTCCTCGGTGCGCTCTCGCTAATCCTAATCGTGCTCCTGCTCTTCAAGTCGATCGAGGACGCCTTCAACGACATCTGGGGCGTGCGTAATGGTCGCTCGGTCATGGTGCGGATCGTATACTACTGGACGATTCTGACGCTCGGCGCGGTGCTCTTCTTCACCGCGCTGACCTTGCTCGGCGCCAGTGCAGCCCTGTTCACCTTCACAGAGAAGTTCCCCCTCGGCGACGAACTGATCGGCCTCCTCAAGTGGCTGCTGCCCGCGTTTTCCTTCCTGCTACTGGCTGGCATGCTGACGCTCTTCTACCGGGTGATTCCGAACACCCGGGTCTATTGGCGGGCGGCCTTCGCCGGTGCGCTGGTCGTCACCGCGCTGCTGCTGCTGAACAACTTCGTCGCCCTGTTCTACGTCCGCCGCGTGGTACTAATGAAGAGCCTGTATGGCTCCGCGGCGATGCCGTTCGTGATCATGCTCGGCATCTACATCTTCTGGCTCTACCTGCTCGTCGGCGGCATCATCAGCTACGCGGTGCAAAACTTCCACCTCCGCAGCAGCCAGGTCGCGTGGGGCGGCCTCAGCGAATCCATGCGCGAGCGGCTCTCGCTCATCGTGCTGCTCACGATCTGCCGGCGCTTCCAGGCCTGCCTCCCGCCCGTCACGGCTTCGCACCTCGGCACCATCATCCGGGTGCCCACCCAAATCCTCAACGCCAGCCTTACCCGGCTTGTCGATCTCGGCCTCGTCAATCCCATGCCCCCACCCGAGCACGGCTCGTCGACCGACTACCTCTATCAACCCGCCCGCCCACTCAACCGGATGACCCTCGCCAACTTCAAGGATGTCTTCGCCCGCCATGGGGACGATCCTACAACCGAGGCCATCGACTCGCTCGACCCACTGGTCGGCCGTTACCAAGAACGGCTGAGATCCCTCGCCGCCGGCGACGCGGATCTCCTGACCAAGCCCCTCGACCAACTTCTGGTGGAGATCCCATTCGACGACACGACCCCACCGTTTTCGCGACTGGCCAGCCCGTAACCCGAACCGGGACACCTGCAGGGCATGGTCGGAGCCGCCCCCTCGGCGCAGCGGAATTCACCCTTGCCAGAAGTCGCCCCCGACCTAGCGTCGGCGATTCCCCATCATGATCTCCTGGATCCAGCGCACCTTTCAGCACCATTTCCGGGCCGTTTTCGCGGTGATGCTGATTCTGACCATTGTCTCGTTCGTCTTCATCTACAGCCCCTCCTCCGGCATCGGCAACTCCGAGGGCCGGGCGGCGCAGAGCCAACCGTATTTCGACCTCAACCTAGCTTCCGGGACGGACCAACAGAAGCTCCTCAACGACGCCCTCCTGAGCATCAACCTCCAGGTTGGCACCTCGGCGGGCATGGACAGCTCCCAGCTTCAGACATACGCGCTGCGCCGCTATGCCGCCCTGCACGTCGCAGCGCAGCTCCACGTGCCGAATCCCACCCAGGCCGAGCTCACCGACCACCTCAAGTCGATGCCAATATTCGCCGGAGCCGACGGCCAGTTTGACGCCGCCCACTACTCCACTTTCCGCCTTTCGCTGAAGTCGGGCACCGTCGGCGCCAGCGAGGCCGCAATCACGCGAGTGCTGCAGGACGACTGGCGCGCCGGCGTGGTGCAGCGACTGCTCGGCGGACCGGGCTATGTGCAGTCCGGAGAGATCGAAACGCAGCTCAAGTATCTCGATACGCAGTGGAAGGTAGCCTACGCCGCCGTGGACTTTACCGCCTTCAAGCCCGAGATCGCCGCCACCGACGTTGCCCTGACCAAGTATTTTGAGGACAACCTGTTCCGGTACGAGGTGCCGCCGCAGGTCCGCGTGCGCTATGCGGAGTTTCCCACCTCGGCCTACACCGCCCAGGTCACCGTGACCGACGACGAGCTGAAGTCCTTCTACCAGTCCAACCCCGGCCGCTTCCCGAAGCCCGCCGCGGCGACGCCAGCCACGCCGGCGCTCACCCCGGCCGCCACCGATGTCGATGCCGACTTCGCCGCAGTGCGCCCGCAGGTTGAGGCTGCCCTCCGCAATGACAAGGCCCTGCGCATCGCGACCCGCGAGGCCTCCAGCCTCACCTTCGCCCTCTACGACCGGAAGGTCACGGCCGGCGACTCGCTGACCAAGTTCCTTGCCGAACAGAAGATCACCCTGAAGGCCGCCGCACCCTTCAGCCGCAACGCCGCCCCGGCCGAGTTCGGCGGATCCGGTGCCGTCGTCGAGGAGGCCTTTAAGCTCGACGCCAAGCGCTTCTCATCCGACGCCGTCCCACTCGAAAATTCCGCCGTGGTGTTATTCTGGGACGAAACCATCCCAGCCCGGAAGCCCACTTTTGCGGAGGTCCGGGCCAAGGTCGCCATAGATTACATCGAGAACGAGCGCCGCGTGCGCTTCGCCGAAGCCGGCCGCACGCTCCGCGGCCAGATCGAGACCCGCGTGAAGGCCGGCGAGGCGTTTCCCGCCGCCGCCACGTCCGCCGCCGCGGCCGCAGGCGTGAAGCTCGAGGTCAAGGAGCCCAATGCCTTCACCTACCGCACCCCCCCCGCTGAGGTGGATGCCGCCGTCCTCGGCGCGGTCGACCGACTCGAGAAGGGCACCGTTTCCGACTTAGTCGCCGGTGGGGACAAGTCTTACATCATCCACGTAAAGGAAAAAACCCTGCCGGAGGTGACGGCTGCGAGCCCAACGTTCGAGTCGAGCAGGGCACAGCTCGCTTCTGCCATGGCCAGCTTTAATGCCGACGCCTATCTCGAGGAGATTGTCAGCCAAGAGCTCAAGAAAAGCGCTCCCGCCACCCCCTGAGCCGACCGCTCATCCCCGCGTCCGACCACTGGGGCCAAAGTTTCTGGAAATCCCTTCCCCATCAGGAATTCTGCGCCGATGACCCGTCAGACATGCATCGCCCGACCGTCGTTTTCGGCAGCAAATCCGCGTAACTTCCCCTGCCTTGGACCGTCTGTCTGCGCGGTGCCCCAGACAAGTCCGGAGCGCCAGAGACGGCGCGGCGCTGGCTGACAGCTCCTATCCCGGCTCCTTCACCGTCATTTTTTCCCGATTTTTCAAACGCTGCCATGTCACGCCATCAACTCCGAGCCACGATCCTCACCGCCAGCCTTGGCCTCGCCGCCGTGCTGCCCGCCTCCGCCGCCGCGGCTGCCGCGGCCGCTCCGGCTGCCGCCACCCCGGCCCGGCCCCAGATCCGCCTGACCCTGAATGAGGCGGTCGCCACCGCGCTGGAGAAGAATTTCGATAAGCTGCTCCAGGACATCACTCTCACAAACGGCAAAGAGAGCTACAACAGCGCCAAGCTGGAATATCGGCCGACGATGTCGATCAGCTCCAATCTGAGCCAGTCGCAGAACGGCGCGACCGGCTCGGCGACTGGCCGCAGCGACCATGTCGACAGCCAGTCCGTCAGCGCCTCGATCTCCCAGAAGATCCCGACCGGCGCCCAGGTCAGCCTGACCTCGACCATCCTTAGCCGCGCCAACACCGCGAAATCGCCAACCACCCCGAACTTCGGCCGCTCCCTCACGCTCTCGGTCTCGCAGCCCCTACTCCGCGGCGCCGGCACGAAGTACAACCTGACCAGCCTTCGCCAGAGCAAGATCTCCCTCGACCAGTCCTACCTTAGCTACAAGACGTTCCTGATCACGACGGTCAACAGCGTCGAGAGCGCCTACACCAGCCTCTACCTCGCCCGCCAGCGGCTCGACATCCAAGTCCAGAGCCTCGCGCTCGCCAAGCAGGTCTACGATGAGCAGAACACCCGCTTCCAGGCCGGCCTCGTGACCCCACTCAACCTCTACGGCGCGGAGAACAACTACATCAGCAGTCAGAACTCGCTCGAACAGCAGAAGCTCTCCCTCAGCCAGGCTGAGGACGCCTTCCGCCAGCTGCTCGGCGGCGGCGACTTCAACGTCGAGATCATCCCGACCGAGGACCTTTCCGCTGAAGCGCTGACTACGCCGACCGTCGAGGGCTCCTACCGCCTCGCGCTTGATCGGGGCGTGGACTATCAGAACCGCAAGCTCGCCGTGCAGGTCGCCGAGATGAACCTCGACACGGCCAAGAGCAACTTGAAGCCCTCGCTGACCCTGACGGGCAGCGTGACCAGCTCTGACAACGCCGTTTCCAATTGGGGTTCCACCTACCATAAGCTCTCCGAGTCGCAGAACGTTGGCTGGAACGTCGGTCTCGCGCTGAGCATTCCGCTCGGCGAGCGCAGCGACCGAATCACCTACCGCACCCGCCTCAACGCCCTCCAGACGGCGAAGATCAATCTCACCAAATTCGAGCTCGATACGATGGTGTCGGTTCGGTCCGCTGTGAACAGCGTCGCAAACTCGATCCGGACAGTTGAGCTCTCCACCCGCCAGGCCGAGCTGAGCCGCCTCACCTATGAGGCCGAGAAGCAGAAGTTCGACGTCGGCAATAGCACGATCCGTACGCTTAACCAGGCGCAGAACGACCTCGATAACTCCCGCCTGACGCTGGTGAACAACAAGATCACCCTGCGCAACAACGTCAACGCCCTGCGCCGCATCGAGAACACCACCCTCGATCGCTACAACATCAAGATGCCGGAGTGAGCCGACATCCCGTCTCCTTCAAAAGGCGCCGGCTACTCTGGCGCCTTTTTTGTGCTCAGAATTCCACGGTCGCGCCGTCGTCCTGTTCCGCCAGCAGGATCACGCGGTGCTCCGGTAGCTGGGTGCGGAACCAGGTGCGCTGCTTTTTCACCAGCGCCCGAGTATTGGCACCCATCTCCGCCGCCAGACGCGCGGGCGCCAGTCCGCCATCGAGCATGGCCAGCACTTCGCGGTAGCCGATCGCCCGGGCCGCACTGGGATTCCGTTCCAAGCCCGCCGCCCGCAGGCGCTGCACCTCTTCGACCAGGCCGGCCGCCAGCATGGCTTCGACCCGGAGGGCGATGCGTCGCTCTAGATCCGCGGGAGTGCGGTCGAGCCGGGTTAGCCGCACCTCGCAGTCCGCAAAGGCCCCCGGGATCGCGGCGAAGCGCTCCGCCAGCACCGCCAGCGTGAGCCCGGAGGCCCGGCAGCGCTCCAGGGCCCGCGCCACTCGGCGCGGGTTCGCGACATCCAGCGACCCGAGGCCCGCGGGGTTCAGGTGCCGTAGTTCGGCCAGCGCGGCCTCGGGCTTCAGCGCCACGACCGACGCCCGCACTTCCGGCGGAACCTCCACATCATCGGTGACCGCTCCCAGGAAGGCCTTCAGGTAGAATCCGCTCCCGCCCACGACCAGCACCCGGCGCCCGCGGACGAGGATGTCGTCCACTGCCTGCCGCGCGAGTTGAGTATATCGGGCCACATCCATGGGCTCGGCCGCCTCGAGCACGTCGATCAGGTGGTGCGGCACCCGTGCGCGCTCGGCCGCCGAGGGCTTGGCCGTGCCGAGATCCATGCCCCGGTAGAAAAGCTGCGAGTCGCACGAGACGATCTCCGCCCCGTTCGCCTCCGCCCACCGCAACGCCGCTCCGGTCTTGCCGACAGCAGTGCAGCCGGTGAGCAGGTGGAGCCGCGGTTTCACTCCGGGAGCGAAACCACAGACACGGCGAGAAGAAAGCCGGAATCCCAGTACATCCCATTTTATCCGAGAAGGCGAAGTGAGCCAAGCGAGGCCGTTCCGGCCTCGGCGCATACTTCGCACTCTAGGGACAAACAATGGCCGCCAGTCTCGGCTCGACGCGAGAGCGGCACGCGGGATTGAGTCGTCCTTCGGTGAAACCCCGATTCATCCTCAATCCGCGTTCCGGCCGCAGCCGGCCCGCCGTGGGCCCAGTTCGGGATTGGGCCGCCCGGCACGGCGCGGAGGTCGTCGCCACCGAGCGCCCCGGCCATGGACGGGAGCTCGCCCAGCGGGCCTTGGATGCGGGGATCGAACTGATCGTCGCCGTCGGGGGTGACGGCACGATGAACGAGATCGCCTCCGTGCTCTGCGGCAACCCGGCGACGTTCGGGCTCATCCCTTGCGGCTCGGGCAACGGCCTCGCCCGCCAGCTCGGCATCCACGGTTCGCTCACCCATGCCCTCGACCTCCTGCGCGTTGGCCGGACGGCCGTGATCGACAGCGGCTTGGCGGACGGGCACCCGTTCTTCACCGTGGCCGGGCTGGGCTTCGAGGCTGAGCTCGCAGCCCGTTTCAACCGGCTTAAGAAACGCGGTTTCCTCCGCTACCTCACCACGGGGACCGACCTGTGGCGCGGCTACGAGTGCGGCGACTACACGATCCAACACCCGGGAGGGTCGGAGACGGTCCGGGCCTTCACCGTCGCCGTCGCCAATGCCGCCCAGTACGGCAACGACGCCCTCATCGCTCCCGGGGCGCGGCTCGACGACGGCCTGATCAACCTGACCGCCCTGCCTCCGGTAAGGTGGTGGCACGGGCCGGGGCTCCTTCAGCGTATGTTTGCCGGCACGCTCTCGCTCGACCCCCGGGTGCGACTGCAAGCCGGACCAAGGTTTGTGGTCGAGCGCCCGCAGCCCGGACTGCTGCACACCGACGGCGAAACTCACGCCGCCGGGACGCGGGTGGAGTTTACCGTACGGCCCGCAAGCCTGCGGATCCGCGTGCCGGCCTGAGCCGGCTCAGCGCGTCTCGAACCACTTCGTTTCGGCTCGCGCGCCGGCCGAGGCCTCGATCTCGCGGAAAATGCCCGGGACGGTGTCCGTCACCCGGAAAAGCTCTAGGTTCGAGGGCTTGAAAAAGCGGTCCTGCAGCATCCGCTGGAAGAGTCTCAGGAGATCGTCGTAAAACCCATCCTGGTTGAGGAACACGCAGGGCTTCCGCACCACGTCGAGCTGGCGCAGGGTGAGGATCTCGAGGATCTCCTCGAGCGTGCCCCAGCCGCCGGGCAACGCCACGAAGGCGTCGGCCCTGGCCTCCATGAGGAGCTTGCGCTCGCGCATCGTGATCACCGTCACGAGCTCGTCCGCCTCGTCGAAGGCGAGCTCCCGCGCCTTCATGAACTCTGGGATCACCCCGACGACGCGCCCGCCCGCCGCCTTCACTGCCCGGGCCGTGGCCCCCATCAGGCCGGTCTTGCCGCCGCCATAAACGAGGTCCCAACCCTGCCGCACCATTTCCGTGCCCAGAGCCGTGGCGGCTTGGGCGTACTTCGGGTCGATCCGGTCGCTGGAGGAGCAGTAGACGCAGAGGAGGCGGGCCATCGCGGAAGTGAGTGTGGAAAGTGGGGATCGTGAAAGTGAAGGTGAAAAGTGAGTGAGAGTGGAAAGGGAGAGTGTCGAACCAGGATGCTCCGATCGCCGGCACTTTCACCCCTCACTTTTCACCCACTTTCATTTTTCCTTTCACGATCACCACGCTCACGTTCACTTCCGCCACCGTGTCTTCCGCCCACCTTCCACCGCCTGCCGGCCAGCCCTATCGCGGTCGCCTCGCGCCCTCGCCCACGGGCTACCTGCACCTCGGCCATGCGCGGACCTTCTGGATCGCCGCCGAGCGGGCCCGGGCCGCGGGCGGAGTGCTGGTGCTGCGCAACGAGGACCTCGATGCGGTGCGCTTCCGGCTCGATTTTGCCGCGGCGCAGCTGGAAGACCTGCGCTGGCTAGGGCTCGCGTGGCAAGAGGGACCCGATGTTGGTGGCCCGCACGGACCCTACGAGCAGAGCCGGCGCCGCCCCTTCTACCGCGCGGCCCTGGAACAGCTCCACGCCGCTGGCCTGATCTTCCCCTGCACCCGATCGCGCCGCGATGTCATCGGGGCCGCCGGCGCCCCGCATGAGCAGCCCGGTGCGGACCAAGAGCCAGTCTATCCGCGCGAATTCCGCCCCACCGCCGGAACCGCACTGCCGCCGCTCGGCGAGACGATCGGTGTCAACTGGCGCTTCCGGGTGCCTGATGACCTGCCGATGGAATTCACCGACGGACAGTCCGGCCCGCAGACTGCCGTGGCTGGCCGGGATTTCGGCGACTTCCTCGTGTGGCGGAAGGACGATGTCCCGAGCTACCAGCTGGCTTGCATGGTGGACGACGCGGCGATGGGCATCACCGAAGTCGTCCGCGGCGCCGACCTGATCCGGTCCACCTTCCGCCAGATTCTGCTCTACCGCGCCCTTGGCCGCCGCGTCCCGGCGTTCTTCCACTGCCCACTGATGCTCGACGACCGCGGTGAACGCCTTGCCAAGCGGCACGACGCGCTCAGCCTGCGGACACTGCGCGCGCAGGGCGCAACCCCCGGGGAAATTCGCACCCAATACCTTTCATGACCAGAATCGGCATCATCAACGTCTCCGACCGGGCGAGCGCCGGGATCTATGAGGACACTCCCGGACAGGCTTGCACGGCGCTGCTACGCGAATGGATCGCCACGCCCTTTGAGACGGATTACAAGGTGGTACCCGACGAGCAACCCGTGATCGAGGTCGAGTTGCGTCGGATGGCCGACGCAGCGGGCTGCTGCCTGGTCGTGACGACCGGCGGCACCGGTCCGGCGCCGCGCGACGTGACACCCGAGGCCACGGCCGCGGTCTGCGCGAAGCTGCTGCCGGGCTTCGGCGAGCTAATGCGCGCCACCTCGCTAAAGTACGTGCCCCCCGCGATCCTCTCCCGCCAGACCGCCGGCATCCGCGGCCGCACCCTCATCGTGAACCTGCCCGGCCGGCCGAAGTCGATCCGCGAGAACCTCGCGGCAGTCTTCCCCGCCATCCCCTACTGCATCGACTTGATAGGCGGCCCGCGTCTCGAGGCCACGCCGGCCGCGCCGCACGTGTTCCGGCCCAATTCCGGCTGAGGTCAATGTCCGGGCAGGCGGCTGTTGTGCCAACCAGCAGGCAAAACCGACTCGGGGCCAATGATATAGACCCGGTAGTAGAGCCAGAAGATCATCAGCCCCAGCACCAACAGGAAACCCGCCTCCCCCAGGGATCCACCCTTGCGACGGCTGTGACGCTGCAACATGGCGACCAAGGCCCCGATGGCCGGGGCGACGACGAAGCCCACGAAGGAACCTCCGACCAGCACCATCCCCATGATCGCGGCGGTCCGAACGAGCGGGTCCGCGAACATGCGGGCCTTGTAGCTCACCAGCTCCACACAGAGGTTTAGCAGCAGCAGGCAGCACGGCAGGATATAATAATTGCGGACCACCCCTTCGTTTTTCACCGGCCAGAACGTTTGGCTCCGTCCCTGAGTTTGACAGCCTGAAAATTTACGCCCCACTCCTCGGTTTACCCATTCCCCATGATCAACCTCTCGGCACCCGACTTCACCCAGCATCCGCCCCGCAGCACCCGCGTACGCCTCGGCGGCTACGCCCATCTGCCACGTCTCCTCGACAAGGCCCGTGCCCATATCGGCGGCAAGCTGGGCGAGTACAAGTGGAACTGCCCCCTCGACAAACGTTTCTTTTCTTTCACGGGTATCGATGCCGACGCCCTGCTCGCCGAAGTGAAGCTGGGTCGCAGCGATGTCGAAATGCTGGCGTGGGTGGCCGCGCGCGACAAACACCTGACCCACGAAGTCATCGCCTGGTCGGCTTGGCTCGAGCAGAATGGCCCCGGCGGCGCCCCTGGACACGAATGGATCGCCAGCACACTGAAGAATGCCGGTTCCGGCCGCGACGACATCCGCTCGTTTGCCGACATGTTGGACCTCGACGACTACCTGTCTTACGGCGGGAAAGCTTGAGGGCTTGCCTCTAGAGCTCGGTGTATTTCTCGGAGCGGCCGCGAGACTTGGCCACCGGGTACTTCTTGGCATTGGCCTCTATCTTCGCGTCGATTGCCGCGGAGACATCGATGTCTGTAGCATTGGCAAACTGCAGGGCATAGATCACCACGTCGGCCAGTTCCTCGGCGATTTTCCCCCGGCGCACGGGGTCCTGAGCCCGGCTGCGGGACTCCTCCGGCGTAGACCAAAGGAAGTGCTCCATCAGCTCCCCCGCTTCGGCGGCGAGTGCCATGCTGAGGTTCTTCGGGGCGTGAAACTGTTCCCAGTCGCGCTCGTGGACGAACTCGATCAGGCGAGACCGGAGCTGGGCGACCGTGACAGTGGCGTCGGTGAGGTTCGGCATGGCCGCACCCTGGGCACCGGGGCCCTATGACGCAACCCGGCGGGCGGGCCCCAAATTTACACTTGGCACGCCGGTTGCATTATGCACCGTGTCACCTCGTTCCAATGACCGGGTATTCCAAACCTCTCCGCGGCACCGCCGGCACTTCGTCCACGAAGGCCGTCGCTTGCTTCTGCCGCGCCCAGATGCGCCCGGTCGTCCAACATTGGAACATCCAGACCGGCGCGGGCTTCTAGGCCTAAACCTCCGAACCAACGGAACCAGTTTAGCCCACCTGAAGCCCGGAGGTCCCAGACCCCCGAGAGAGCACCTGCTTTTTCCCACCAATTCACCTTTGCCATGAACACCATGAACGCAGCCCTGACCACCACCAGCCGTCGTCCGAGCCCGAGCAAAACGCCCCAAGCGTTTCGCCGGCCGAACTTCGACTGCCGTGACCTGCCGGCCGAGCTGCGCCTTGTGATCTACGTCCCAGGCACCGCTGCCTCGGGCGTAGAGATCGAGGCCCGCGGCCCCGACCTCACGGTCACGGCGCACAAGAATCATTTCGTGCGTCTGAACTGGACGGCACTCCACCTCGAGGCCGTGCAGCAGGACTACCGGCTCAAGCTCCGGCTGGGCCATGGCTTTGCCTACCCGGATATGAAGGCCGAGATCGGCGATGGCATCCTGACGCTGACCATCCCGAAGAGGAACGCCGCCGGTCTCGGCGCGCGCCAGGCCGCCTGAGGATTATCCCGGCCGTGACGTCGCACGCCCTTCCCGCCTGAGAAGGCAACGGGCGTGTCGTCACGGCCGGTTATCTAATTCCGGATCAAGCTCGCTCGATCGGGTGCCGGAAGCGCCAATCTGCCGCCGCCACCCGGCGTCACGGATTCCGGCATAAAAAAGGGCCGTGCCCGAAGGCACGGCCCGAAAACCGGACGTTTGCTAAGAACTAGTGGGAGCTGGCGCTCAGGTCCACCGCCTTGTAGCCACCCTTCGACTTGAAGTAGAAGGCGAGGATACCGAAGCCGATCGCCATCAGGAGCGGGAGAACCGCAAACTGCACCAGCAGGTGCTGCTTGGCCGTCGCGAGGGCATCGTCGATCGGCTTCTTGGTCGCTTCCGGAACCTTCGCGTAGGCGACTTCGTCGAGGGCTTGCGAGGTCACGCCGAAGTTGAGGCCCCGGATGATCGGGAACGTCGTCTCAGGCTTCATGACGGTCTTATGGATCGCCGCGTTGGTCGCCATGACGGTTTCGTCGACCTTCTTATCCTGCAGCGCGCCAAGGAAGGGCCCACCGAGAATACCGACCGCGATCATGCCCATGCCGCCCATCGCGTTGAGGGTGAGCGCTCCGCCCTTCGGGAACTGCTCGGATACGGTGCCGAGCATGGTGGGCCAGAAGAAGCTCTTGCCCATGCCGTACAAGGTCGCGCCGACGAAGATCATCGCGGCACCGGTGCCGGCATTGGCCAGCACGACCAGGCCGAGGGCAGCAATGAGCGAACAGGCGCAGAGCAGACCAAGGGGCCCGAGGGCGCGAACGAAGGGACCGGCGCCGAAGACGCGGAGGATGACCATCAGCAGTGAGGTGTAGATGAGCACGTAGGCGCCGTTGCTGCCCAGGATCGGGGTAAGCAGCGCGGTCACCCAGCTGTCGGTGCCGAGTTCGGTGGTGGCCAGCAGCATCATGATCACGAGCAGGAAGACGAACATCGGGCGGCCAAAGCTCTTGATCTTCACCGCAAAGATCGCGGTCGGGATCAGGGTGATGGTCCAGATGATCGCGGTCGACAGGCTCTGACCGAATACGCCGAGCACCGAATCAATCGCGAGGGCGGTGAAGTACGAAATGAGCAGGCAGCCGGCCCAGCCGAACTCCTTGAGCATATCCGTGTAGGAAACACCGGCTGCGACGCGCTCGTTGACCGGGAATTTGCAGCCCAGCATCATCACGCCGTAAACGATCGCGGGCACCAGGAAGAGACCGATCTTCATCTGCCAGGCAACGCTGCCGAGAGCGATAAACAGCAGACCGGCGATGACTTGGCCACCCGCCCAACCCGAGTGGAGGATGTTGAGATGCTTGATCTTGTCCTTCGCGTACATCGTCGCCACGACGGGGTTCGTCACGGCCTCAACCACACCGTTCGCCAGCGCGAAGATGAAGGTGCCGATGTAAAGCTGGGCGTAGGAGTGGGCCGTCATCGTGATGATAGCCGAGCTCACGTGTCCCACCCAGGCCAGGACCATCGCCCGCCCGTAGCCGATCTTGTCGACGAACAGCGCGACGAAGATGATGCTGAGCGCGAACGGGAACAGGCCGGCGCCGTTGAGCACACCCAGCTGGGTGGCACTCAGGTTCATTTCCTTGCCCCAGGTATCGAGCAGGAACGCACGGACAATGAAGCCAAATGCAGTTGTAATAATTGCGATGACGCTAGCCGCGAACAATCGGGTGTTTTTATCCATAGCAGGGATTGGGTTTGGGGTGGGAACGGAGGCCCACTCCAACTTCCCGCTTCTTGCTGTGCAAGAAGAGATTTCTGCGCGCCCGGAAATCGCGCGGATGAAAGCATCTTTTTTGCAATTGAGGCGCAACCTTTCGCGGATCTCGGAGTCAACTTAGCCTGCATGCCCTTCCCCGTCCCGTTCATCCGCCCCCATGTTGCCGAGGATCCGCCCGCCTTCGTCCGGGTGGTTTCACGCAGCGATGTGGCGTGGAACCGGCGGGGGGTTCGGGCGCCGCCGCTCGGGATCCCGCCCCCGGGCCGGGCGCTCACCCCCAGGCCCTCCGAAACAAACAAGACGCCCCACCGCGGGGGGGCCCGGAGGGCAACG
>OMJT01000163.1 GCA_900299415.1 Opitutales bacterium
CGCGGCCGCCACCGCCAGGTCCGCCAGCGCGGCCGCCGGCGGCGCCACCGCCACCACCACGACCGCCACCGCCCGCCGCGGAGGTGAACTGGACCTCGGACAGGTTGATGGCGCTGGGCAGCTCGATCTGGAGCCAGATCTCGGTGGGCTGCTGCTGCTGGGCCGGGGCGATGTTGGTCGACCAGGTGTTGAAGGCGCTGACCGCGTTGCGGGCGGTCGCGGCGTTGTGGCTCGCGGTGACCTTCCAGTCAGCGAGGTTGCTGGCCGGGAGCTTTGGCACGCGGGGATCGAGCTCGGCGAAGGTCCAGGGCGACGTGCGGCCCTTTGAGGTGGTGACGCGGGCGGCCGCGACCTGCTCGGGGGTGACCACGCCGGCGGTGTTGCCGAAGTTGATGCGGACGTAGCTGGCCACGTCGGCGATCCACTGGTCGTTGTTCGAGCCCATCGGGATCATGATGTCCTTCACGTCGGTGCTCGGGAGCGCGCCGGTGAGACCGGCGACGAGGACGTTGAGAATCCAGTCGCGGTGGCCGTTAACCCGGGCGTTGTTGGCCAGGGCGGGGGCGAGCTTGCCGGAGTTGTCAGACTTCATGGCGCCGTTGGCGTCCATGCCGTGGCACTGCGAGCAGAGTTCCGCGAAGATCGTCTGACCGCGGTTGACGCTGGCCTGCTGGGCCTCGGTAAGCGTCGGCCCGGCGATGGCACCACGGCCACCACCACGACCGGCCGCGGCGGCAGCCGGGTTGAGGATGGTACCGGCGACCAGCTGGATGCCGGCGGCCTTATTGGCATCCATCGTCGCCTTCGCCACAGTGGCGGAGTCAGGCGTCTTCAGGAGGTTCATCGTCATCAGGGCTTGGATCGCGACGGTGGAGTCCTTGTCGCTGGCGAGCTTCGCGTAGTCGGCGGCGAAGCTCTTGTCGCCGGCCTTGTAGAGCGTCTCGCTGGCGCGGATGGCCTGGACCCGCATGCGGGGCTCAGGATCCTTCAGCATCTCGCGGGTCAGGGCGGCGTCGAGGGAGCCGATACCCTCGAGGGTCCAGAGCGCGTGGAACCGGCCGAGGAGGTTTTCCTTCGACGAGACCATCTTCTTGAGGGTCGGCGCGACGGACTTGTCCTGCTTCAGCACGAGCAGCTGCTGGGCGGTATCGCGCCACCAGCCGTTCGGGTGCGAGAGGTTGGCAACCAGCTGCGAGGCCGACTGCGTGTTCATCTTCGGCATCGTCTTGTCGCGGCCCATGCCGTCGTAGCTCAGGCGCCAGATACGGCCCATGCTGTGGAAACGGTCGAGGCCGTACTCATCGACGCGGGCACGGAGGTAGGTATTAAGCGGGGCCGACCACGTGGCCTCCTGAATGATGCCGCGGTACATATCGACGACGTAAATCGTGCCATCCGGCGCGTTGGCCAGGTTGACGGGACGGAAGAGCGGGTCGGTCGACTTGATGAACTCGTTGGCGTAATAGTAGTTCTTAAGCGTGGTGACGCCCTCGGTCACGGTCGGGTGCAGGCGGCGGGTGATGCGGGCCACCGGCTCGTTGTACATGTACTCACCCTGCAGGTCGGCCGGCATGCGATGGGCCCGGACGATCAGGTTGCCGGCGGAGCCGGTGACGCGGATGGCGGAGCCGTCCGGCATGCGGACGTCCTGCATACCCTGCTGCATGTCCATGATGCGCACCGGGGCGCCCCACGGAATGCTGAAGTCGTTGTCCCATTGCGTGGCCGGCGCGAAGTTGCCGTACACGATCGGGAACTGGATATAGGAAGGCAGGCCGCTGGCGCCGCCCTGGAACCACTGTTTGCCGTCGTTATCCTGCGTCAGACCCCACTGGGCGCCGTTGTTGCCCGTGGTCTCACGGACCACGCTGCCGTTGGGCATCTGGCGGAGGCGGAACGACCGCACGGTCATGTAGAGCCAGTTGTCCATGGTCTGCGTGAGCAGGCCCTGCTGGTGCTCAACGTTGCCGGAGCCACCGACGCCGGAGGCGAAGAGCTCCTTCTTGTCGGCCACGCCGTCACCGTTTGTGTCCGTGTACTTCCAGATGTCGTCTTGGTCCGTCTCCATCGTAAGGAGGGCGTTCGGGCCGTAAGGCAGCAGGAAGCGCGGGAAGACCAGCTTGTCGATAAAGACGGTGTGTTTGTCGTAGACGCCGTCGTTGTCGGTATCGGTGTGAAGCGAGATGAGGCCGTTCGGCTCGCGCTGGTGCGCAGCGTCGATGGTCAGCATGTAACCGCGGTCCTCCATCACGAACATCCGGCCGTTGCCGTCGAATGCGATGGCGGTGGGCTCCTTGATGCCGTCCGCGTCGGTGAGCACCGGGTCCATCTTGTAGCCGCTCTGGAGGAGGAATTGTTTCTGCTCCTCGGCGGGGGTGCGCACCTTCACGACGTCGAGCTTGGGCGCCCAGTCAAAGGTCGCGTAGGCTGGGTCATCCTTGTTGATGCCACCGACGCCGCCCGCGATGCGGGGAGCGCCGCCACCGCGGCCACCGCGGCC
>OMJT01000164.1 GCA_900299415.1 Opitutales bacterium
ACAAGGTGCCTGTCATCGTCGAGGTTTACACCGACAACCACCAGCGCACCGCGCCCGAGATGCGCGTGCTCTTCAAGAAGGGCGTGCTCGGCGGCGCCGGCAGCAACAAGTTCCTTTTCGACCACGTGGGCCTCGTTGAGGCGCACCATCCTGACCTGAAGATCGACCTCGAGGCCGCGGCGATCGAGGCCGGGGCCAATGACTTCGAGGTCCTCACCCACGCGCAGAACGACGACATCCCGGCGGACCATGCCGGCGCCCGCTTCGTCACGGAGCGCACCGCGGTGCACGCCGTCTCCACCTGGCTCCGCGACCACGGCTGGACGGTGGTGACGAGCGAGCTTGGCTATGTCGCCAAGATGTTCCCGGTCCTCGACGACGCGGCGCGCGCCGAGGTTGGCGAGTTCCTCCACGACCTCGACGACCACGACGACGTCCAGCGCGTCTGGGCGGCCGTGAAGTGAGCGTGAGCCCGGCCCTCCTCGTCCTCGCCGCCGGGATGGGCTCGCGCTACGGCGGGCTCAAGCAGCTCGACCCGGTCGGGCCGGGCGGTGAGACGATCCTCGACTACGCGGTGTTCGACGCCGTGCGCGCGGGCTTCGGTCGCGTGGTCTTTGTGATCCGACGCGATTTCGAAAAAGAATTCCGGGACCAGGTGGGCGCCCGTTACGCCGGGCGCGTGGCGGTGGAGTACGTGTTCCAGTCCCGCGACGACCTGCCCGGCGGCGCGGTGGCGCCGGCGGGCCGGGAGAAACCGTGGGGCACGGGTCACGCCGTCTGGTGCGCGCGGGCCGCGCTGACGGATCCATTTGCCGTGGTCGGGGCCGACGACTTTTTCGGCGCGGAGGCGTTCCGCCAACTCGCCGGGTTCCTCACGCGCCCGCCCGCATCGGCCGGCGGGCCGCACCGCTTCGCGATGTTGGGCTACCGCCTCGATCGCACCCTCTCGGAGCACGGCACGGTCTCGCGCGGCCTTTGTCGCGTGGGCCCGGGCAGCCAGCTCGTCTCGATCGAGGAGCGCCACGGCATCGATGGCGCCTCGCTCGCCGCCGCCGGGCTGCGCGGCGACGGGACCGTGTCGATGAACTGCTTCGGCTTCACGCCCGCGCTGTTCCCGGCGCTCGATGTCCAGCTGCGCGCCTTCCTCGCCGCGCAGGGCGGCGATCCCAAGGCCGAGTTTTACCTGCCGGCGGCGGTCTCGACCATGATCGCGCGGCACGAGGCCACCGTCGAGGTGCTGCCCACGGGCGATACGTGGTTCGGCGTCACCAACCGCGCCGACAAACCCCGCGTCGAGGCCGCGCTGGCGGCGCTCGTTCGCGCCGGGATTTATCCTTCCAGACTTTTTTAACCACGGATTTCACGGATTACACGGATGAGGATCGCCGAAAGCCCCCAGGCAGTTTTTACAGGAGGTCACGGAGACCGCGGAGAAGGATGGGGCATTTCTCCTTGTCCTCCCGTCCTCCTGTAAAACCGGTTTGGCTGCCCCTCAGGCTCGCATCCGTGCAATCCGTGAAATCCGTGGTTAAAGACCTCCGATGAAATTCTCCCGTCCCGACGCCGATGTTTTCGTCCCCGACGGCTCCGCCCCGGCGGCGGCGCTGGCCCGCGTGACGCATCTCGCCGTCGGTGCGCACCAGGACGATCTCGAGATCATGGCGCAGGCCGGCATCGACGAGTGCCGCGCGGCCCCGGGCCTCGCGTTCGGCGGGGTGGTGGTGACCAATGGCGCGGGCTCGCCGCGCAGCGGCCGGTTTGCCGGGTTCACGGACGTCCAGATGCAGGCGGTGCGCCGCGACGAGCAGCGCGAGGCCGCCCGGCACGGCGGGTACGCGCTCCAGCTCCAGCTCGCGCACCCGAGCGCCGACGTGAAGGCGGCCGGCCACGCCGGTGTCGCGGCCGACCTCGGTGCCGTGTTCGGCGGCGGTCGCCCACGGGTGGTGTACCTGCACAACCCCGCCGATAAGCACGACACCCACGTCGCCGTTTTCCTCCGCTGCCTGGCGGCCCTGCGGAGTTTGCCGCGCGACCGACGTCCGGCGCGCGTGCTCGGCTGCGAGGTGTGGCGCGATCTCGATTGGCTGCCCGACGCGGACAAGGTCGCGCTCGATGCCGGCCGCGACCCGGCGCTCGCGGCGCGGCTCCTGCGCGCCTTCGCCTCGCAGATCGAGGGCGGCAAGCGCTACGACGAGGCCACGCTCGGCCGGCGGGCGGCGAACGCCACCTTCCACACCAGCCACGCGGTCGACGGCGCCCGGGCCATCACCTGGGCGATGGACCTCACGCCGCTGGTGCAGGACGACCGCCTCGACCCGGTGACGTTCACGCTCGCGCACGTCGACCGCCTCCGCGCCGACATCGGCGACCGCCTGCGCCGCTGCGGCGGGTGACGGCGCCCGCGTTGGGAATAATTTGTCGGCAAATCGGCTTTGCCTTTCGGACGGCCCGGCCGAACGTTCCGCCCATGGGCGACCCATGCAAGACCACTTCATCCCCCAGCCGACCTGCATCCGGGGCAGCCGCCTCCCGGCGCCCGGTGAGCGAGACGCAATTCAACACGATCACCAGCGAAGACTGGAAGCGCTCGATCGCCTCTGCGCGGCGGCGGCCGAATGCGGTGTTGGAGCGGATCCGGGCCGGGATCTCGTCGTCATCGCGGAAGACGAAGTAAGCCTGCTCGAGGGCGCGGGCGGGGAGTGGGCGGCGCTGGGCGATGCGATTCGGGCCTGGCGGGCGGTGCTGCCCTTGCGGCGATTGGAGGACTTTGGGTTTCCGGCCGGGGCGGACAATCCCCTCGAGGAGGCCAACCCGCGGCTGCGGCGGATCGGAGGCGGCGTCGAGGCCTGGGCCTATGCCGCGGAGGCGGATGGGTCTGTCTACAAATTCTATCGGCCAAACGGCGAGGACCAGCTGATTGGCAGCGCCTTTGGCTTCGCGCGCGGCGAGGAGACCACGCTCCGCGCTGAGGCTCGCTGGGGTGACTACCGCGAGCTGTTGGAGAAGTTGGTGCTGATCCAGGCGCTCGGCGGCATGGTGACCGAAGTGGTGGCGGTCACCCCCGAGGGCATCCTCGTGGCGAAGCAGGTGCTCGGCGAGCCCCTGCCCCAGGGCGAGGACATGTCGGCGCGCCTGCCGCCCGGCCTGATCGAGATTCCGTCGCGTTTCCTGCGCGCC
Source organism: Opitutales bacterium (assembly GCA_900299415.1). GTDB lineage: Bacteria > Verrucomicrobiota > Verrucomicrobiia > Opitutales > Opitutaceae > CAIYFD01. The sequence goes on from OMJT01000164.1 coordinate 3,178, forward strand.
AATCGCGACCACCCGCGGCTGTTCTTCCTCGGGCCCCAGCCCTATCTTGTCGCCGACCTGCACGCGCGGAATTTCGTGCGCGGGTCCGATGGCGGCCTCCACGTGATCGACCTCGTGGCCGCGCCCTGGCCTCAGGAAGGCTCGGCCGGGGAGAAGCTCATCACCGACTGGCTGGAGCGGGTGCGCTCCGATCCCGGGGCCTCGGCGCTGCCGGGGGCGAGCGACGACGAGTTGTAGGCTCCCCGCCGCCGCCAAGCCTGCGGCGGATGTTTGCCACCTTGGGGTCGCCAACGAAAAACCGCCCGGCGCACGGGCGCACGGGCGGTCGGGAAGGGGAGGGCGGGGCCTTACTTCTTCTCGAGGTCGGCGATGACCTGGAGGATCACCTCGGCCTGCTTGTCGGTCGTGCCCTTGTAGTCGGCGTAGATGATCTTGCCGTCCTTGATCAGGTAGGCCGAGCGCTGGGCGACGTTGCCGTTCGGCACGCCGAAGGCGTTGGTGACCTTCTTGTCCAGGTCCGAGATCAGCGGGAACTGGAAGTGGTTGAGCTCCTTGAAGCCCTTCTGGGCCTCGACGGTGTCGAGGCTGACGCCGATGACGGCCACACCCTTCTTGGTGAGGGCGTCATAGGAGTCGCGGAGCGAGCAGCCCTGGGCGGTGCAGCCGCCGGTGTAGGCCTTCGGGTAGAAGTAGACCAGGGTGTAGGCCTGCTTGCCGTACACGTCGGCGAACTTGAGGGTCGTGCCGGCGTCGGTCGTGCCGGCGACGAGCGGGGCTTTGTCGCCGACCTTGAGGGGTTCGGCGTGGACGAGGGTGGCCAGGCCCAGGAAGGAGGCGATTAGGAACAGGGTTTTCATGGGAGGACGGAGGTTGTCTGGTCGGGGTGCTTTTTCAAGTGCAGGGATATGAGAGCCGGTCTTTTGCCGGGAAATTCCCGGAACATCGGCCCCCGCTGAAAGACAATACTGGCCCCAAGCTCCGTCCTGCCCCGGAAAATCCCCGGGATAGTGGCTTGCGCCCGGCTTGGGCCCCAATAACGCTCTCGGTTACCTGACTGCCTTGTCATGCCATTCCCCGCCCTTTTCCGCCGCACTGCCGTCCTCCTCGCCGTAGCGTTTGTCGTTTGCAGCTTCTGCCTTCCGCAACTCTCCGCGCAGGTCATCACCGGCTCCGCGGCCGACGGATTCGACCCCGCGCCGAACGGCATCGTCTATACCTCGGCGCTGCAGTCGGATGGCAAGTTGGTCGTCGGCGGCTCCTTCACGACCCTGCGGACCCCGGGTGCCGCCTCGGCGGCGTCCCGCAATGCCCTCGGCCGGCTCAATCTCGACGGCTCGGTTGACACCTCGTTTGGCGACGCCGGCCTGAACGGTCCTGTCTTCGCCTTGGTGCTGCAGTCCGACGGCAAGATCGTGGTCGGTGGTTCCTTCACCACGGCGGCCGGCATCCCGCGCAACAACATCGCCCGGTACAATACCGACGGCAGCCTCGACCTCACCTTCAACCCGAACGCCAACGCCTCGGTCAACGCGCTCGCGATCCAGTCCGACGGCCGGATCCTCATCGGCGGCTTCTTCACCACGCTCCAGCCCAACGGCGCGGCCACCTCCACGGCGCGCGGCCGCATCGCCCGCCTGAACGCCAACGGCACGCTCGACACCACCTTCAATCCGAACGCCAACCAGTCGGTCCTCGCCATCGCCGTCCAGGGCAACGGCTCGATCGTCTTCGGCGGCAGTTTCTCCACCCTGCAGCCGAACGGTGCCGCGACCGCCACCGCCCGCACCAACATCGCCCGCGTCTTTGCCGACGGCACCATTGACCCCGCCTTCAACCCGTCCGCCGACGGCCGCGTCCAGGCCCTGCTCATCCAGTCCGACGACAAGATCATCATCGGCGGCAATTTCGGCACCCTGATCCCCTCCGGCGGCGGCTCCGCCACCGGCTTCGGCTTCTGTGTGCGCCTCAACGTCGACGGCACGGTCGACTCGACCTTCTTCCCCCGGGCCTTCGGCGAGGTCTACGCGATCCGCCGCCAGAACGACGGCAAGGTCCTCATCGCCGGCCGCTTCAGCGGCATCCAGCCCACCACCGAGGCTTCCCACAACTCGCCGTTCGTCGCCCGGGTGAACGCCGACGGCACCGCCGACCGCGACTTCCTGCCCGGCCCCAACTCCACGGTCTTCACCCTCGAGGTCCAGAGCGACGGCCGCATCATCCTCGGCGGTAATTTCAGCCAGCTCCGCAACAACAACATCTCCTCGACCTCGGTCATCCGCAGCAACCTGGCGCGGATCAACGCCAACGGCTCGACCGACACCGACTTCGATCCGAACACCACCGGTCGCATCAGCGCCGTGGCCTACCAGGCCGATGGCAAGATGCTCCTCGGCGGCAACTTCACGAGCATCGGCGGCCTCACCCGCAACTACCTCGCCCGGATCACCTCGAGCGGGGCGGTCGACACCACCTTCGCCCCCACCTTGGACGGCCTGATCAACGCGATCGCGGTGCAGGCCGACGGCAAGATTCTCGTCGGCGGCACCTTCTTCAACGTCAACAGCACCAGCCGCGCCGGCCTCGCCCGCCTCAACTCGGACGGCACCCTCGACACGGCCTTCTACCCGAATCCGAACGCCGGCGTCACGGCCATCACCGTGCAGTCCGACGGCAAGATTCTCGTCGGCGGCTTCTTCACCCGCCTCCTCACCAACAACGACGGCACCACCAATATCGTCCGCAACTTCGTCGCCCGCCTCAACGCGGACGGCACGGTGGACTCGACCTTCGATTCCAACACGAACGGTCCGGTGCAGCAGTTCCAGGTGCTGTCCGACTCCCGGATCATGATGTCGGGCGCCTTCACCGGCCTGAACTTCAATGACATCCGGGCGGACGTGCCCCGCAACTTCATCGCCCTCGTGAAGTCCAACGGCGAGGTCGACACCACCTTCGAGCCCATCCCCTCGCAGCAGGTGAACGCCTTTGTGGTGCAGTCCGACGGCAAGGTCGTGGTCGGCGGCCGCTTCAGCACCGTGCGCGGCCCGCTCGACGGATTCCTCACCGTCCGCAACCGCATCGCCCGCTTCAACTCCAACGGCTCGATCGACACGACCTACGACCCCAACATCAACTCGGAGGTCACCGCCCTGGCGCTCCAGTCCGATGGCAAGGTGCTCGTCGGCGGCGCGTTCACCAAGGTCGGCACGACCACCCGGCTCAACTTCGCCCGCCTGAACACGGACGGCACGGTCGACACCGCCTACGATCCCAACCCGAACGGCCAGCTCGGCACCCAGGTCAACACCGTCACCCTGCAGTCCGACGGCAAGGCCGTCATCGCCGGCGGCTTCACCCGCCTCCAGCCCAATGGCGGCGCGGTCGTTTCCCGCCTCCACCTCGCGCGGCTGAACACCGACGGCAATGTCGACACAGGCTTCGATTCCGCGGTCAGCGGCCAGGCCGGCCTGCAGATCAACGCCATCGCCCAGCAGCCCGACGGCGGCGTGATCCTCGGCGGCAACTTCACCAACATCGCTGGCGGCAACAGCAAGTACCTCCTGCGCCTGCGCGCCGACGGCATCGCCGACTCGATCTTCCAGCCCGACCCCGACGGCCCGGTCAACGCGATCTCCGTCCGCCCCGGCATCACCCCGCTGGTCTCGCCGATCTCCGGCTTCGCCCTGCTGAACACCGACGGCACGGTCGACACCAGCATCGTCCCCGGCGACACCGTCCACCTGAGCGGCCCGATCTACGCCGCCACGCGCCAGTCCGACGGCAAGATCCTCATCGGCGGTGCGTTCTCGAACCTCGCCTCGGGCGGCGGCACCAACCTCATCCGCGTCAACGCCAACGGCACGCTCGACTCCACGTTCCGCCCCAACCCCGACCTGCAGGTGAACTTCGTGCGGATGCTCTCCGACGGCCGCATGTTCGTGGGCGGCGCCTTCAGCGCCATTTCCGGCATCGGCCGCAGCAATCTGGCCATCCTCAAAGCCGACGGCTCCGTCGACGCGAGCTTCCCCAACCTCCGCTTCGACGGCGCGGTGCTCGGCATGGAGATCCAGTCCGACGGCAAGATCCTCCTCTGGGGCAATTTCAACCACCTTAACCCGGACTCGGCCGCGAGCACGGTGGCCGTCACCCGCAACCGCATCGCCCGGCTCAATGCGGACTACACCATCGACACCACGTTCAGCCCCGGCGCCGACGGCACCATCAACGCCCTCATCCTGCAGTCCGACGGCAAGATCGCGGTCGGCGGCACCTTCAGCAATGTGAAGGGCAACACCGACACGACGCTCACGCTCCGCCGCGGCCTCGCGCGCTTCAATGCCAACGGCACGGTCGACACCACCTGGGACCCGAACGTGAACGACACCGCGGAGGGCGCCGACATCATCGCCCTCGCCCGGCAGTCGGACGGCAAGATCCTCGTCGGCGGCAATTTCACGACCATCAATGCGCTCGCCCGCCTCCGCGTCGCCCGCCTGAACACCGACGGCTCGCTGGACACGTCCTTCAACCCGGAGCCCGACAATCAGGTCAACGCCCTCGTGGTGCAGTCCGACGGCAAGATCGTCATCGCCGGTACCTTCAGCCGCGTCGGTGGCGTCACCCGCAACCGCCTCGCGCGCCTCAACGCCGACGGCACCGTTGATCTCGGCTTCAACACCAACGTCCTCGGCACGGTCAACAACCTCACGTTGAACAGCAACGGCCAGGTCATGATCCAGGGTGACTTCATCAACCTGCAGCCCGGCGACGCCATCATGATCGGCGGCAACTTCACCAAGGTCGGCGGGTTCTCCACGAACAACTTTGCCGTGCTCAACGTCGACGGCACCGCGAGCGGCACCTTCCGCCCGAGCCCGAACGCCCCGGTGTATGCGATCGCCACGCAGACCGACGGCAAGGTGATCCTCGGCGGCGCCTTCACCACCGTGGTCGGCGGCAACCGCCGCGGCATCGCGCGCTTCAACACCAACGGCAATCTCGACACCGCCTTCTCGGCCGACACCGATGGCCAGGTAAACGCGGTCGAGGTGCAGTCCGACGGCAAGATCCTCCTCGGCGGTTCCTTCAACACCGTGGGCGGCGTGGCCCGCACCAACCTCGCCCGCCTCAACACCGACGGCAGCGTCGACGGCTCCTACGCCCCGAACCCGAACGGCACCGTCAACGCCATCATGCTGCAGGCCGACGGCAGCGCGCTGGTCGGCGGCGCGTTCACCGTCATCGGCGGCACCGCCCGCAGCCGCGTGGCGCGGCTCAGCTCCACCGGCTCGGTCGACAGCTTCAATCCCGGCGCGAACGACGAGGTCTTCGGCCTCGCCCCCGAGGTCAACGGCCAGGTCGTGATCGTCGGCGCCTTCACCACCCTCGGCGGCACCACCCGCAACCGCGCGGCCCTGGTGAATGCCGACGGCACCGTCGACTCCGCCTTCAACCCCTCCGCCAACGGCACCGTCCGCGCCGTCTCCGTGCAGCAGGATGGCCGCGTGATCGTCGGCGGCACCTTCTCCCAGATCGGCGGCCAGGCCCGCAACGCGCTGGCCCGCCTCGCGGCCGCCGCCACCTACTCGACCTCCATGTCGGTCGACGAGGATCTCGCGGTCGTCACCTGGACCCGCAACGGCGCCGGCCCCGAGATCGCCAGCGCGAGCTTCGAGTACTCCACCGACAACCGCCGCTGGTTCTCGATGGGCACCGCTTCCCGCGTGGGCACCACCAACACCTGGCGCGTGACCGGCCAGTCGCTGCCCTCCACCACGGCCTTCTACGTCCGCGCCACCGGCCGGACGATGCTCTCGCAGAACTCGTCCGAGGGCCTCGTGGCCGATGTCTGGGAATTCCCGCCGCGCCCGCTGATCACCAGCTCGCTCAGCACCAGCGGCGCCCTCGGCAGCTCCTTCTTCTACGCGATCGGCACCGTGCGCCCCGCCACCTCGTTCAGCGCCACGGGCCTCCCGTCGGGCCTCTCGATCAATGCCGCCACCGGCCTGATCAGCGGCACGCCCACCCAGTCGGGTAACTTCACCATCGTGCTCCGGGCCACGAACGCCACCGGCACCGCCAAGTCGCTCCTCAGCCTGTCGGTCGCCGCCTCCGCCGGCGCGTCCTCCACCGCCGGCCGCATCGCTGCCCTCTCCACCCGCGGATTCGTGACGCCCGACAGCCCGCTGATCAGCGGCTTCGTCATCGATGGCAGCTCCGCCAAGAGCGTCGTCTTCCGCGGCCTCGGGCCGGCCCTCACCGGCATGGGCGTGGGCAACCCGCTCACCTCCCCGACGCTCCGCCTCTTCAGCGGCACCCAGATGCTCGCCGAGGGCCATGCCTGGGGCGGGTCCAGCGATCTCGCCGCCACGTTCACGCGCGTCGGCCTCTCGCCGCTCGCGGCGCAGAGCACCGACACCGCGATGCTCATGACGCTCGCCCCGGGCGCCTACACATCTCAGGTCCTGATCGGCTCGAGCACGAACCCGGGCACGACCCTCCTTGAGGTCTACGATGCCAGCGACAGCGCGGCCACGGGCGCCCCGCGCCTCCGGGCCATGTCCACCCGCGGCTACATCGACACCACCGGCAACACCGTGGTCGGCGGCCTCGCGATCAACGGCAGCCAGCCCGTGCGGCTCATCATTCGCGGCGTCGGCCCGAACCTGACCAAGGCCGGCGTCTCCGCCAACCTGGCCAACCCGGTCCTCAAGATCTACAACAGCGCCAACACGCTGATCGCCCAGAACGACAACTGGGAGACCCCCGTCACGATCAATGCCTCCTTCCCGGGTTCGACCGCGGCCGAGATCACGGCCGCCGCGGCCTCCGTCGGCCTCACCGCCTACGATGCCGGCAGCAAGGACGCCGCGATCGTCATCACCCTCGCCCCCGGCGTCTACACGATGGACGTCACCTCCGGTGACACCACCGTCGGTATCGGCATGGTCGAGATCTACCTGCTGCCCTGATCGACCCCGACCTGCCGAGGTTCGACGGTAGGGTCGCCCCGCTGGGGCGACCGCATCCGTGGAGAGAACGGCTCAGGTTCCGCCGCGGGATCCAATACCTGCAAACCGGGAGACACGAATCTCACGAACACGCACGAATAGGCCCCGATCGCTTCGTGGAAATTCGTGTAATTCGTGTCAACCCGGCTGGGCAAGGAACGCCGCGATCTCCGCGGCGAGGCGCGGGCCGATGCCCTTGACCTCGGCGATCTCGTCCGCGGTCGCGGCGCGCAGGCGGTCGAGGCTGCCGAACTGCTCGAGGAGCGCGGCGCGACGGGACGGCCCGAGGCCGGGCACGTCCTCGAGGATGCTTTCGCGGATCTTCCGCGAGCGCAGGTCGGCGTTGTAGGTGTTGGCGAAGCGGTGCGCCTCGTCGCGCAGGCGCTGCAGCAGCTGCAGCCCGGGATGTGTGAGGGGCAGCCGCAGCGGCTCGCGCGCGTCGGGGAAGAAGATCGTCTCCTCCTTCTTCGCCAGGCCGATTAGCGCCGGCGGCTCGCAGTCGAGCGCAAGGAACGCCTTGAGCGCGGCCCCGATCTGGCCGCGCCCGCCGTCGATCACGACCAGGTCGGGGAACGGCCGGTTCTCCTCGCGCAGGCGGCGATAGCGGCGGCCGACGACCTCCTCCATCGCGCGGAAGTCGTCGTTGCCCACGAAGCTCCGGATCTGGAAGCGCCGGTACTGCGCCTTGTCCGGCCGGCCGTCGGTGAAGTGCACCATCGAGGCCACGACGAACGTCCCCGAGATGTGCGAGATGTCGAAGCACTCCATCGCCTGCGGCGGCTGCGGCATCCCCAGCGCCTGCTGCAGCGCGCGCAGCGCGTCCTCGTCGCCGCCGGGCCGCGTCGGATCGGTGCGGGTGAAGTTGCGGGTCTTCTTCAGCGTCTGCTCGAGGGCAAAGACCACGTCGCGCAGCGCAGCCGCCTCCTCGAAGGCCCGGCGCGTGGCCGCCGCGGCCATCTCCTCGCGCAGGCTGGCCAGCCATTCGCGGGAACGCCCGTCGAGGAACTCGCAGGCCGCCTCGACCCGCTGCCGGTACTCGTCCCGGGTCACGATCGCCGGGTGCTCGTAGATCTCCTCGCGGATATCGTCGTAGAGCTGCCACCGTCCATCGGGCAGCGCCCGCGGCGTGGCGTCCGCCAGCAGGATGCCAAAGCGCCGCCGCATCTGCTGCAGCGTGCGCCGCAGCGGGCCGCTGTGGGCAAACGGCCCGAAGTAGCGGGAGCGCTCGTCGCGTTTCACGCGGGTCAGACGGAAGCGCGGCAGCTCCTCGCCCGGGTCGAGCCGCACGAGCAGGAAGCGTTTGTCGTCGGTGAAGTCGGTGTTGTAGCGCGGCCGCCACTGCTTGATCAGCTTGCCCTCGAGCAGCAGGGCCTCGGGCTCCGACTTCACCTCCACGATGTCGAAGTCGGCGATCAGCCCCAGCAGCGCCCGGATCTTCGGCTGCGCGATCGTGCGGGCTCGGCTGCGCTGGAAATAGGTCGAGACGCGCTTCTTCAGGCTCTTCGCCTTGCCCACATAGATGATCCTCCCGAGCCGGTCCTTCATCAGGTAAACCCCCGGCCGATCCGGCAACTGCCGGACCTTCGCCTTGAGATTGGCATCGTGCCCCATGGCGTCATCAAACGCCCCGCACCGGGAATGCCAAACGCGATTCTAGTCCGCCTCCGGTGGTAGGGCTGGCTCGACGAGCCGGCCGGATGGGGCGGCACGCCGGGGAATTTCCGGACGAACGTTTAACGTTCAGCGCCCGCCCTCCGCCCTCTGCCTTCTGTCCTCTGTCCTCTGGCATCCCCCGTTCCCCACAGTTGTCATTTCCCGGATTCCGCCTACGGTCCCCCTCGCACGTATGGTTTCACCCAGTCCAGCCGGGGCCGCGCGGCCCGTCCGTTACGAACTGCTCACCCTCGGGGATGAACTCCTGCTCGGGCTTACGGCCAACGGCCACCTTTCGTTTGTCGGCGCGCAGCTCGGCCGGCGCGGGGTGCTGCTGCAGCGCCAGGCGACGGTCACCGACGAGGCCGACGCGATCGAACGCGAGGTCCGGCGCAGCCTGGCGGAATCCGACGTGGTGATCATCACCGGCGGACTCGGCCCGACGGTCGACGACCGCACTCGCGAGGCCGTGGCGGCGGTGCTGGGTCAGGAACTAATCTTCGACGAGTCCATCAAGGCCGCGATTGTGGCGCGCTTCGCCCAGATCGGCCGGCGGGCGTCGGACAATAACTTCCGCCAAGCCTACCGCTTTGCCGACGGCGAGGTGCTGCCCAACGCCAACGGCACCGCGCCCGGGCTCTGGTTTGCGCGGGACGGCAAGGTGGTGTGTCTCCTGCCCGGGCCGCCCAACGAGCTCCAGCCGATGTTCCTCGAGCAGGTGGTCCCCCGCCTCGAGCGCCTCGGCCTCCTGCATGAGCGCGAGGCCTACGTGCAGATCCGCACCGCCGGCATCGGCGAGTCGGCGCTCGAGGTGAAGCTGCAGCCCATTTTCGCCCCCTATGGCTCGGCGCTCTCAATCGCCTTCTGCGCCCACCAAGGGCAGGTCGACTGCCGCGTCAGCTCGCCCAGCGGCGAACTCGACTTCGCCAAGCTCGACGAGATCGCCGCCGCCTGTGCCCGGCTGCTCGGCGAGGACTTCGTGTGTTTTGGTCACGACAACCTCGCCCGGGTCTGCGCCGACCTCCTCCGGGCGAACGAGAAGACGCTCGCCGTGGCCGAGGCCGCCACGGGCGGCCTGCTGGCCCATGCGTTCTCCGACCTCTGCGGCGCGTGCAAGTTTTTCGCCGGCGGCGTGGTCTGCTGCTCGCAGGATTCCAAGATGATCCTCCTCGGCGTGCCCGAGTGCCTGATGCTGCAGCACGGCGTTGCCAGCCCCGAGTGCTCCGTCGCCATGGCCACCGGCGTGGCCGAGGCCCTGCAGGCCGACTACGGCCTCGCGATCACCGGTTTCGCGAGCGCCACCGCTGGCACCGGCGGCAATCCCGTCGGCGCAATCCACGTGGCGCTCCACACCCCGCACGGCTCCTGGTCGCGCCAGCTCAGCTACCCCGGCCCCCGCGCCACCGTGAAGCAGCGCTCCGTGAACGCCGCCCTCGACTGGCTCCGCCGCGAGCTCATCCGCGCCGGCCGCACCCAGGCCGCACCTTCGCGGCCGGGGATCCCGGGATAGGCCGGCTACGCCGGCCGGAGATGGGGGGATGGGGGATTGGGGGTAGGGCCGACCCGCCTTGTCGGCCGTAGCCTTGGCGAAGGCTGATGGATCGGCCGGGTTCGGGGGATCGATCCGAGGTAGGGCTGGCTCGACTTGTCGGGCCGTAGCCTTGGCGAAGGCCGATGAGCCGGCCGTCGTTCGGCGCCGCACCGATCGATGATCGGGAGGATCGTGGGTAGGGCTGGCTCGACGAGCCGGCCGTAACCGCCGCATACCTGCACCGCGGCATCAAGGTGCAAACGCCCAAACCCGGCCGCCTCGTCGAGGCAGCCCTACCACGGAATGACAAACCCGGCCGGGTCATCGACCCAGCCCTACCTCGGACCGCGGAACCACAAACCCGGCCGCCTCGTCGGCCTTCGCCAAGGCTACGGCCCGACAAGTCGAGCCAGCCCTACCTGGATTAACCGAGCAGCGAATCCAGGATCAGGTTTGTCGACTCGATGATGCGCTTTTCGCGCGGGCGGAGATCCGGCTTGAAGGCTTCGCCGGTGAGGTGCTGCAGGCCCTGGATGTAGCGCACGGCGATCTCGTTCGCCTGCTCGGTGGAGAACTGCTGGCCCTTCTCCTTGACCATGCCGCGGGCGAATTCCTTGGAGAACGAGACCGGCTTGCCGTCGCGGGTGACGACGCTGCCGTCCTCGTTCATGGCCCAGAAGCGGGAGGAATCCATCGTGTAGAGCTCGTCGGCGGCCACGATTTTGCCCTCCGCGTTGACGCCGTGCTCCGTCTTCGTGTCGACGAGGATCATCCGCTTCTGCGCGAGGTACTGCGTCACGATGCCAAACGCCATCACCGAGGCGTTGCGGATCTGGATGTACTGATCCTTCGTGCAGGCACCGTCGCGGATCAGGGCATCCGCATCGGTCGTGCGGTCCACCTTGTCCTTGGTGCTCGGCGTGTCCATGACGTACGGCAGACGCCCATTCGCCTGCAGGCCCGCGACCTCGAGCCGGTGTCCGGCGTAGTCCAGCGTAGTTTGGCCGGCCTTCTTTGCCGCCAGCCAGTGCTGGTACAACGACGTCGAGGTCGTGCTCTCCGCCATGTAAAGGCGCAGCACATTCTCCACCATCAGGAGTTTCACGTTTTCCGCGGGGATGACCGTCGAGGCGGGCGAGAGCCCCGGGATTTCGAACTGGGAGGAACCCAGCACCGACTTCACCAGCCGGAGCATGTGGTCGTGATTAAACGCCAGCACCTGGTCCTTGAACGGGATCTTTCCGCGATTCTCGTCGTGGGTGGAGATCCGATTGTTGCGGAACATCAGGCGGATCGGCTTCCCGGCCCGGGTCTTCAAGGCGTCGCCGAAGACGGAGTCGGACACCTTGCCCTCGAGCACCGTGCAACCGCGCAGGCGCGGCACGGCGCCGTCGGCGATCAGCTGCTTGATGGAGCGACCCTCGTTCACGGCGGCCCCGTGGCTCGCCACCAATTCACGGACTTGTTGTTCGTTTAGCATGGGTGGGATTAACGTTCCGAAAAGAAGGAGGCAAACGGCGGTCGCAACTTTGGCGACACGAATTCCACGATTTCTCGCGGATTTTTCGGGCGGCGCTCGACGCGCGGATTCGGGAAGCGGGGAGACACGAATTTCACGAACGGGCACGAATTCGGGTTAACGGGGCAGGGGATTCGCGGCCGGTGCAGTTGATCGCCCTTGGCGTCGATCGGAGCGCCTTCGGAGCCGGCCGGCTCGGCGAGCCAGCCCTACCTCCGAACAGGGGGACACGAATTTCACGAATAGCCACGAATTCGATTTCGGGAATCTGAACCACAGCGGTTGCCATCGCAGCGCGTGCAGCCGCATTCGTGTGTATTCGTGAAATTCGTGTCTCCATCCTCCGTCCGGTCCCTCGGAAAAATGCCCTTGCGCGAAGGAAACCGCGCCCTACCGTGCCCCATTCCGCGGTTAGTCCCCATCGTCTAGCCCGGTTAGGACACCACCCTTTCACGGTGAGAACCGGGGTTCGAATCCCCGTGGGGACGCCAGCGGCGCCTGAAGCGCAGCTTCAGGTTCGAACCCCGGAGGGGTTTGCGTAGGCCGCAGGCTGGAGCGGGCCACCAAAGGTGGATCTCGCGAGGCGAGACGAGGCTGCCGAGCCAATCCCCGTGGGGACGTATCCTAAGGTAGGGCTGGGTCGATGACCCGGCCGGGATGGGTGGTCCGCGGATAGACGCTGGGCGGCGTTGCGGGCGATTTTGGTGTGCGACGCGATCCGGCCGGCTCGTCGACCCAGCCCTACCTCGGAGGTTATTGTTTCGGCAATTGGGCGACGACGGCGCCGATCCTCGCGGGGTGGGCGGCGACTTCGCCGATGAGGGCGATGGCGGGGGAGAGGGAGTCGTCGGGGGCGCTGCCGGCGAGTTGCTGGAGGGTGGAGAAGAGGATGCGTTCGTCGGGCCGCGTGGCGTGGCTCACCAGGGCGACGGGGGTGGATGCCGCCATGCCTGCGCGGAGCAATTCGCCGGCGATGAAGCCGAGGCGGCGGGCGCCCATGTAGACGCAGAGCGTGGCGTTCAGCCGGGCGTAGGCGGACCAGTCGATCACCGGGCCGGATTTGGCCGGGTTCTCGTGTCCGGCGAGGAAGACCACCGCCGAGGCGTGGTCGCGGTGGGTGAGGGGAATGCCCGCCGCGGCGCCGGCGGCAGCGGCCGAGGTGACGCCCGGCACGACTTCCCAGGGGATGCCGGCGTGGGCCAGGGCCTCGAGTTCCTCGCCGCCGCGGCCGAAGATGAGGGGATCGCCGCCCTTGAGCCGCACGATCCGTCGGCCCGCCCGGCCGTGCTCGAGGAGGTGGCGGATGATCTCTTCCTGGGCCGTGGAGCGGGTGCCGCCCCGCTTGCCGACGTGGATGATGCGGCAATCCGGACGACAGTGGGAAAGCAGTTGCTGGCTGGCCAGATCATCACAGACAACGACTTCCGCAGCCTTGATTCGCTCCATTCCGCGCAGGGTGATAAGATCCGGATCTCCCGGTCCTGAGCCTACTAATGAAACTATGCCGGCATTTGCCATTCTATGTTTACCAGATTAGTAATCTTTTGTTGACCGTCTGTAATGTCAATGGTCAGTTAACCCACTCGCACCGGCCCATGTCGACCGAAGCCATCATCAAGGAAGAACAAATCAAGCTGTCGGACCCCACCCTGGGGGGCACGATTGGCGAGACCATGGCCTTGCCGGAGGCCGATCGTTTCTCGGCGGACGACGAGAAGTTCATCAAGTTCCACGGCATCTACCAGCAGGACGATCGCGACCTGCGCAAGACAGGCAAGAAGTACATCTTCATGATCCGCGCCCGGATCACCGGCGGCATCGTGCCGGCCGAGCAGTACCTGGCGTTTGACGAGCTCGCGGACCGGCATGCGAACGGCACGCTCCGCATCACCTCGCGGCAGACGTTCCAGTGGCACGGCGTGGTGAAGTCCGGCCTCGGGCCGCTGATGAAGGGCCTCAACGAAGCGCTGGTCAGCACCATCGCGGCCTGCGGCGACGTGAACCGCAACGTGCTCGCGCCGCCCACGCCGTCGACCAGCCCGCTGGCCGACCTCGTGCAGGCTGATGCCCGGCGGGTGTCCGACGCCCTCCTGCCGCAGACCCAGGCCTACCACGAGATCTGGGTGAACGGGGGCCCGCTCAAGCTCGCGCCCGAGCAGAAGCTCGCGTTCGAGGACCCGCTCTACGGCCGCCGCTACCTGCCGCGGAAGTTCAAGGTCGCGTTTGCGATCCCGCCGCTGAACGACACGGACTTGTTTGCGAACTGCCTGGGCTTCGCCGCCATCGCCGACCCGGCGAACCCGGCGCGCTTGCTCGGCTACAATGTCCTCTGCGGCGGCGGGCTCGGCATGAGTCATGGCAACGAGGCGACGTTCCCGCGTGCGGCGGACGTGCTGGGCTTCATCCCGGCGGATCGCGTGGTGGAGACGGCCAAGGCCGTGATGATCGCCTTTCGCGACCATGGCGACCGCACCAACCGCAAGCATGCGCGCTTGAAGTACGTGCTCGCGGATCGCGGTCCCGACTGGTTCCGCGCCGAGGTGGAGCAACGGGCGGGCTTCCGCCTCGAGCCGGCCCGGCCGGTGACGTTCACCCGGCAGGGCGACCTCTTTGGCTGGCACCGGCAGAGTGATGGGCGCTGGTTCCTCGGCCTGTATGTCGAGACCGGCCGGATCAAGGACGACGGCACCCGCCGCCTGAAGTCCGCGCTAGGCGAGGTCGTGCGCGAGTTCCGGCCCGAGGTGCGCCTGACGACCTCGCAGAACCTCCTGCTCGCCGGCGTGCGCGACGACCAGCGCGCCGCCATCAACCAGCGCCTCGCCGCCCACGGGGTGGTGGTGGACCGCCAGGTGGCCGCCGTGCGGCTGAACTCCATGGCGTGCGTGTCGCTGCCGACCTGCGGCCTGGCGCTGGCCGAGAGCGAGCGGGTCTTCCCGCAGCTGCTCGACCGGCTCGAGGGGCTGTTCGCCGAGCTCGGGCTGGGCGACGAGGAGATCATCGTGCGGATGACCGGCTGCCCCAACGGCTGCGCGCGTCCCTACATGGCCGAGATCGGCCTCGTGGGCCGTGCCCCCGGCAAGTACAACCTCCATCTCGGCGGCGGTCCCGGCTCGACCCGCGTGAACCGGATCTTTCGCGAGAGCGTGAAGTTCGACGACATCATCGCCGAGCTGCGCCCGTTGCTCGCCCGCTGGAAGCAGGAGCGCCTGCCCGGCGAGAGCTTCGGGGCCTTCGCCGACCGGGCTGTGCTGCCGCCGGTCCCGGACACGACCAAGAGCGCCGCGTAATCCCCTCCGGCGGCTCGACTCCGGGCCGCCAATCCTTTTTTCTCAACCCTCCTCGTCCCCATGAACGCCGATCAGCTTGCCCGTTGGAACACCGAGCTCCACTCGAAGTCGCCGCTCGAGATCACCCGCTGGGCCATCGCCCAGGCCGGCGGCGGCCGCGCCATCGTCTCGACGAACTTCCGCCCGTTTGAGGCCGCCAT
>OMJT01000165.1 GCA_900299415.1 Opitutales bacterium
CGCACCGCCTCCGAGGCCGAGCTCTTCGCTGTCTGCGACCGCCACCTCCTCGACCGCGCGTCCGACCCCTTCGCCCCCGAGCCCTACCCCGGTGTCATCGCCCGCCCCAACTGCGAAGTCACCCCCGGCTCCGACGGCTGCTCCCTCGAGACCATCACCGCCTGACCCGGCCAAGTTCGCGTCCCGCTGGTAGGGCTGGCCCGCCGGGCCGGCCGGGTTCGACTGCATCTCAATGCACGTCGTCAGGCCGTTTACGGTTGGTTTTCTCCTACCCCTGAGCCTTCGGTGAAGCATGCAGGCCGATCCGTCGGCCTAAGGGCCTCCCCGGTAAACCTCCCTCGAAGGCAGTTCGAACGCAGGTCGAAGGCACCTCGAACGCATCTCGAAGGACTCTCGAACAATCCTCGAAGCCGCCTCGAACACTTCTCGAAGGACTCTCGAACAATCCTCGAAGCCGCCTCGAACAAACCTCGAACAAACGACCTGTCGGGCGGCCAAGCCCAGGGGGGGTACGACGTTTCTTGTTATTAAGGACCCCACACTCGGATTCGGAACCTGGAAACCGCTCACCTTCGCTGATGCGCGCTGATCATTCCGAACCAAGTTCAAATTAGCGAAGATCAGCGGTTTCCTGCCTCGATCGACCTTGGCGAGCTTTGCCTTGGCCCGGGAGGGCCTTCTTGGCGTGAGACCAAGCACGGCCGGCTCGGCGAGCCAGCCCTACCATGATCGACCCTCGGCTTACTCCAGGCCCAGCTTGCGGCGGCCGGCCTCGGAGATCATGTGGGGGTTCCAGACGGGGTCCCAGACGATGTGCACCTTGGCCGAGGCCACACCGGGGAGCGTGGCGACTTTCTGGCGGGCGTCCTCGGCGATCACCGGGCCCATGCCGCAGCCGGGGGCGGTGAGGGTCATCTTGATCTCGATCGCGTTGCCGCCGCCGGGCGCGGGTTCAAGGTTCAGGTCGTAGACGAGCCCGAGGTCGACGATGTTCACCGGGATTTCCGGGTCGAACACGGCCCGCAGCGCCTCCCACACGGCCGCCTCGCTGAACTCGCCGGCAGCCGCGCCGGGCGCCTCGGCCGCAGGCACGTAGCCTTCGATCGCCCCGGCGTCAGCGCCGGCGATGCGATAGAGGCCGTCCGCCGCCCGGACCGTCACGCTGCCGCCGAGGGCCTGGGTGACCATGACCTCGAAGCCGGCGGGCAGCTGGACCGAGGTGCCGGCCGGGATCATCGTAGCCGGGCAGGCGCGGGATAGGCGGTGGGGTTGGTTCATGGGCCGATTCAGCGGATGCCGAGACCGAAGGGAAGCCGGGCGTAGACGCCCTGCGGGTCGTTGAGAGTTTCCAGGACCTTGAGCTCGCGGCCGAGACTCTGGATGAGCTTCGCCTGCGGCGCCTGCGCGCTGCGCGCCCCCAACGGGGCGAGCTCGTTCATCATCTGCTGGAGCAGCTCGGAAAACTCGCTCTTCACCGGGAACTCCTGGATCTGGTAGTTCGGGCCGAGGCCCGCCTTGGTGGCGGTGTACGACAACGCCTCACCGAGGCCGCCGATCTCGTCGACGAGGCCGAGGCGCCGCGCCTCCGTGCCCGACCAGACGCGGCCCTGCGCGATCTCCTCGACGGTCGCGGCGGGCAGCTTGCGGCCTTCGGCGACCTTGCGGATGAACTCGCCGTAGATCCAGTCGACGAGCTTCTGCACCATCGCCAGCTCGGCGGGGGTCTTGGGCCGGGAGATCGTGGAGGCATCGGCGAACTCACCCGTCTTCACCCGATCGAAGGTCACGCCGAAATCGCGCGCCAGCTTCTGGATGTCGAACTGCACTCCGAAGACGCCGATCGAGCCCGTGATCGTGCCGGGCTGGGCGAAGATCCGGTCGCCGTAGGCGGCGATCCAGTAGCCGCCCGAGGCGGCATAGTCGCCCATCGACACGATCACCGGCTTCGCGCCGCGGGCGAGGCGCAGCTCGCGCTGGATCGCCTCGGAGGCCGTGGCGCTGCCGCCGGGGCTGTTGATGCGGAGCACGATCGCCTTCACGGAATTGTCCTGGCGGAGCTGGCGGATCTCGCGGGCATAACGCGCCGCGCCGATCTCGCCCGGGCCGCCCTCGCCGTCCACGATCTCGCCCTCGGCGTAGACCAGGGCGAGCTTGCCGGGACTGGAAGAGCCACCCTCCCCGGTCTTGGCCACGCCGCCCGGGCCGTCGGGGCCGGTCGCGAGCTTGGCGTAGTCGGCGACGTCGATCTGCTTGAAAGTCTTTCGCGTGCCAGCGGCGAGGCCGGTTTCCTTGATCAGGTCGGCAATGACCTCGTCGAGGTACGCCGAGCGATCGATCAGCTTCGCCTCCTTCGCCTTGGCCGGCTGGAGGAGGCCCTCGGCATCGACCAGCGCCTGGAGCTGCTCGGGCGGGATGGCGCGGCTGGTGGCGATTTGGGCCACCACGTCCGTCCAGATGTCGCCAAGGAGCTTTTGCAGCTGCTCCTTGCTCTCCGGGCTCATGTCCGAGCGGGTGAAGGGCTCGATCGCCGACTTGTACTTGCCGACGCGCGTCACCTGGATGCCCACGCCATACTTCTCGAAGGCCTGGGCGAAGAACATCGGTTCGCTGGCGAGGCCGGGCATCTCGATCACGCCGAACGGATCGAGGACCACCTCGCCGCCGGCCGAGGCAACGTAGTAGTCGGCCGTGCCGGCGTTGGTAAGGTACGCCCGCACCGGCTTGCCGGCGGCCCGAAAGGTCGAGAGTGCGGCGCGCACTTCGCGCAGCGTGGCGAAGCCCGACGAGGCGCCGGACGCGCCGAGGCTACCCTTGATCAAAACGCCGGCCACGCGGCTGTCGTTGGCGGCGAGCCGCAGCGCGCGGGTCACGTCGTGCAGCTGGATGGTCTTGGGTAGTCCCCCGATCGGCAGGGAACCCAGATCGAGCGCGCCGGGGGCGTCGGTGATGGCGCGGGAAAGGTCGAGAACCAGGTAGGATCCTTTGGCAAAGGTCGGCTGGCGGTCGCCGCCGCCCACGGCCACGGCGATGCCAATGAAGCCCAGCACCACCACCAGCACGACCGCCGCGAAAATCACCATGGCCGCCAGGCTGCCGAGCAACGAGGTCCAGAAATTCTTCATGGCGAGGCACCCTAGCGGTGACCCGCGTTTCAGCCAGTGGAAAAGCGCCCTTCTAAGTTGGAAATCGCCCCGGCAACCCGGCTTATGAATGCCCGACGCCGGGGGGTGGCGTATCGACAATCGCCTAAACCTTGCTTGGTTCCGCGCCGAAGACGTATCCTACCACCATGAGCGACCAGAAAGAACTGCTCACCACGAACCGCAAGGCCCTGACCATCAACCTTGATGAGCCGCGTTACGGTACGTTCGCGGAGATCGGCGCCGGCCAGGAAGTGGCCCGGGTGTTTTTCCAGGTCGGCGGGGCCTCGGGCACGATCGCCAAGACGATCTCGGCCTACGACATGACTTTCAGCGACGCCATTTATGGCAAGGCGCCGCGCTACGTCTCCAACGAGCGGCTTTCCCTCATGCTCGACCACGAGTACAAGCTCCTCCTCGAGCGCCTCCAGGCCCAGCGCGGCGACCGCACGATGTTCTTCGTCTACGCCGACACCGTGGCCGCCCGGAACTTCAAGGGGACCAACGAGGCTCACGGCTGGATGGGAATCCGCTTCTAGACCGAGCCCAATGGACCGCCGAGCGACATGGTCCTGCACGTCCGGATGTGGGACAAGGAGAACATCCTCCAGCAGCAGGCCCTCGGCATTGTCGGCGTGAACCTCATCTACGGCGCGTGCTACTATCACCAGGATCCACGCAAGCTCATCGCGTCCCTCCTCGACAACCTCTCCTCCGACCGGATCGAGGTCGACATGCTCCGGTTCAGCGGCCCGGCGTTCGCCGAGGTCGACAACCGGCTGATGTCGCTCCACCTCGTCAACTGCGGCCTCACCAACGCCGTCATGTTCGGGCCCAAGGGCGACGTCCTCCAGCCCTCCGAGGTGCTCTACAAAATGGCCATCCTCGTCGAACGTGGCAGTTTTCGGCCCGTCACGCACGTCAATGTCGACATGCTCAACTGCGCCACGGCGCAGTTCATCCAGGAGCCGGCGGTGAAGGGGAAGGACGTCGTCGTGCTGATGGAAATCACGATGAACAACCTGCTCGCTGCCGGCGAACTAGACGCCCGCGACTTCCTTGCCCGCGTCGATATCCTCGGCGACATCGGTTTCACGGTGCTCATCTCGAATTATCCCGAGTACTACCGGCTCGGCTCCTATTTCCGCCGCTACACGAAGGAGATGATCGGCGTGGCGATGGGTATCAACAACCTCCTCGAGATCTTCAACGAGAAGTACTACGAGAACCTCGAGGGCGGCATCCTCGAGTCGTTCGGCCGCCTCTTCCGCCACAGCGTAAAGCTCTACATCTACCCGATGCGAAAGGATGCCTACGAGCGCTACCTCGCCGCCGCGCCGGGCGCCCCCACCACGACCGTCATGGGCGGTGGCCACGCCTTCTCCGCCAATGTACTGGTCCACGCCCGGAACGTGCACGTGTCGCCGCATCTCCAGAACCTTTACCCCACCTCCTCGAGAACCACTACGTGGACAGCATCGTGGGCTACGATTCCGACATCCTCAGCATCTTCTCCCGCGACGTCCTCCGTCGCATCAAGGAGAACGATCCCACCTGTGAGGACATGGTCCCGGCCCCGGTGGCCCAGGCCATCAAGGCCCGCGCCCTCTTCGGCTACCAGAAGGCCGCCACCCCGGTCTAAGCGGACCGGCAGGGCTGCCTCGGCGAGGCGGCCCTGCCTTCGGGACCGCATGCGCTCCCCACCAAACCGTTAACCTTGCCGGTTTGCCATACGCTGGCGTGGAATTTTTTGTCCCGAGCCTGATCCCATTCACGACATGTCCCTCACCCTCCCCTTCCCCCGCCTGACCAAGTTGCTTCTCGCCGCCGCTGCGATCGCGTTCTGCGCCGGCTCGGCCAATGCGGCCGTCGAGACCTACGCGATCGACCCCGTCCACTCCGCGGTCGGGTTCTCGATCCGCCACTTCGTCAGCAAGGTCCCGGGCAAGTTCACCAAGTTCTCCGGCAAGATCACGGTCGACCGCGACAACCTGGAGAAGAGCTCCGTCACGGCCCGGATTGAGATCGCGAGCGTCGAGACCGGGGACAACGACCGCGACACCCACCTGAAGTCCCCCGACTTCTTCGACGCCGCCAAACACCCGGCGATGACCTTCACGAGCACCGCCTGGAAGAAGACCGGCGCCGACACCTTCGACATCACCGGCGACCTCACGATCAAGGGCATCAAGAAGCGCGTCGTTCTGAAGACTTCCCTCCTCGGCTTCGGCCCCGGCGCCCAGGGCGCCCAACTCTCCGGCTGGGAGGCGACCACCACGGTCAAGAAGGCCGACTTCGACCTCAAGGGCCCGGCCATGCTCGGCACCATGCTGGGCGACGACGTGACCATCACGATCTCCGTCGAGGCCGTGAAGAAATAACGCCAAGGCCGGGCTTCCCTTGCCCGGACGCGCGCCTCATGTTCGGCCTCCCGATGGCCGACGACCTCCAGACCCTGATCGACGACGCCTCCTTTGACTTCGCCACCGGCGACGCCGAGGGGGCCCTCGCGAAGCTGGCCCGCGCCACCGCGGCCGCGCCGGACTCATTCGAGGCCTGGCATGCCTGCGCCGAGGTGAACTTCTCCCTGCGCCGTCTCCAGCCCGCCCTGGCCGCAGCCGACCAGGCCCACCGCCTCCGGCCGGCCGACCTGTTCATCAACACAACGCTGTCGCGCATCTGGATGGAACTTGGCGACAAACCCAAGGCCGAGCACTTCGGCGCCCAGGCCCGGATGGCAGGCTGGAAAGAAGAACTGAAAAACCCGCCGCCCAAAACCCAGTAACGGCCGATCCGGCTTTGCCACCGAGGCGCAGAGCTCACAGAGACCGAGCCTTTTTTAACCACGGATGACACGGATTTCGCGGATAAAACCCCCGATCCCGGCTTTTCCGGCTACCTATCCGTGCAATCCGTGTAATCCGTCGTTAAAATGGCTTGGGGCTGAATCTCTGTGAGCTCTGCGCCTCGGTGGCAAAACCGGATCCGGGGACTCACCGCACCAATTGACAGTGCCTTTCCGCCCCACCTACCCTGAACCCCATGGAAAGGACCGC
>OMJT01000166.1 GCA_900299415.1 Opitutales bacterium
CCCCCGGGGGGGGGGGGGGGGGGGGTTGGGGGGGGGGGGGGGGGGGGGGGCGGGCCGGGCGGCGGCCTGGCGGCTCCGGCGAACCATGAATGCCTCTAATTCTTGCTGGAGCACCCTTTGAGGAAGAAGGAGGTGGCGGCTGGCCTCGGCCAGGAGGTTTTCCCGGGCGACACTGCTTTCGCTGGCGGCGATGAGCTCGACGATGCCCTGGGCAGCCCGGGACTGTTGCTCCGCCGTCGCCCCACGTGGGTTGGGGAGGAAGGCTGCGGCGGCATATTGAACCGCGCTGAGGGAGCTGCGGCGCAGGTCTTCGTAAGCCGGGAGGCCCTTTTCCTGAAACAACAAGTCGGGGTCGAGCTTGCCGGCCCCGGCGAGGGTGAGGAAGCGCACCTCCAGCCCGGCTTTCAGGGCCATGGGCAGGAAACGCAGCGAGGCCTTCTGGCCGGCGGCGTCGCTGTCGAGGAAGCACTCGACCTGGGTGTGGTAGCGCCGGATAAGCTGGAGTTGCGGCTCGGTGATCGAGGTGCCCTGCGGCGCGATCGCGGTCTTCAGCCCGACCTGCCAGCAGCGGAGGGCGTCGAGCTGGCCCTCGACCAGCACGAAAGGGTGACCCTCGCCGACGCCGGTGCGGGCGCGGTCCAGGTTGAAGAGCAGGTTGCCCTTGGTGAAGATGGGGGTCTCGGGCGAGTTGACGTACTTCGCCTCACGGGCCGGGTCGTCCTCGGGCGTCAGGCCGGTCTGGCGGGCGGTGAAGGCCACGACGCGGCCCTGATGGTCGCGGATCGGGATCATCAGGCGGCCGCGGAAGCGGGGCTTGAGCGAGCCCAGTGTCAGAGTCGCCTCCTCCCGGACGAAGAACAGTCCGCATTGCCGCAGCGCCGGCTCGGAGAACTTCCGCCGCATCAGAAAGGCCCCGAGCCCGCTGCCGTCGGCCCCGGCCGCGCCGATGCGGAATTCCTCGGCCAGCGCGACGGGGAACTTCCGTTGGGCCGTCCAGTACTCCCGCATGAAGTTGCCCGTGGCGTCGACGGCGAGGAACGCCTGGTAGAAGTGCGCCGCCGCCTGCTCATGCAGGTCAAAGATCTCCTGCCGGAGCGAGCGCTCCTCGCGCGACGGTCCGCCGCTGCCCTCCTCATACTCGATCACGATGCCGAACCGCTGGCCGAGCGCCTCGATGGCCTCGGTGAAGCCCAAGCCCTCGGTTTCGCGGACAAAGGTGATGATATCCCCCGCCTTGCCGCAACCAAAGCACTTGAAAAATCCTTTGTCGGGATCGACGTGGAACGATGGCGTCTTCTCCTGGTGAAACGGGCACAGACCCTTGAACCGGTTGCCCGCCTTCCGCAGCGTCGCGACTCGCGAGACCACGTCCACGATGTTCACCCGCATCTTCAGGTCATTGACGCAGGTGGGCTTGATGACGGGCATGGATCACGGGGTGGGGCAGGGCGCGCGCTGCGCCGCTGCCGAAGAATGCACTTTCCCCCCGCCGAAGCCCCTGTCAAGTTTCGCGGCTCCGCGAGGAAACTTTCCCTCGTTTCAGACGACATAACGGTCATGCGTTTCCTTCCGCCCCTCTTTGCCAGCCTTTGCCTTGCCCTTTTGGCCGCCCCGGCGGCCCGCGCTACCGCTGCGCCCGCGACCAAGGCCGCGGCCCCGACTACGGCCGCCTCCACCGGGCCGAAGCCGGTCTGGGAAACCGGGCTGCAGAATTTCGACTCGGCGATCTACAGCCGCGAGGTCGAGAAGCTCATCACCCAGTTCGAGGCCAGTACCGGCAAGCGCGTCGCTCCGGGGCCCAAGAAGAAGGTCGGCCTCAAAATCTACACCGATTCCGGCGAGGGCCTGGCTACACCCAAGGCTCTTACACTCGCCGTGATCGAGGCCCTTGAGCGGCGTGGTTTCGAGCCGGGCAACATCTTCCTCGTCGGACTGAACCAGTTTCGTCTGCGCATGTCCGGTTACCTGCCGTCGCTGGTCGACGGTGAGACGCCGTTCAAGGGCCACCCGCTCTACGTCCTCGAGTCGAACCGCTACTACGACAAGGGCTGGTTCTACCTCAGCCCGCTGCCCTCGACCTTCGACCCGTCTGTGGCCGAGGCCCAGACGCGCGATACCCCGACCAGTTCCACGCTGGAGGAGGACCGGAAAAGCTTCCTCGCCACGCCGCTGTTCCTCGAGGCCGACTTCTGGATCAACCTGCCGGTCTATACCGATCACCCGGTGCTCGGGGTGAACGGCTCGCTCGTCAACGCGACCCTCTGGAACGCCTCGAACACGGCCCGCTTCTTCCGCAGCAACGCCAGTGCGCCGGCGGCGGTCGCCGAAATGGCGGCCATCCCCGAGATCCGTCTCACCTGGGCCTTCACGATCGTCAGTCTGGAGCGGTACCAGTTCATCGGTGGCCCGTTCTTCAACTCGCTCTACAGCGCCTCTGAACCCGTCCTCTGGCTTAGTGCCGACCCGGTCATGCTCGACGCCCTGATGCTCGACCGCATTAACCGTTGGCGCCGCCGTTCGGGATTCCAACCGGTGTCGGATGAGATCCACACGCTCGACTACGCCGAACAGCTGAAGATTGGCTCTGCCGACACCGCCAAGGTGAAGCTCATTCACCTCGGGGAATAGCGGCCGGCTGCGCCGGCGATTCCTCTTGTCTCAGCGGATGGGCTCGGGCGAAGTCATGGCTCGCATGTCCAGCGCCGCGTACCTCCCGTTCCTCATCCAGGCGGTCCTCGCCGTGGTGATCGGTGCCGTCATCATCGGCGCCAGCCACCTCTTCGGCCAGCGCGCGCGGCACACGGCGATCAAGGACAGTGCCTACGAGTGCGGCGTGCCCGCCGGCGGCCTGATCCACACGCGGTTCTCGGTGAAGTTCTACCTCACCGCCCTGCTCTTTGTGCTCTTCGACCTCGAGGTCGTGATTCTCATCCCGTGGTGCTTCGTGTACCGCGACTTTCTCGCCAACCACATCCCGATCCTCGGTCCGATTCTGTTCTTCCTCGGCGTGCTCGTGCTCGGCCTGTACTACGAGGTGAAGAAGGGCGCGCTGGAGTGGGAGAAGTAAGGTCCGATGCGGCTCGACAAGATCATCGCCCGGAACCGGCTGGTTGATCTGCGCAGTGTCGATCTGGAAGGTGCGCTGGAGGAACTGCTTGAAGTTTCGATCCAGAAGTTTCCCGACCTGAAGCGCGAATCGCTGCTCAAGGGCCTGCTCGCCCGCGAGAGCACGATGACTACCTACCTCGGCCTGGGCGTCGCCCTGCCGCATGTCCGCGTGAAGATGTCGCGCCGCTACATCCTCGCGATCGGCCGCAGCCGCCTCGGCATCCGTCACGATGGCGCGAAGGACGAGGAGCCGGTGCGACTGATCATGATGCTGATCGCCGGCGAGAACGCCCGCGATTACCTGCAGGTGCTGGCCTCGATCGCGCGCTTGGTGCAGGAGCAGGCCCTCGTCGACAGCCTCGTCAACGCCCCCGACCTCGACGCGCTCCACGAGCGCCTGATCGGCGGCTTTGGCGGCATCCGGCCGGTCGAGGCCCAGCAAAACCGGGTCAACCGCCTCATGTTCCGCCAAGCCGAGCGCGTGGCCGACGGCGCGAGCTGCGCGGCGATCATGGTCTTTGGCGACACCTTTGTCGGCGGCATCCAGCGCAGCGCGATCCAGTCGAAGACCAAGACCATCCTTGTCACCCGCAACCCGATTGACCCCGCGGAGGGCAACCACGAGGAGTTCGCCGACACGATCCAGGTCCGCTCCTATTCCAACCAGCGCATGGCGCAGCTCCGCAGCGCCATGCTCGTGGCACTGACCCGTGGGGTGATCGCCTTCTCCGATCGCATCTGCTGCCTTGGCGGGCTCACCGGCAGCAACCAGTTCGACACCCTTGTGGTCATCGACGTGGAGCGCGAATTCCAGACGCTGCTGGCCAACCACGGCGACCTGCTGCCCGAGGACGTGAAGCCCGAGGTGCTCGAGCGCGTCATCGCGGTCGCCACCGAACTCGCCGTCGAGGGCCGCGAGGGCCGCCCGGTTGGGTGCCTCTTTGTCGTGGGCGACGCCGAGAAGGTCGAGCCGCTCTCCAAGCCGCTCGTGCTCAATCCGTTTTACGGCTACAAGGAGGAGGACCGTAATATCCTCAACCCCTTCATGGACGAAACCGTGAAGGAATTCTCGTCCATCGACGGGGCCTTTATCATCCGCGGTGACGGCGTCGTGATCTCCGCTGGGAGCCTGATACAGGCCGCCGACTACGAGCATGTGCTGCCCAGTGGTCTCGGCAGCCGGCACGCCGCTGCCATGGCGGTGAGCGTCGCGACCCAGTGCATCTCGATCGTGGTGTCCTCGAGCACGGGCCAGGTGACGCTCTTCCGCCGCGGCGTCATGCTGCCGCTGACGGACAACAAGCGCACGGGCGGCAGCTGACCGTACCGTAGCCGGGCTCAGCCGGCCCAAGGGACCGAACTTGCGGGGTGCGGGTGTCTTACCACCCGGGAAATTAGGGGTTGCACCGGCCGGGGCCGGCCCTTTCCTCCTGACCCTTCAATCCTTTTAACACCATGCAAGAAGTCGTCACCCTGGAATGCACCGAGGCCAAGAAAGAGGGCAAGCCCGCCTCCCGTTACCTCACGAAGCGCAACAAGAAGACCGTCACGGAGCGCATCGAGAAGAAGAAGTACAACCCCTTCCTGAAGCGCCATACCCTCCACAAGGAGATCAAGTAACGCGTCCGGATTTCGGGCAAAAAAAGACCGGGCTTCATGGCCCGGTTTTTTTGTGCACTGACGGCACGGGGATTACTTCCGCTGGCTGGCCGGCGGCGTCTGCGCCTGGGCCCGGCGGGCGGCGCGCCAGTTTTCGCGGTGCTTGCGGATCCAGTCGAGCAGGGCGCGCTCGAAGCCGATGTCGTAGCCGAGGCGCTCGGACTCGAGCCATTTGTGCCTCAGGATTTCCTCCCGCTCCGCCAGGAATTCCTGGTAGAGGCTGGATTGCTTGACGAAGTCTCCCGTGGTCTCGGGTTCTTTCGCGGTCAGGCTCATTCGGCGGTCGGTGAGGGAAAAGAGATGGACGGCGGCTGGGCTGTCAATGCGGCGCTTCTCGGCATTAATACGGTCTTTTTGGTATCCCGGCGCGAGCTGGCATCAGCGCGTGGGCCGATGCGTGAATCAGGCCATTCCCTAGACACCGGTGCGGGGCAGGCGTGCCATGATGGCCGCGCCGATCTCGCGGAAGACCTTGGCGGCCAACCCTTGTGGCTCGCTCACGACAATGGGCAGGCCTTGGTCCCCGCCCTCGCGGATCTCCGGGAGCAGCGGCACCTGACCGAGCAGGGCGGTGCCGAGCTTCTCGGCGGTAAGGACGCCGCCGCCCTCGCCGAAGAGCGTGTGGCGCAAACCGGTGGGGTCGACGAAGTAGCTCATGTTTTCGGCTACGCCAAGCAGGGGCACATTGACCTTCTGGAACATCAGCCCGCCCTTCCGGGCGATGTTCGTGGCGGCGGGCTGCGGGGTCGTGACAAGTACCGCGCCGTCGAGCGGCAGGGTCTGGACGAGCGAAAGCTGGGCGTCGCCGGTGCCGGGTGGCAGGTCGATCAGGAGGATGTCGAGCTCACCCCAGCGCACGTTCTGCACGAATTGCTGGATGGTCTTCATGATCATCGGGCCGCGCCAGACGACCGGGGTGTTGTCGTCGACGAGGAAACCCATGCTCATGACCTTCACCCCGTGGGTCTCGAGGGGGATGAGGGTGGCGGCGGGGCCGTCGCCATCGACCTCGGGGCGCGCGCCGTGGAGACCGATCATCAACGGCACGCTCGGGCCGTAGATGTCGCAATCCATCAGGCCCACCCGGCCGGGATGGCTCTGGGCGAGGGCGCAGGCGAGGTTGACCGCAAAGGTGCTCTTGCCGACGCCGCCCTTGCCGGACGCAATCGCGACCGCGTGCTTGATCGTCTTTGGCGCGGCGGCGGTGCCGGCTTGGTTTCCGCCGGCGGCGGGGGTCTTCACGGCCGAGACCGCGATATCGACAATCGTATCCTTCACCCCCGGCAGGGCGCGGAGGCATTTCTCCACCTCCTGCTTGAGGTGCAGCGGCACCTTCGGGTCGTTCGTTGAGATCGCGAGGGCGACCTTGGCGGTGCCGTCGGCGAAGCCGGCCGAGCGGATGAGGCCGAACGACACGATGTCCCGGCTGAACCCCGGGTACTTCACTTGCTTCAGCTGTTGCTTGATTTGGTCGGAGGTCACGTTGTGAAGAAATAAGGGTTGTGATGCCCGGCGGGCGCGCAAATAGAAATGACACCTTTGCCGCGCCACCCTTCGCTGCCGCCCACATGAAACTTTTTTTCGCCGGAATCTCTCTCCTTTCCCTGTTCGCCACCCAACTCTCGGCCCAAGTCAAACTCGGCGAGTCCGTCGTCGAGACCAGCCAAGCCATCAAGGTCCATGTCACCAGCCCGACCCCCGAGCTTCAGAGCCTCGCGGTCCAGGCCTTCAATTCCCACGGCCGCTACCAGGCCGTGGCCGCCGGCGCCGCCTACGAGGTGAAGTTCACCCTCGTGTCGCCGACCCAGGTGCGCGTCGAGGCCCTGCGCGGCACGGCCAGCGTGGTCAATGAGAGTGTCAGCGGCCGCGATGCACGCCAGGCGCTGCTCAAGGGTGCCGACCTCGTGGTCGAGAAAACGAACGGCCTCGGCTTGAAGGGCTTCTTCACCGCCCAGCTCGCCTTCATCCAGGACCTCGGCAAGGGCAAGGAGGTCTGCACGGGCGATCTCTTCTTCGGCGCGGTGGTGCGCCAGACGCAGGACAACGCGGCCGCGCTCTTCCCCCGCTGGGCGCCGGACGGGAACCGGCTCATCTACACCAGCTTTTATCGCTCGGGTTTTCCCGACATCTACGTGATCGATCTCGCGAGCCGCCGTCGCGACCTGCTCGTCCACTTCAAGGGCACCAACCAGGGGGCGCGCTTCAGCCCCAGCGGTGGCCAGATCGCGATGGTCTTGAGCGGCGAGGGCAACCCGGAGATCTACGTGGGCACCGCCCAGGGCACGAATGTCGAGGCACGCACGCGCCTCTCCGGAGCCGTGAAGTCCTCGCCCGCGTTTTCGCCCGACGGCTCCCAGATCATCTTTGCTGGCGAACCCGGCCCGCAGCTCTACGTCATGCCGAACACCAAGTATGGCGCCCCCCGCCAGGTGTCGCCGCGCGGCTTCGCCCAGTACTCCGCCGAGCCCGACTGGAGCCGCACCGACCCGAACAAGGTCGTGTTCACGGCGCGCGTGAACGGCGCCTACCGCATCGCGGTGCTGAACCTGGCGGCGGGCCAGGCCAAGGTGGTCGAGATGCAGAATGCCCCCTTCGACGCCAAGGAGCCGAGCTGGCTCGCCGACGGCCGCCACGTCATCTACACCGCCGTCGCGCGCAGCGGTGAGACCCGCGTGGCGATCCTCGACACCGAGACCGGCAAAAGCACGCCTGTCAGCGCCACCAGCCTCGGTTCGGTGAAGCAGGCCAGCGTGTATTACGGGCGGTAAGGCGCTGCTAACCCCGGGGTTGAGGTCCACCCCGGCTACAGGACACCAGGTCAGATGTAACACCGGCAGAACTCTGCCGGTGGATTGAGCTCAGGATTTCTTCGCGGGCAGCGCCCGCGTGGCGATCTCGGCCTGCAGGCGGGTGAGGTACTCGGCAAATGGCTGCACGCCTTCGTCGCCACGGGCGCGACTGCGGACGCTGACGGCCTTGGCCTCGGCCTCCTTGCCACCGAGCACCAGTGTGTACGGCACCTTGTCGAGCTCGGCGCGGCGGATCTTGGCGCCGAGCTTGTCGTTGTGCTCGTCGAGCGAGGCACGCACGCCGACGGCCCGGAGCTGCGCGAGCAGGTCGCGGCCGTAGTCGAGGGTCTTTTCGCTGATCGGTACGAGGCGGACCTGCTCGGGTGAGAGCCACACCGGGAAGTCGCCCGCGAAGTGCTCGATCAGCACGCCACAGAAGCGCTCCATCGAGCCGAACGGCGCGCGGTGGATCATCACCGGGCGGTGCGGCTGGTTGTCGGCGCCGATGTAGCTCAGGTCGAAGCGCACGGGCAGGTTGTAGTCGACCTGCACAGTGCCGAGCTGCCACTCGCGGCCGATGACGTCCTTCACGACGAAGTCGATCTTCGGCCCATAGAACGCGGCCTCGCCGGGCTCCTCGGTGAAGGGCA
>OMJT01000167.1 GCA_900299415.1 Opitutales bacterium
ACCATGCGCATCCTCTCGACGCTCGACCTGCCCACCTCGGGCACGGTGCGCCTCGGCGGCATCAACGTCGTCGAGCAGCCCAACGACGTGCGCCGCCGCCTCGCCTGGATGCCGGACCACTTCACGCCGTACAAGGACACGACGGTGCTGCAGTACCTCGACTTCTTCGCCCGCGCGCAGGACCTGCACGGCGAGGAGCGCACCCGCCGGCTGGCCGAGATCGCGGACTTCACCAACCTGCACACGCTGCGGGAACGGCCCGTCGACAAGCTCTCAAAGGGCCAGCTCCAGCGGGTGTGCCTCGCCCGGGCCCTGCTCAACGATCCCGAGTTCCTCATCCTCGACGAGCCCGTGGCCGGGCTCGACCCGAAGGCGCGCCACGAGTTCAAGCACCTCATCCACCTCCTCCGCGATCGCGGCAAGACGATGCTGATCAGCTCGCACATCCTCTCCGAACTCGGCGAGATGTGCGACTCGCTCCTCTTCATGGACCGCGGCAAGGTCGTGCACCACGGCGACACGCACTCCCTCCGCCGCGGACACAAGTCGACCGAGATCAGCATCATCACGATGGTGATCGACGGCCCGCTGGCGCCGGCCATCGCTTGGCTGGAAAAGCGCGACAAGTGGACGCTGCTCGAGGAGCTGAGCGACGGCGTGAAGGCCGAGTTCGACTCGGGCGACCTGAAGGAGGTCCATGCCGAGCTGCGCCAGATCATGGCGGACAACATTCGCGTGGTGGACTTCCACCATGACGAGCGCCGCCTCGAGGAAACCTTCATGGAGATGGTCCGCGCCAACTCCCCGACCCAATCGCCGACGTCCGGAGATTCCTGAGCCATGAAAGCCGCCCCCGCTCCCGCCCATCCCCCCTTCGCCTGCGACGATTTTCCGACGTGGGTGCCCGCCGTGCTCGTGAAAGAGCTGCGGCAGGGCCTGCACACGCGCGGATTCTTCGCGATCGTGGTCCTGTTCCATGCCGTGATGGTCGTGGCGATGACGACCACCGTCATCGCCCTGCCCGGCGCCACGCCGGCGGCGCGCGCGGCGGCGGCGGCCACGAGCAATACGTTCTTCTGGACCCTGCTCGCGGTCATGCTGCTGCTCGTGCTCCCGGCCCGCGCGCTGGTCGGGCTCCGGGCCGAGGTCGACAGCCGTACCCTCGACCTGCTCGTGCTGACGCACCTGAGCGCCTGGCGCATCGTGCTCGGCAAGTGGGCGTCGCTCGTCGCGCAAGGTTTCCTCCTGCTGGTCTCGATGCTGCCGTACGGCTTCGTCCGGTACTTCGCGGGCGCGGTCGATCCCCTCGACGACGCCTTCCGCTGCGTCCTGCTGCTCGGCGGCTGCAGCATCCTGACGGGGGCTGCGCTGTGGTGTTCGGGCCTGCCGCGGATGGCGGCGGTGCCGCTCGTGATCCTGATCGGCTACGGTACCGGCATGCCGGCGTTCCGCAGCGCGGCGGGTGCGGTGGCCTATGCCGGGCCGCTGAGCTTCGCGGCGGACAGCCCCGGGCTCGCACTCTTCGACGCCATCCTGCTGCTGTTGTTCTTCCTCATGGGGGCCGTGCGCCGCATCGCGGCCCCGGCGGAGAACCACGCCCTGTTCACGCGGCTGCTGGCGGTGCCGGCCCTGCTGCCGGTGCCGCTCTACGCGGCGCTGGGCCACGCGGAACTCGCGCGTTACCAGTTCGGCTTCGCGGTTTGCCTCCTGGTGGTCGTGGTCACGATGGAGATGGCGAGCATGCGCATCCCGATGGGGATCCACTGGCGGACTTTCCGTCAGCGTGGCGCCGGTCGACTGGTGGCGCCGCTGTTCCTGCCCGGCTGGCAGAGTGCCTTTGCGTTTGCGGTGCTGGCGGCACTCGCGGCCTGTGCGCTCGCCTGGTGGAGCGGGCTCTACAGCCCGGCCGAACGGCTATCCTTCCTCCGGCTCGTGCTGCTCGTGGGCGGCGGCCTCGGCTTCGCCGTGGCGTGGCGCGCACACGTGGCACGGAAGGGCGAGAATCGGGACGGGGCCTACGCCCTGGTGCTCGGTGCGCTCGGCCTGATCGCGGCGGTGACGTCCGTCTTCAGCAACGCCCCGCTGATGCCGCGCTGGTGGCTCGAGGTCACGAGCATGCTGCCGGTCTCGGCCTTCTGGATGGAATTCACCCGGGGCACACCGGGTCGGACGGTGGTGATCGTCCAGTGCGTCCTGGCGCTCGCCGCGCTCCTCGTGGCGGCGTGGCAGACCAAGGCCTACTGGCGGGATCTGCGGGCCCTGGATAAGCAAGACCGCGGGTGACACTGCCCTGATGAGCCCATGAAAAACCCACCGCCGGGCGGGCCCGGGCGGGGGGTTGGAATCACCTGGGCCTGATTTCTGATTGGCGCGGGGCGCCGGGGCACCCGCCGCGGGAGCCGCCGCGCCGCGGCCACCACCGCCCCGGCCGGTCGCAGCCGTGAAGGTGAGCGGGGCGTCGATCAGGCCCTGCAGGGCGGGCCGGAAGGCGGCCGGGATCTGGGAGATCGCGTCGGCCCGGATGATCTGGATGGCGTTGTTGAAGTTCACGTCACCGGTGTACTCCTTGCCGACCATCACGAACCACTCGAGGAACTCCTTGCTCAGTTCCTGGGTCCAGCCGGTCTTGAGCGAGCGCAGCAGCTGCGCGTACTGGATCTGGTCCTCCTGGCGGAGCAGGGCGAAGTTCGTCCGGCCGCCGGCGGAGCCGGGATCGCCACCGGCGCTGGCACGGAGGCGGCCGACCGCATTGATGTACTCGGGCAGCGCGAAGTGCGGGCCCGTGGGGGCGTTCCGGAGCAGGGCCATGACCTTGGTGGCGGCGCTGGGGGCCTGCAGGTAGATCAGGACCTCCGAGAGCTCCCAGTTAAGCTCGCGCTGGCGGGCCGGCAGCAACGGATCGAGCCGGGCGATGATCCGCTGGCGGGTCGCCTCCTCCGGCGGGCCCATGCGGATGAACACGAGGCCCAGAGCGCGGAGGTAGTCGAGCTTGTCCTCGTAGGTGATCGCGTTGAGGTCGATGCGCTCCAGCGCGGCGATCATCGCCTCGCGCAGGGCGGGGTCGGCCGGCTTGTAGTTGGGCGGCCGGAAGAACTCGTCGCGGCCGCTGACGCGGGCCAGCGAGGCGAGGGCGGCGATGGAGGAGCGCGGGTCGGTCTCGGCGAGCGCCCGTTCCTGCCAGGACTTCGGATCCTGCCACTCCAGGGCGGTGCGGGCCGCAAAGCGGATCGCGCGATCCTGGCTGTTTAGGTAGGGCCAGGCGGCGGCAACGGCCTTCGGGTCGGCCTTGCCGTGGAACGCTTCAAGGCTCTTCCGCACGGCGCGGGCGGCGGCGTAGATCGTGTCGGGCTTGGTCGGGGCGGTGGATTCCTTGCCCGTGTAGGTAACCCGAAACAGCTGCGTGGGCGCGCGTGCGCCGGTCTGGATGATGAGGGAGCCGTCGACCTCGTTCACGATCGTGCCGGTGACTGGGAAGGGTCGGCCGCTCACGAACGGCATGGCCTCGCCCTTGTACGAGGAACCGTCGGGCTGGATGAAGACCGACCAGAGGTTGCCGTACGACCAGTCATCGATGAAGAACGCGTCCTGGTAGCGAGCCGGGAACTTGGCGCCCGTGCCGAACACGCCGCCGGTCGGCGAACCGGCGCCGACCGTGGCGATCACGCCGTAGTAATCGAGGTAGTAGGTGGGATGCTTGCGGGCACCATCGCGCCAGCCGAGGTCGGCGCCGCTGATGATGTGCTGCACGTTCGTCGGCCGGTACCACGGGGTCGCCTTGTCGAACTCCATGTCGGAGTCGTAGACGAACATCTCCCCGTCCTTGTTGTACTGGTGCGAGACCGGGTTGCGCATGCCCATCGCGTACAGCTGGAAGTCCTTCCCCTCGGGATCGAAGGTCGTGATGTAGGCCGACGGCGCGCGGTTGAAGCCGGGGCCGGTCTGCTGGAGTCGCATCACGAGGTTGTCTTCGCCCCAGATCATGGGGACACGGGAACTCTGCCACTCCGTCGGGCGGGTTTCGTTGCCGGCGACGAACGAGATCCGGGTGCCGTCGGGCGTGAGCTTGAGGTCGTGGGTCCCGTGGTCGCCGCCGGCACCGCCGGTCGTGCTGGGTTGGACGTTACGGATGACGGACACCTTGTCGTACTTGTCGTCGCCGTTCGTGTCGGTGATGCGGTAGATGCCGGCGCGCATCGTCGTGCTGCGGTTGACGTCCATGTACAGGCTCTTGAACGCGTAAATCAGGCCCTCGTTGGCGCCGACGGTTACGCCGATGGACTCGACCTTGACGGGTTCATTGTTGCCGACCGAGGGAATGGTCAGACGGAAGATCTGGTCGGTGTTATGGGAACCGACGATCAGCCGGTGCTTGTCGTCCCAGGTCATGGGCACCCATTGCCCTTGGGAGGCAGGGACCGTGTAAAGGAGTTCCAACTTGAAGTCCTTGAGGATGGTGAAGTCGCGGCCGGAAAACGTGCCGTCCGGCGACTCAATGGTGCCGTCGGCGACGTTGAGCTCGGACATGGCGCCGTGGAGGGAGGTGGCCGCGACAGCGAAGAGGGCGACGGAAAGGGATTTCATGCAGGACATGATTTCGATTGGGCCTAGGGGCTTACTGGGCGGGGCGGGCGGCCCGCGCGGTGGCGCGGGTTTCCATGCTGGCGGCCACGGCCCGGATCTTGGTCTCGTCCGATCCCGGGAGAATCTTCCGGACAAGCCCGGCTAGCGTGGTGGCCCGGGCGGCAGCCAGGGCCTGGTCGGCGTCGGCGAGGGCCTTGGCCCGGGCGGTCATGGTGGCGGCGTCGGCGGGGACAGTGAGGCTGGCGGCGACGAGGCTGGTGCGGGCGTCGTTCGCGGCCTTCAACAGTTTGCCGATTGAATCGAGCACGGCCTGGTTGGCGGTGTCCTCCTCGGCCCGGGTGATGGCCGTCAATTCCAGGTCAGTATAGGCCCGGCCCGTCGAGAGGGAGCGGTACAGATCCGTGGGCGGCAGGGCGATGCCCGGCGTGCCGTTGACGTTTCCGCCAAACATGCCTTGGGCATGGAGCGAGGTGGAGCCGGAGACGAGCACGCCCAAGGTCAGGGCCGCGAAACACAAACATTGCTTGAGGTGCATGGAACGGTGGAGTTGGGAATTCAGGACGGGGGTGTCTGGAAAACCAGCGTGAGGTGTCGCAACCCGATCAGGGGGCGGCAATGCAAATCCACCTTAAGGCCGGCTGAAATTGACTCCTGGGCGGAAAGGAGTCGTGTGCTGCATCTAAAACCATGGGCGATTCCTCACTGGTCCTTGGCGGCGGCTGCTTCTGGTGCACGGAGGCGGGATACAAGCTTCTTCCCGGCGTCACCGCCGTCACCTCGGGATACGCGGGCGGAACCGAACCGAACCCGACCTACGAAATGATCTGTGCCCACCGCACCAGTCATGCGGAGGTGATCAAGATCGACTACGATCCGGCGCAGGTGTCGCTCGAGCGGTTGCTGGAGTTCTTCTGGAAGGTGCACGACCCCACGCAGGTTGGCGGGCAGGGCAACGACATGGGCGCGCAGTACCGCTCGATCATCCTCTATGCTGACGCCGCGCAGCAGGCGGCGGCCGAGAAAGCGAAGGCCGCGGCGCAGGCGAGGTTCGAGGACCCGATCACGACGGAGATCGGGCCCCTCGTGAAGTTCTGGCCGGCCGAGGGCTACCACCAGGACTACTTTGCGCGCAACCCGGAGCAGGGTTACTGCGCGTACGTCATCGCCCCAAAGTTGAAGAAGCTGCAGGCCACGATCAGGGCGGGATGAAGTTGCCCGGCGGATCGGCCTAGCGCGGCTTCTCCATCCGCGCGAACAACTGCTGCATCTTTTGGCGGGCGCGGAAGGCGCGGACCTTGACCAAGCCCGGGTTGAGCCCGGTCAGCTGGCTGATCTCGGCGATCGAGTGGCCCTGCAGGTCGAGCATGCGGAGCAGGAAACGGTCGCCGGGCGGTAGGCGGTCGAGCAGCTTACCGACGAGTTCCCGGGCGTCCATGGCGGTGCCAGGATGGCGAGTGGACTCACAGCGGGTGTTGTCGAAACAATCGCCCTCGGCCTCGGAAAGGTCGGACCGGCGTAGTTCCGGCCGGCGGCGCTGGGACCGCAGGCGGTCAATGCAGGTGGAATAGGCGATGCGCGAGACCCAATGGGGCAGGGGGGCATCGGCCTGATACTGGTGGAGGCGGCGGAAGATCTTGAGGAAGATCTCCTGGGTGAGGTCCTCCTCGGCAGCGCGGAAAGGCCTGTGGGCACGGATGATGCGGGAGACTACCGGGCGCACTCGGTCGACCAACTCCCGCGCGGCTGCCTGGTCACCCCGCTGCACCCTGCTCAGGCAAAGGGGCCAGTCGAACGTCGCCTCGGCCACGGCGGCCGCCAGACCATGGGTGGTGACGGGGGGGCAAAGTGTCCGAGGGGGAGATCATATACCTAATTAACGCCGTCGAACGGCCAAACCGCACAGGTTACAGCGATATTTTTTCCTTGGTGGCTTGAACCGAGAGGTTTCGGGGCTCCGGCGGGGACTGGGTGGCGTCGCGGGACGGCCGCCGGCGGGTAAAACCGGCGGCCAATGTCCGGATCCAGGCGGAATTTCCGGTCATGTCAACCAAATGTAGTAGATGCACCGAATTGTTTAGGCCGGTATCCGGGGAGGAAAACGCCCGGGGCGGCGGGGCGGGGTGGGGTCGGGCGGACTGGCACCACGGAATACACGGATCCGCGGGCCTGGGTTCCGCCCGATCCTGGAAATTCGCGCCCGCAACCCGGGAACCGGGGTTTGCCTAATGCGGCGGCCTTCATTCCTTCGCGGTCATGCCTGAGACCGTCCCGCCCAATCCCGCCGATGCCGGCACCGAGGCCCGCACCTACTTCCTGCGCCGCCGCAACGTCCTCGTGGCCCGGGCGCGGCTGGCCGACCTGTACGTCGACTACTACCTCCACGCGGCGGACCACGGCCTGAAAGTGGCGCCGGAACACGACGCGATCTTCAAGCGGGCCCTCGCGGCGTTCACCTTGCATTGCGTCTCGCGGCCGTGGACCGAGCTGCTGGCGTGGACAATCAACTTCCAGTCGCCCCGGCTGAATGTGTTCCTGGTCGGCGACAACGGCACGGGTGCGATCACCGGCCGCGTCTTTACCGAGAACGTGCGGGAGCTGCCGGAGAACGTCTTCTATTCCGACGCGGTGCGGGGCGCGGAGCCCAAGCGGCGCAGCGCGGTGAACTTCACCGGCGCCGATTCCCTGGCCGCGGCCGAGAGGTTCTACGCCCAGAGCGAGCAGCGGCTGGCGCGGCTCTTCGAGCTGCCGGACGAGGACTTCGTGATGCTGGTGGAGCACCCCGACTGCGACCGCGCCTGGCTGGAGTCGCTCGACGCCGCGGCGGTGGCGCAGCTCGACCAGACCGAGGAGCTCACGCTCCTCGAACGCCGCATCCAGCGCTGGCACTGCGGCTGCAACGAGCGCCGCATGCTCGAGGTCTTGGCCCCGACGATGAAGCAGGACCCCGAGGGTCTCTTCGGCCCCGAACCCAAGATCGAGATCCGCTGCCCCCGCTGCAGCGCCCGCTACACCATCACCCGCGAGGCGCTGGAGGCGTTCGTGGCTGAGAAGGGTTGAGCGGTTGCCGTTTGAAGGCGCCCGAGAAACTCAATCGGAGCGACTCCCGGGTCGAACTCGATCCGAGCGCCTCGGCTTGGGACGTCAGCCGGAAGACTTCGCACTCAGCCTCGCGGGAGCACGAACAGCAGCACTGCGATCAGGTGGCAGGCGGTGCCGCCGAGGGCGAAGGCGTGGCGCATGATCTGGTGGTAGCGCAGGCGCTGCCAAAGGTGGAAGGCCGTGCCCACGCCGTAGCAGAGGGCGCCGCCCACCACGAGCCAGACGGCGGCGGGCGGGATCGAGGCGGCCAAGGGCTTGAGGGCGATCAGGCCGGCCAAGGCGAGCAGGGCGTAGGCGTAGTGCGAAATCTTGCGGGGCAGTTCGCCGCCGATGAGGCGGCAGCTGGCGCCGACGAGGCTGAGACCCCAGACCGTGCCGAAGAGGCTCCAGGCCCAGGGGCCGCGCATGCTGCCGAGCAGGAAGGGGGTCGCCGTGCCGGCAATGGCGAGGAAGATCGCGGCGTGGTTGTACTTGTGCAGGCGCTTCTTCAGCGGCTTGGCGTGAGGGCCGCGGAAATCGAGGAAGGCGGCGTAAAGGCTGACGAGCGCCACGCCGAAGACCGCCGCGCCCACAACATGGCGGGCCGCGCCGCGGGTTACCGCCGAGGCCACGAGGAGCACGAGGGCGGGGGTGCGGGGCGGGAGG
>OMJT01000168.1 GCA_900299415.1 Opitutales bacterium
CGAAGTCGAGGGTCAGGCGCCCGTCGCGCACTACCGGGGCCGCGGCCTTGACGCCCAACCGGTCGAAGCGTTCCGCCCACCAGCGCAACGTGGCCTCGGAACCGACCCGGTACCCGGTGCGCACGATGCTGTTCGTGCCGCGGCGCTCGAGCGGGCCAGGCCAGTCGAAGAAGGTCATGTCCGTGCCCGGCGACGCCAACCCGTCGGCATAGAACAGGTGGTAGGCCGAGACATCATCCTGGTTGACCGTCTTTTTCACCAGGCGCAGCCCGAGGGTGCCGGTGTAGAAGGCGTGGTTGGCGGCGGGGTTCGCCGTGACGGCGGTCAGGTGATGGATGCCTGTGAGTTGCATGGTGCTTATCCGACCCTACCCAGATCGGACGGCGCGTCCAGTCGCGGCCGGGACCAGGCCGGCAAGGAAGAGCAACCGTTTCATGGCATCCGCGGGGTTTGGGGTCGGGCTCGAAGCGTCCTGTTCCTACGCCCGTAGGAAATAGCGTCAACGCCGGGATTGTATCGTCTCCGCCAGACGGCGGGACCGCCTCGCTAAATATGCACGGCCTCGCCGCGGACCGATGCTGCGGCCTCCATCGCGGCCTCGCTGAGGGTCGGATGGGCGTGGATAACGTGGTGGATGTCGTCGATCGTGGCCTCGAGGCCCATCGCGACCCCGAACTCCGCGATCAACTCGGTAGCCTCGGCTCCGAGGATGTGCGCGCCGAGCACGGCGCCCGTGGCGGCGTCGGCGACCACCTTGACCATCCCCTCCGGCTCGCCGGCGGCGACCGCCTTGCCCGAAGCGAGGAACGGAAACTTGCCGACCTTGCAGGCGATCCCCTGCTCCTTCGCAGCGCGCTCGGTCAGGCCCATGCTCGCGACCTGCGGCACGCAGTAGGTGCAGCCCGGGAAAAGCTTCACGCGCTTGGGCTGCGCGCCGCCGAACATGCCGTTCACGGCCTGGAGGGCTTCCCAGGTGGCGACGTGCGCCAGCCAGGGCGGCCCGATGATGTCGCCCGCCGCGAACACGCCGGGAATCGAGGTCTCATAGCGCTCATTCACCTGCAGGAAGCCGCGGTCCAGCGCCGGCTGGAGTCCCGCGGCAAACACGCCCTCGAGGTTTGCCGTCACGCCGACGGCCGTGAGCAGCACCTCAGCCTCCACTTCCGTGCGCTGGTCGCCCGTCACAAGCTCCGCCTTCACGGAGCCCGGGCCCACGCGGATGTTCTCGCACTTCGTGCCGGAGTGGGTCGCGATGCCCTGCTTGTCAAAGGAGCGCTGCAGCGCCCGGGAAATGTCGTCGTCCTCCATCGGCAGGATCTGCGGGAGCATCTCCACGAGGGTGACCTTCGCCCCAAAGGCATTGTAGAAATAGGCGAATTCCACGCCGATCGCACCGGCGCCGACGATGAGGACGGACTGCGGCAGTGTGCGCCGCGCGAGGGCCTCGCGGGACGTGATGACGCGTCCGCTGTCGTACGGCAGGCCGGAAATGCGCCGCATCCGGCAGCCGGTGGCAACAAGGATCCGGGCCCCGCGCAGGACCGTGCCCTTCCGGTCTCCCTCGGTGAGCGTGACCGTGCCAGGCGCGGTGACCTCGGCCCGGCCGGTGATCGACTCGACCTTGTTCTTCTTGAAGAGAAACTCGACGCCCTTCGCCATCTGGGCCGCGACCGTGCGCGAACGGTCCATGACCTTGCCGAAGTCGAAACCAACCCCGCCGGTCGTCAGGCCGAACGTCTCCGCCTTGCGCAGCTTCTGGTAAAGCTCGGCGCACTTGAGCAGGGCCTTGGTCGGGATGCAGCCCCAGTTCAGGCACGTGCCGCCGGCCCGCTCGAGCTCGATGCACACGACTTTTCGGCCGAGTTGTCCCGCGCGGATGGCCGCGGCGTAGCCCGCCGGGCCGCCGCCGATGACGATCAGGTCGTACTCCGTGGTTTCAGCCATGGCCCACCGTCGGCAGCACGTTCGGCACGGTCAAACCGTTTCAGATGTCGATCACATCACCCCCGCCGCCGCGCGGCCGGCGCGGGGGCGGCGGGCCGCCCTTCTTGTCGCGCAGGAGCTGGGTCATGACCAGGTTGGTCAGGCTCACGATCACCGAGCCGAGCAGGGCTGGGATGAAGCCGTCGACGTGAAAGCCCCGCACAAAATAGGGCACGAGGAGGAAGAGCACCGCGTTGATCACTAGCACGCCGAGCCCGAGCGAGAGCACGATGAACGGCAGGGTGAAGAGCAGCAGGACCGGACGCAGGATCGCGTTGAACAGGCTCAACAGCACCACCACGGCCAGCAGCGTGCCCGGGCCGTCATAATGTATGCCGCGGACGAATTCCGCGGCCAAGGCGACCCCCAACGCCAGGATGATCAAGCGCACGAGCAGGTTGACGAGGGGATGCTTCATCGGGAGAAGTGGACTCTCCGCCCGCCGTCACCCCGAGCAATGAAAATCCTCCTCCTCCAGGACCACCTCCGCAGCGGCGGCACGGAGCGGCAGACCGTGCTGCTGGCGAACGCTTTCGCCGGGGCCGGTCACGCCGTGCGGCTGGTCACGCTCCGCCCGGGCGGGCCCCTCGCCTCCTCTGTCCATCCAGGCGTCGAACGCGTGGCGCTGCAGCCCTTCGACACCGGACTGGACTGGTTCGCCCCCGGTCTGCGCCGCACCGCGGCCGCCTTCGCCCCGGACGTTATTCTCTGCATGGGTCGCATCGCCAACTGTTATGCCGGCGGCCTGCATGCCCACCTGCCCCGGTGCGCGGTCGTGGCCACGATGCGCACAGGCAAGGTGCTGCCGGCGAAATTCCGGGCGTCGCTCCGTACGGTGCGACATGTAGTCGCGAACAGTGCCGAGGCGCGCGATTTCCTCCAGCAGGAGCACGGCGTG
Source organism: Opitutales bacterium (assembly GCA_900299415.1). Classification (GTDB taxonomy): domain Bacteria; phylum Verrucomicrobiota; class Verrucomicrobiia; order Opitutales; family Opitutaceae; genus CAIYFD01. The sequence continues at coordinate 2,882 of OMJT01000168.1, forward strand.
CCGGCGGCGCGGTTGAGCGTGATCCACAATTCGCTCGTGTTCCCGGCGACCAGCGCGGGCGCAGCCCTCCGCGACTCCACCCGCGCCGCCCAAGGTGCGGGGCCCGGCACCACCGTGCTGGCTTGCGTCGCCATGTTCCGCCGCGAGAAGAACCAGCAGGAGCTGGTCGAGATCGCCGCCGGGCTGCCCGCCGGCCTCGACTGGCACCTCTGGCTCGCCGGTGAGGGGCCGGAGCTCGCCTCCTGCCGCGCGCTGGCCGCCCGGCGGGGTGTAGCGAGCCGGGTGAAGTTCCCCGGCTGGCTGGCCGATCCCGCGCCGGTGTACGCCGCCGCCGATATCGCCGTCCACGCCTCGTGGAGCGAATCACTCTCCAATTTCCTTATTGAGGCCCAGGCCCGCGGCCTTCCCGCCGTCGCCTACCAGGCCCAGGGCATCGCCGAGTGCTTCCGGCCTGGCGAGACTGGCTGGGTCATCCCCCGCGACGACCGCGACGCCTTCCGGGAGGCCGTCGTCCGGCTTGCCGGCGAGACGCCCGCCAGACGCCAGGACCGGGCCGCCCGGGCCGCCGCGTTCGCCCGGGACCGCTTCGACCCGGCCCGGCAGGTCCGGGCCTATCTCGATCTGTTTGGTCAGCTGACGGGTCCGTCCGGACTGAGCTGACCTTCGTGATCCGGTTTAGTATTTTCTACTACTATTGTTTGTTTCTGGCTTGGCACCTGCCGGACTTTCTGCAGTCTCAGTGGGTAGGCAGACCGCAAGGCGTGAGAATCCGCCGCACCCCGACACCGCGGCGGTTTCGCAGTGAACCTCCAACCCCATCCTCCCATGAGACGCGACATCTTGCTCGGCATGATCCTGGCCGCCGTCCTGCATTTCTCGGCGGCCCTTTACAGCCATATCACCCGCGACCCGGCGCACCCGCACCGGGCCGCGATCAAGGACGAACCCGTGGCCGTGTTGCAGCTGCCCGAGGAAATCCTCGAGATCGAGAATCCGGACATCGACCAGCCCCTCCCCAAGACACCGCCACCGATCTCCCGTGACCTGATTCAACAACCGGACGAGAAGGAATGGGTTATTCCGACCGAAGCACCCCGGCCGCATTTTGCCGGCGACCCCGGCATGATCATCCCGGCTGACTTCGGGACGACCTCCTTCCCCCAGGGACCTTACCGCATAGTCGACGTCGATCGCGCCCCGCAAGCCGTGCTCCAGGTCGCCCCGGTCTACCCGGCGGCGATGAAGGCCCAGCACGTGGAGGGCCGCGTGGTCGTGCAGTTCGTGGTCGACGCGAGCAACACCGTCCGGGACGTCCGGGCCATCTCCTCAAGCGATCGCGCCTTCGAGGCTGCCGCCCTCCAAGCGGTGCAGAAATGGCGGTTCAAGGCCGGTATCAAGGGCAACCGGGCCGTGCCGGTACTCATGGAGGTCCCGATAAACTTCCACCTCGCGAAATAGTCACAGGTCCGGGTTGAGTTTTCGGACGCGCTGCACTTCGTCGTGGGCGCGTGCCGTCGAAACCCGCCCCCCGTCCCCGCCCCGCCCCGGAGTGCATCCGCCTCCGGGGCGTCCGGCAGAACAACCTTAAGGGCTTCGACCTGGATCTCCCGCTAGGCCGACTGATCGTCGTCACCGGCCTCAGCGGCGCCGGCAAATCTTCCCTCGTCTTCGAGACCCTGCACGCCGAGGGCCAGCGGCGCTACGTCGAGACATTTAGCGCCTATACGCGCCAGTTCCTCGACCTGCTCGACAAGCCGCGGGTCGATGCGATCGAGAACATCCGCCCCTCGATCGCCATCGAGCAGAAGAACACCGTCAAAACCTCCCGCTCCACGGTCGGCACCATGACCGAGCTGACCGACTACGCGAAGGTCTGGTTCAGCCACGTCGCCCGCTGCTTCGACCCCGGCACTGGCGAACCGGTGGAGGACGACAACCCGCGCACCATCTGGGAAAAGACCCGCGCCGCCCACGCCGGCCGCAGCGTGCTCGTGACCTTCCGCGTTACGAAGCCCGCCAACCTCGCCTGGCCGGAGATCCTCCAGAATCTCAAGGGCCAGTCCTACGTCCGCGTCCTCGTGCCCGGCCCGAAGGAAGCCGCCCCGGCCCTGCACCGCGTCGACGCGCTCCTCACCGACCCCGCCCCGCTGGCGGCCGCGCCGCACGCGTTCGTCATTCAGGACCGTCTCGAGATCGCCCCCGCCCAGGAGGCCCGCTTCCTCGAGGCCACCGAGACGGCACTGCACTTCGGCCAGGGCGAGGTGCGCCTGTTCGCGGCGCCGGATTGGACGCCCGCCGGACACTACTCGCGCGGCCTGCACTCGCCAGGCTCGGGCCGGACGTTCCGCCCGGCGACGCCGGCGCTGTTCTCGTTCAACTCCCCGCTGGGTGCCTGCCCGAAATGTCGCGGTTTCGGTCGCATCATCGAGATCGACTACCGCCTCGCAATCCCCGACCAGAACCGCTCGATCGACGACGGCGCCATCCGCTGCTGGGAGGGCGAGGTCTACAGCGCGTCGAAAGAGGACCTCCGCCGCGTGGCCAAGCGCCGGGGCATCCCCACGAATGTCCCGCTCGCCAGCCTGAAGCCCGAGCAGCGCGATTTCGTCATCAACGGCGAGCCGGGCTACGGCGAGGACGGCCGCGAATGGCCGAAATTCTGGTACGGCGTGAAGGGCTTCTTCCGTTGGCTCGAGAAGAACACCTACAAGATGCACGTGCGGGTCTTCCTCTCGCGCTACCGCAGCTACATCGAGTGCCCCGACTGTCGCGGCAGCCGTCTCCAGCCCGAGGGGCTTTGCTGGAAATGGCAGGGCCGAACCTTACCCGAGCTTTATCGCCTGCCCGTGTCGGAACTGCTCAGCCTGCTCGAGTCCAACGCCCTGCCGCGCGCCGCGGCCTCCGCGCCCGACGCTCACAGCGCCCGTCTTGCGGTCGATTCCATGCTGACCCGTCTGCGCTACCTCGAGCGGGTGGGCCTCGGCTACCTCACGCTCGACCGGCCGTCGAAGACCCTCTCCGGCGGCGAGGTGCAGCGCGTCAATCTCACCGGCTGCCTCGGTACCTCGCTGGTCGACACGCTCTTCGTCCTCGATGAGCCAAGCGTCGGACTGCACCCGCGCGACGTCGACCGACTCATCGCCATCATGCGCACGCTCACCGCCGCCGGCAACACCGTGGTCGTCGTCGAGCACGACGAGGCCGTGATCCGCGCCGCCGACCACGTGCTCGAGATCGGCCCCGAGCCCGGCCAACGCGGCGGCCATGTGGTCTTCCAGGGCGATCTCCCGGGGTTGCTCGCCTCCCGGGACAGCATCACCGGCACCTACCTCTCCGGCCGGAACACCATTCCCTTCCCGCCGCAGCGCCGGCCGGTGGCGCCCGGTGGACCCGCGCTCGGCTTCCACGGCGCTTCCAAGCACAACCTGGCCAACCTCGACCTGCGGCTGCCCCTGCAGCGCCTGGTCTGCCTGAGCGGCGTGTCCGGCTCGGGTAAGTCCACCCTGCTCGACCATGTCGTCTACCAGGGCCTCCTGACCCTCCGCAACCAGCTCACGGAGGACCCCGCGGTGATTGGCGGCATCACCGGCGCCGACCGGATCGGCGACATCGTGCTCGTCGACCAGTCGCCGCTCTCCCGCACGCCGCGATCGAATCCCGCGCTCTACAGCGACGCCTGGGAACTCATCCGTGAACTCTACGCCGCCACACCCGCGGCGCAGGCGGCGGGTTTCAGCGCTTCCAGCTTCTCCTTCAACGCCGGCGACGGTCGCTGCGGGCACTGCCTCGGCCTCGGGTACGAGCGCGTGGAAATGCAGTTCCTCTCGGACGTGTTCGTCCCCTGCCCGGTCTGCGACGGCCGCCGCTTTGTCCCCGAGGTGCTCGCGATCAGCTGGCGCGACCGCAGCGTGGCCGACCTGCTCGCCACGAGCGTGGATGACGCACTCAATCTCTTCGCGGATGAACCCGCCATCCACCGGCGCCTCACCCCGCTCTCCCAGGTCGGCCTCGGCTACCTCACCCTCGGCCAGCCCCTCAACACCCTCAGCGGCGGCGAATCCCAGCGCCTCAAGCTCGTCCAGTATCTCGGCGGCTTCACTGCGAGTGACTCGGCCCCGGATTCCGATCCGCCCTCCGCCGTCCGTCCTCCGCCGTCCGATGCGAAGGGCGCTCTGCTGCTCCTCGACGAGCCGACCACCGGCCTGCATCGCCACGACGTGAAGCGCCTCCTGGAAGTGCTTCATGCGCTCGTGGACCGCGGCCACAGCGTGGTCGTGATCGAGCATAACCTCGATGTGCTGAAGTCCTCCGACTGGATCATCGAGATCGGCCCCGAGGCCGGCGCCGCCGGCGGGCGCATCGTTGCGGCGGGCTCGCCCGAGGAAGTCGCCCGCGTGACCACGGCCACCTCGCCCTTCCTGCAGGCCGCGCTAACCGGCGTGGAAGGTCAACGCGCCGGAGGCATTTCCCGCGAAGGCGCGGTGGAGGAACTCGCGCCACCGCTCGACGGACCCGGTGAACTCCGCGTCGTGGGCGCGCGGGAGAATAATCTAAAGAACCTTTCCGTCGCGATCCCGCACCGGCAGTTGACGGTGGTCACCGGTGTCTCGGGCTCGGGAAAGTCGACCCTCGCATTCGACATCATCTTCGCCGAGGGCCAGCGGCGGTTCATGGAATCGATGTCGCCCTACGCGCGGCAGTTCGTCGAGCAGTTGCCGCGGCCCGCGCTGGACCGGCTCACCGGCATCCCGCCGACCGTGGCCATCGAGCAACGCGTCACCCGCGGCTCGCGGAAGTCGACCGTGGCCACGATCACCGAGGTCGCCCAGTACCTGCGCCTGCTCTACGCCCGCCTCGGCGTGCAGCACCATCCGGAGAGCGACCGGCCCGTCACGCCGCTCTCGCCCGCGGCGCTGCGGCGCCTGCTCGCGAAGGTCGTCGCCACTCACCCGAAGGCCCGGAAGGCAAAGCACCTCTACCTCTGCGCCCCGGTGATCCGCGGCCGCAAGGGCCACCACCAGCCCATCGCCACCTGGATCGCGAAGCAGGGCTACGACCTAATGCGCATCGACGGCCAGCTCGTGCCGGTCGAGGCGTTCCAGAAACTCGACCGCTACAACGAGCACGACATCGAGGTCGTCGTCGCCGACCTCCGCACGGGCGCCACCGCCCCCGCGGCCCTCGACCGGGCCCTCGCCCTCGGGAAGGGGTCGTGCTTCCTGCTTCACCCGGGCGGCGAGATCCTCTCCTGGTTCTCGAGCACGCGCACCGACATCCAGACGGGCGAGTCCTTCCCCGAGCTCGAGCCGAAGCATTTCTCGTTCAACTCGCCGCGCGGCTGGTGCCCGACCTGCCGCGGGCACGGCCGCGTGCTCCCTTGGATGCTCGCGCCCGTGGAGAAGTCCGACGACGAGGACGATTCCCTCGCCCGCCTACGCGAGTTCGGCCTCGGCGACGGCGAGGAGCTGCCGACCGAGGGCCGCCCGTGTCCGGAGTGCCACGGCGCCCGGCTCAACCGCATCTCCCGCGCGGTGAAGCTCCATTTCCAGGGCCGTCGTCCGCCCCTCCCGCTGCCCGAACTCCTGCGCGGCACAGCCTCGGAGGTGCTCGCCCACCTGCGGGCCCTCGCGCTCGACGCCCGCGGCCGGCTGGTGACCCAGGACATCGTGCCCCAGATCGAGGAACGCCTGAAGTTCCTCGACGAGGTCGGGCTCGGCTACCTCGCGCTCGACCGCGCCACCGCCACGCTCTCCGGCGGCGAGGCCCAGCGCATCCGCCTCGCCGCGCAGCTCGGCTCCAACCTCACCGGCGTGCTCTACGTGCTCGACGAGCCCAGCATCGGCCTACACGCGGCCGACAACGAGCGACTGATCCGCACCCTTCAGGCCCTGCGCACCAAGGGCAACACGCTGCTCGTGGTCGAGCACGACGACGAGCTGATGGCGCGGGCCGACCGCATCCTCGACCTCGGCCCCGCCGCCGGCGTCCACGGCGGCGAACTGCTCGCCGAGGGCACGCCCGCCGAGATCCGCCGGAGCGCCCGCTCGCTGACCGGCCTCTTCCTCGCCAAGGGCATCCCGCACCCCCTCCGCGGCTCCTACCGGCCGGCCGACCCCGGCGCCCCCGAGTGGCTCGAGCTCACCGGGGCCACGCTGCGCAACCTCCGCGGCCTCGACCTCCGCCTGCCGCTCGGCCGGCTCGTGATGGTCGCCGGCCCCAGCGGTGCGGGCAAATCCACCCTCTTCCGCGACCTGCTCAGCCCGGCCGTGGGCGCGGCGATCAAGCTCGGGAAGCCGCGCCTCACCGGCCGCGAGTTCGTCAAGGCGACCGGCTGGGAATCCGACGACCCCGTCGCCCCGCTGCCGTTCACCCAGCTCCGCGGCGCGGCCGGCTTCCGCGCCGTGATCGAGGTGGACCAGTCGCCCATCGGCAAAACGCCGCGCTCCACGCCCGCGACGTACCTCGGCATCTTTGATCTTATCCGCCAGTTCTTCGCCACGCTGCCCGAGGCCAAGCTCCGCGGCTACAGCGCCTCGCGCTTCTCCTTCAACACGGCCGGCGGCCGTTGTCCGGCCTGCGACGGGGCGGGCCGGATCAAGCTCGAGATGGCGTTCATGCCCGAGACCTACCTCGGCTGCGACGACTGCCGCGGCCTGCGTTACGGCCCGGAACTGGCCGGCATCACCTGGAAGGGCCGCACCATCGGCGAGGTCCTGCAGCTCACGTTCGAGGAGGCGACCGTCTTCTTTGACTTCCACTCCCAGCTCTCGCAGGTGTGCCGCCTGATGGTGGACTGCGGCCTCGGCTACCTCACGCTGGGCCAGAGCTCGCCCACGCTCTCCGGCGGCGAGGCGCAGCGGCTCAAGCTCATCACCGAGCTCTCCCGCGGCCTAGCGTCGTACCGCGAGCGCAGCCGCGGCGAGGCGCCGCGCAACCTCTACTTGCTCGAGGAGCCGACAATCGGACTGCACCTGAGCGACTGCGAGAAACTCATCCGCCTGCTCCACGCCTTGGTCGACCAGGGCCACACCGTCGTCGTGATCGAGCACCATCTCGACCTGCTCGCGGAGGCCGACTATCTCGTCGAAATCGGACCCGGTGGCGGCCCGCACGGCGGCCAGCTCGTCTATCAGGGCAAACTCGCCGGCCTCGGCCGGGCCAAGTCCAGCCCAACGGCTCCGTACCTGCGTGGCCGCTTTGCCGCGATTATTTCTGCGCCAGCGCCTGGTCGTGCGCCTTCACGGCGTCCTGCACGATCTTGACGAGTTCCGTCAGTGCCACCGGCCTCACGAGATAGCGGAAGAGCGCTGCCTCGTTGACGCTGCGCAGCAGCATCTCGGGCTTCATATAACCGGTGACGAGGATACGCTGCATGTGTGGAAACTCCTCGCGGGCGCGCACGAGGAAACTCATCCCGTTGCCGCCCGGCATCAGGTGGTCGGCGATGACCACCTTAAACGACTTCTTGTAGAGGATGAACTCCGCCTCGCGCACCGACGTCGCGGTGGCGACGTCGAAAAAGGAACTGAGGGCCGTGCTGAAAATACTCAGCAGCGGTTGTTCATCGTCGATGATCAGAATCGCATCCTTCTGCGGTGCACCGGGCGATGTTTCCGAAACAGACATGCGTCGGATGCTGTGACCGGGCATGGGGTTGGCAAATTGAAAGCCGGTGACGAAACGTTCACCTCCAAAAGTAAAAACTTAGTCAAAGGACTACGAACAATCGGTTCGAATGAACCGATGCATTCGGACGGTATCACGAAAGCCGCGCGAACTGGTTTTCCGTTGCCTCGTTGGGACGGCCTGCTTGCCTGTGGTCGCACTCGCATGGACTCGATCGACCTGTTCACCGCCGCACGAACCGGATCGCTCTCCGGACTGCCCGCCGAGGCGCTGACCATGGCGATTCTGACGGCGCGGAACTCCGCCGGCCACACGCCGCTGCATGCGATTGCCCGCCGCGGCCTGCTCCGCGAACTACCCTCGGGATTGCTCACGGAGGCGTTGCTCGCGACTCGCAATGACTCGGGCTACACGATCTATCATCAGGCGGCCCTCGGTGGTCACCTTGACCAGATCCCCCCCCGCGCTGCTCACCCTCGAGAACCTTACCCTGCAAAGCAACGCCGGCTATACCGCCCTGCACAGCGCGGCCGGCCACGGCAATCTGGGGCAGATCCCTCCCTCCGTGCTCCTCGCGGCCGATTTCGGGCAGAAGACCCACCTAGGCCAGACCGTCTTCCACGAGACAGCCGAGCACGGCGCGCTCGACCGCCTGCCAGCGGGACTCGTCAGCTTGGAGCGCCTGCTTGAGAAGAACCTGAGCGGAGAAACGGTCTTTCACGTCGCCGCGCTCAACGGCCACCTCGATCAACTCCCGCCCGAGGTGATCACCGAGGAGGCAATGATGCAGGTTACCAATGCCGGCGACACACCGATTCATTCCGCCGCGATCTCCGGGCACCTCCACCAGATTCCGGCCGGCCTGCTGAACGCCCGCACTCTTGTGGTCGCGAGCAATACTGGCTTCACCCCCATGCACGCCGCGGCCGAGACCGGCCAACTCAACAAGATCCCGGCCCGCGCGCTGACACTCGACCTGCTTCTCGCCCGGAACGACAACGGCGACACGCCGCTCCATGCTGCTGCTTTCGAGGGTCATCTGGACCAGGTCCCGGCGACGCTGTTGACCGCCGAAACCATCGAGACCCGCAATTACGAAGGTCTCACCGTCAGCCGCATCGCCGTCGATCGGAAGTTTTCCCACCAGATTCCCGAGGCCATCCGCCCGAAGCCTCCCGGCGCCTTCAAGCGCTTCATGTCGAAGCCGGGGGACACCCGCGCGCCCTTCTGAGGCGCCCGAGGGCGATGCCCGGCAATTTCTGCCGGGTTTCCTACCAAGATTTTCCCCTTCCCCTCGCGGGCGGCGTGAACTTTGCTGCGGGTTCCTTATCACCGCAGCAAATCGCGGCCGGGCCAGCGGCCCGGCCCTACCCGAGATACACTTTCTCTCATGAACCCCACCATCACCGCCATCACCGCCCGCGAGATCATCGATTCCCGCGGCAATCCGACCGTCGAGGTCGATGTCCGCCTCGCCTCCGGCCACCTCGGCCGCGCCGCCGTGCCCTCGGGCGCGAGCACCGGCGAGCACGAGGCCATCGAGCTCCGCGATGGTGACAAGGCCCGCTATTGCGGCAAGGGCACCCAGAAGGCCGTTGCCAACGTGAAGGCCAAGATCGCCCCGGCCCTTGTCGGCGCCGACGCGTGCGACCAGACCGGCATCGACGCCGCCATGCTCAAGCTCGACGGCACCAAGACCAAGGCGAAGCTCGGCGCCAACGCCATCCTCGGCGTCTCCCTCGCAACTGCCAAGGCCGCCGCCGCCGCCCTCAACCAGCCCCTCTACAAGTACCTCGGCGGACCGAACGCCAAGGTCCTCCCGGTGCCGATGATGAACATCATGAACGGCGGCGCCCACTCGGACGCCCCGATCGACTTCCAGGAGTTCATGGTCATGCCGACCGGCGCCCGCACCTTCTCCGAGGGCTTGCGCATGGGCTGCGAGATCTTCCACTCCCTGAAGAAGGTCCTCAAAGACAAGGGCCTCGCCACCGCCGTCGGCGACGAGGGCGGCTTCGCCCCGAAGCTCGCCTCCGCCGAGGCCGCGCTAGACGCCATCGCCCTCGCGGTGAAGAACGCCGGCTACAAACTCGGCAAGGACATCAACCTCGCCCTCGATGTCGCCTCCTCCGAGTTCTACGTGAAGGAGAAGAAGCACTACGTGCTCAAGAAGTCCACGGGTCAGGTTCTTTCCGGCGACGAGATCGTCGAGTTCTACCGCAAGCTCACCTCCAAGTACCCGATCATCTCGATCGAGGACGGCTGCGCCGAGGGCGACTGGGTCACCTGGAAGAAGCTCACCGACGCCATCGGCGATCGCGTGCAGCTCGTGGGCGACGACCTCTTCGTCACCAACACGGAGTTCCTCAAGAAGGGCATCGAGACCGGCACCGCCAACTCGATCCTCGTCAAGGTGAACCAGATCGGCTCCCTCACGGAGACCCTCGACGCCGTTGAGATGGCCAAGGAGGCGAACTACACCGCTGTCATCTCGCACCGCTCGGGCGAGACCGAGGACGTCACCATCGCCGACATCGCCGTCGCCACCAACGCCGGCCAGATCAAGACCGGCTCCCTCTGCCGCACCGACCGCGTGGCCAAGTACAACCAGCTCCTCCGCATCGAAGAAGAGCTCGGCGCGAGCGCGATCTACGGCGGCAAGATGTGAGCGAGGTAGGGCTGGCTCGCCGAGCCGGCCGGATCGTTTTTCAGGCCGGGCCTAATTGCCCGGCCTTTTTGTTGCCCAATTCCAACGCCGAACGTCGAACGCCCAACGCCGAACTCCCAAGGTCGGCGCCCGACACGGATGCCTGGGGGTTCGGCGCTGAACGTTCAGCGTTCGGCGTTCATCCGAATTCGCCTCACTCCGCCTGCACCAAATACCCCCGCAGGTACTCGCTCTCCGGCATCGTCACCAGCACCGGGTGATCCGGCGGCTGGTGGCAGAACTCCACGATCCGCACCTTCCGCTTTGCGTCGCAGGCCGCGGCGGCGAGGACGGAGCGCAGCTCGGCGTCCTGCATGTGGTGCGAGCAGGTGTAGGTCGCGAGCAGGCCGCCCGGACTGAGGCGCTGGAGCGCGCGGAGGTTGATCTCCTTGTAGCCGCGCAGGGCACCCTCGAGGGCGCTCTTCGACTTCGCGAACGGCGGCGGGTCGAGGATGATCACGTCCCAAGGTGCATCCGCGGCCCGGGCCGGGTCGTTGAACCAGTCGAAGACATTCGCCACTGCGAACTCCGCCTTCACGCCGTTGCGCTCCGCATTGCGCTTCGCCGCCGCGATCGCGTCGTCGGCGCTGTCCAGTCCGAGCACGTAGGCGGCACCGGCCCTGGCGGCATGCAGCGCGAACGGGCCCTGGTTGCAGAAGGCATCGAGAACACGTTTGCCCGCACAGTATTTCGCCACCACGGGATGCTGCAGGCGCTGGTCGAGATAGAATCCGTTCTTCTGCCCGGAGGACAAATCGAGCCAGTACTCGAAACCGTCGATCCTCACCCAGCGCGGCTCCCAGGCCTTGCCGCTGCGGGTGTGCACCTCCAGCGGCAGCCCCTCGAGCCGGCGGATCGAGGCATCATTGCGAAAGATGATTTCCGCCGGCGAGAGCGCCGCCGCGAGGATCTCGCTCAGCTGTGCCGCCCGCTGCTCCAACGCCAGGGATTGGATCTGCACCACGAGGGTGTCGTCGAACTTGTCGACGACCACGCCGGGCAGGTCGTCGGACTCGGACCAGATCAGCCGGCAATGAGGCGGTAGGGCCGACCCGCTGGGTCGGCCGCGATCATCCGGCCGGGCCAGCGGCCCGGCCCTACCCTCGATCCGTCGGGCGATGGCGCGCTCGATGGCCGCCCGCAGGTACGCTTCGTCCAGCTCCACCCGCTCGCGGCTCAGCCGCCGCCAGACGATCTGGGAGCGCGAATTGTAGATGCCGCTGCCGACGAAGCGTCCGGTGCGATCGCGGCACTCGACGACCTGGCCGTCCTGCTCCGCCGGCAGCAGCGCCTCCACCTCGTTGGCGAATACCCACGGGTGTCCGGAGAGCACCCGCGACTTGGCGTTGGCCTTCAGTTTCAGTGAGCGAGCAGGCATGCCGACACCCTGACGGGAGCGCTTCGCCTGCGCCAAACCAAATTATCCTGGGGAACCGGAGTTGGAACGCGGATCTGCACTGATCCCCGGTAATAACCAAACAACCGCCCCCGGCGGCGTGCCTGTTCCGATCAGTGAAGATCAGCGCAGATCAGCGTTCCCTCGTCAGGACGCCAACTTCCCGCTTCCCCTGCTCCCTGCCCCCTGTTTCTTTCGACCTCTTGCCCATGTCCCCCGCCGCCGAAATCGCCCGCCGTCGCACGTTCGCGATCATCTCGCATCCCGATGCGGGCAAGACGACGCTGACCGAGAAGTTCCTGCTCTACGGCAACGCCATTCACCTCGCCGGCGCGGTGAAGGACCGCAAGAACCAGCGCGCCACGGCCTCCGACTGGATGGAACTCGAGAAACAGCGCGGCATCTCGATCAGCTCGACCGTGCTGCAGTTCGACTTCGCCGGGTGCGCTGTCAACCTGCTCGACACCCCCGGCCACAAGGACTTCTCCGAGGACACCTACCGCGTGCTCACCGCGGTCGATGCCGCCCTGATGGTAATCGACGCCGCCAAGGGCGTGGAGACCCAGACGCGCAAGCTCTTCGAGGTCTGCCGCCGCCGCGGCGTGCCCATCTTCACGTTCATGAACAAGTGCGACCGGCCGACGCGCAACCCGCTCGACCTGCTCGACGAGCTCGAGAGCGTGCTCGGGCTGCAGTCGTCACCCGTCATCTGGCCCCTCGGCAACGGCCCGCAGTTCAAGGGCGTCTTCGACCGCCGCACCCGCGAGGTCCATCTCTTCGAGCGCGTGCCCGGCGGCAAGTTCCAGGCGCCGGTCAATGTCACCGACCTCGCCGACAAGGCCGTCCGCGACAAGCTCGACGACGACACCTACGCCAACGTGAAGGAGCAGCTCGAGATGCTCGACGGCGCCGGCCACCCCTTCGACCTCGCGAAGGTCCGCGCCGGGCAGCAGACCCCGGTGTACTTCGGCAGCGCGGTGAACAATTTCGGTATCGAGCTCCTTCTGAACGGCTTTCTCCAGGACTCCGTGCCGCCCGCCCCGCGCCACTCCGTCAGCGTCGCCGTTCCCGGGGCCCCGCAGCCCACCGTCGCCCGCGAGGTACCGGTCAGCGACCCGAAGTTCTCCGGCTTCATCTTCAAGATCCAGGCGAACATGGACGCGAAGCACCGCGATCGCATCGCCTTCCTCCGCGTCTGCTCGGGCAAGTTCACCCGCGACATGGTCGTCACCCACCAGCGCACCGGCAAGCAGGTGCGCCTGTCGTCATCCCACAAACTCTTCGGCCGCGAGCGCGAGACCGTCGACGAGGCCTGGCCGGGCGACGTCATCGGTCTGCTCGGGCACAGCGAGTTCGGCATCGGCGACACCCTGACCGAGGACCGCGGCATCCTCTACAACGAGATCCCGCGGTTTCCGTCCGAGGTCTTCAGCTACATCTCGAACCCGAACACCGGCGACGCGAAGAAGTACCGCGCCGGCGTCGAGCAGCTCCTGCAGGAGGGCGTGGTCCAGTCCTTCACCGCCAAGAACGCCCCGCCCGGCGCCAACCTGCTCGCCGCGGTCGGCCCCCTGCAGTTCGAGGTCGTGCAGTGGCGCCTCCAGAGCGAGTACAACGCCGAGTCCCGCCTCACGCCCGCCCCGTGGACCGTCCTTCGCTGGGTGACCAAGTCCGACGGCGCCACCCTCCGCCAGGCCAACGGCGCCATCGACTTCTCCCCCTACATCATCGCCACCGGCGTGAGCTTCGGCGCCGACAAGTTCGGCGAGCCGGTCGTGCTCTTCCCGAACGAGTGGACGATGCGGTATTTCCTCGAGAAGAACCCGGACCTGCAGCTCCACGAGCTGCCCCCCGGCCAAACATGATCGTGGCCCGCCGGTAGGGCTGACCCGCCGGGTCAGCCGCGATCGCTGCCCGAGGGGCGCGAGCCGCGTCGACCAGTGAAGAGCATGACCGGCCAGAAGATCGCAATGACCGCCGGCAATAGCCAAACACTCTGCCGCGTCGCGCCGCTGATCGCCTGGGACCCAGCGCGCGAAGCCAGAACAACGAAAATCCACATCCCAACTCCAGCAACGCCACAGAGCGCCGACAAACCGAGTGCCCGCATCCATTCTCGAAGCGTAAACGGATTCCCGGGTTGGTTGATCATGGGGCAGATTTACGACCGGAAGCGTTCGGCTAGTCCGCCGATGAGACGCTCGGTCGAAGCAGGAGCCAAGCAACAATCCCGAACGGCCAGGTGAGAAGACAAAGCACGACCACGGAGAAACCCTGCTTTCTTTTGCGGGCGTCACCCGCGACCCACTTCAGGCTGAAGATGATCGCGGCGGCCATGAGCACAATCGCGATGGCCTGGCTGAGAGGGACGCCGGAACTGATCCACTCATGATGTCAGTCGGAGACGTTGGTTGATGTGGTGGGTTGTGCGGTCGTTGGCAATCCCAGGCGGAGGGAC
>OMJT01000169.1 GCA_900299415.1 Opitutales bacterium
ACTGACTGTTCCACCGCGTCGCCCGGCAATTCAATCGCAAACCGCCACGCCCACGACCACTCCGGATCGCCCGCAAACTCTGCCGCCTGCCGCAGACACTCAGCATCCGCATAACAGGCCAGATGCAGCCCACAGTAATACTCCATCATCCCACGGTGCTGCCAGCTCAGCATCTCCTCACGAGTCCCCTCAAGGATGCAATGGTTGGTCAGATGGCTGATCTGCTGCACCTGCCGCCATTCGTCATCCGAGATTCCGCCGGGTCGCCTTTTTTCCGCCGCTCGCTCGACCGAATTCACCAGCGACTCCCCCCGCGCCGCTGCGACCGCCGGTACCGGGCTCGAGATGGATCTCCAGCCGCTGGCCCGCGGCCGCGAGCAGCGGTTCCGCCTCGGCGGCGATCGACTCCAGCAGCACGGTGACCAACTCGTCGCTGCGCTGCAGCGCGGACACGCCGCCCTCAAGGCGCGCAAGGTCGAGCAGGTTGTCGAGCATGCGCAGCAGCCGCTCCGCGTCGTCCCGCGCGCCCTCGAGCAGTTCCCGCTGCTTCGGTCCGAGCGGGCCGAAGTTCGGCTCGAGCAAGAGGTGCACGGCCATGCGCAGGCTGGTCAGGGGTGTCTTCAGCTCGTGGCTGACGGTGCCGACGAGGTTGGTCTTCACGTCGTCGAGCAGACGAAACTTCGTCACGTCCTGCAGGATCATCGCTGCGCCGCTGAACTCGGTGAGCTTGTCGCCGATCGCGAGGATGCGCGGCAGGTAGTGCCGCTCCTCGCGCGCGACGCGGAGGGTGACGACCCGGCCGTAGTCGGTCGGCAGGTAATGCTCGCCCGTCGCCATCACCCGCTCCAGCGGCTCCGCCAGCCCGGGCGGGAAGCCCTGGGCGAAGGCCGGCGTCTGGGCCAGCTGCTCGGCGGCGGGGTTGCGGATGTTGTGGCTGGCGTCGCGCGCAATCACGAACACCGGGTCGGGCGTGGAGGTGAGCGTGGCCTCCATCGTGCGCTGCGTGCGCAGCACCTTGGCAAGGGTGGCCTCGCGGTAGGCGCGGAGGTGCACGGCCATCGTGTTGAAGGCCTTGGCCAGGCGGCCGAGCTCGTCGCGCGAGGTCACCGGCACCTCGACCTCGAGGTTGCCCTCGCCGAGGGCGGCGGCGGAGGTGGTGAGCACCTTGATCGGACCAAGTAGGGCGCGGGCCAGCCGCCAGGCGAGGACGAAGAACAGGATCACCGCCGCGCCCATCGCGCCGAGCAGGAGCCGGAGCGACTCGTCAGTGCGGGCCCGCGCCTGCCGGCCCGCGCCCTCGACCTCCTGCTGCTCGCGGGCCCGCAGGGCGTCGAGGGCGCCGTTGACGGCGAGGAAGGCGCTGCCCTCGGCCGTGAGCGCGCCAAGGCCGGGAAAGCGCAGCTGCTCCTCGGCCGCGGCGGCGAAGCCGGAGAAGGCCGTGTCGATCCGCATCAGCAGCTCGGCCCGACCCGGCGGCGGCAGGTTGAGTAGCTCGGCGGAGAGCCGTTCGCGGAACCGGGCCCGCTCCTCGTCGACAATGCGGCGGGCGTCGCTGGCAATGCCGGGCCGGATCGCGTTCAGCGCCGTGTCCATGCGGTTGAGTGAGGCGCGGAGCGACTCGACCATCTGGATCGAGTGGAAATTCCGGCCAAGGACGTCCTCGACCGTGGCGCCCAGCTCCTGGGTGGTCCGGAAAGCGTACAGGCAGACGAGCAGGAACAGGAGCAGCAGCGGCAGCAGGCCGAAGGTGAGGCGTGCGCGCAGCATGGCGGGGAGGCGTCAGGCCAGACCGAGCTTCTGGCGCTTGCGGTAGAGGGTGGCCGGGTCGATCCCGAGGATGCGCGCGGCCTCGTCGAGGTTGTGGGCCGAGGCCACGATGCGGCGGATGTGCTCGGCCTCGAGCGCATCGAGCGTTACTGCCGCACCAACCACGACCGTGGCATCGCCGCCCGCGTGGAACGGCTCCGGCAGGTCGGTCAGCACGATGGTTGCGCCCGAGGAAAGGATGACCGCCCGTTCGATCACGTTGCGCAGTTCGCGGAGGTTGCCGGGCCAGGCGTAGGCGGCGAAGGCGGCGCGGACGGCCGGGTCGAAGCCGGTCAGGCGCTTGCCGAGCCGGGTGGCGAAGAATGCCAGATAGCTTTCCGCGAGGCGGGCGAGGTCACCAGGACGGTCGCGCAGGCCGGGCAGGGCCACCTCGATGACGTTCAGCCGGTAATAGAGGTCCTCGCGGAAGCGCCCGGCCTTCACCTCCTCGGCGAGGTTGCGGTTGGTCGCGGCGATGACGCGGACGTTGGCCCGACGCGGCTGGCCGTCGCCGACCCGCTCGTACTCGCGTTCCTGGAGGAGGCGGAGGAGCTTGGGCTGGATCGCGGCCGGCAGTTCGCCGATCTCGTCGAGAAAGAGCGTGCCGCCGTCGGCCAGCGCCACCTTGCCGGTCGTGTCCGCCACCGCGCCGGTGAACGCGCCCTTGGCGTGGCCGAAGAGTTCGCTCTCCAGCAGCTCCCGCGAGAGGCTCGGGCAGTTGACGGTCACGAACCGGGCGTCGCGCTGCGCGCTGCGCCGGTGGATCTCGCGGGCAAGGACGCTCTTGCCGGTGCCGCTCGGGCCGAGGATGAGGACAGTGGCGGGCGTCTCCGCCGCCTTGAACGCGATCTGCAGTGCCTTCTGCGCCGCCGGCTCGGCCGAGGCGAGGTCGAGCGCCGGGGACTCCTCCGCGAGCTGCGACTCTAGCAGGTGCACGCGGGAGGCGAGCGCCCGACCCTGCTCCACCCGCGCGAGGATCGCCCGGATCTGGTCGGGCGTGAAGGGTTTCGGAATGAAATCGTACGCCCCGCGGCGCATCGCCTCGACCGCGGTGCTGATGTTGGCGTAGGCCGTAACCATCACCACCGGCAACGTGGGCGAGGCGGCCAATAGCTTCGCAAGCAGGTCGAGGCCGTTTTCCGCGCCGAGGTTCACGTCGAGGAAGCAGGCGTCGAACCGCGCCTCCTCCAGCGCCTTGAGGGCCTTGGCGCCGTTGGGCGCCCCCACCACTTCGTGTCCCATCGTCTCCACCGCCAACCCGGTGGTCCGGCGAATACCGGGTTCATCGTCGATGATCAGGACACGCATGTGGCTCGGAGAGTGCAGGTCCGGGTGGAAAAGCCAAGGCGGGGCCGCTCACGCGGCCCCGCCAGGTCCAGCTTCAACTAACAATCCCATGGGCTGTGTTGCCCTTGGGCGGAAAATTGGACGCCGTCGGTCGCAACGGGTTCCCCGGCCGGGCGATTTTTTCCAGTCGCCGGGCAGTCCCAGGCCGCCCCTAGCCTCCCACCCCACCCGGATTCTAGGATCGAACTGTCCGACAAAACCCGCCAACTTCCCGCTCCCCAAAATGCCCAACCCGCCCGTCCCAGCTTCCCCGAACGCCGCCGCGAAGGTACCCGACCTGGAAATCAAGGATGCCCAGCTCATCTTTGAGGCGGTCTGGCAAAACCTCGAGGCGGACGTCGGCCGGGAAAACCTCCGCTTCCCCAAGGAATTCCTGCTCCTCGGCGGCGCGCCCGGCGCCGGCAAGGGCACGAACAGCGACTTCATCGCGAAGGCCCGCGGGCTCACCTGCGAGCCCGTCGTGATCAGCGCCCTGCTCGACTCCCCCGAGGCCCGCCGCCTGAAGGAGGCCGGCAACATGGTGGGCGACCGCGAGGTCGTGACCCTCCTGCTGCGCAAGCTGCTGCGCCCCGAATACCGCGACGGTGTCATCCTCGACGGCTTCCCCCGCACCAAGGTGCAGGTCGAGTGTCTCAAGCTTCTGGTCGCCCGCATGCAGGGGCTGCGGCAGGAGTTCTACGACACGCCGCTCAGCATCCATTTCCGCCAGCCCACCGTGCACATCATGGTGCTATTCGTGGACGAGCGCACCTCGATCGACCGCCAGATCAAGCGTGGCCGCGAGGTCAAGGCCCACAACGAGGAAGTCCGCCGCACCGGCATCGGCGACCTCTGGGAGGAGCGCGCCACCGACTACGACCAGGCCCTCGCTTCCCGACGGTACCGCGTCTTCAAGGAGCAGACCTGGGAGGCGCTACAATCGCTGAAGGAGACCTTCCACTACCACTTCATCAACGCCCAGGGTTCCTTCGACGAGGTCGAGCAGAACATCATGCGCGAGCTCGAGTACCAGAGCACGCTTGAGCTCGATTCCCGCACCGTCGACCGCCTGCGCGGGGTGCCCGTCGCCCGCCAGATCGTGATCCACGCCCGGCAGGAGCTGGTGAAGCGCCTCGACAGCTACGAGCTGGCCCACGGGCCGCTCTTCGCCCAAGTGGTCGGCTTCATCGAGACGAAGATCATGCCGATCGTGCTCCGGCACGCGATCTCCGGCACCGCCCAGATCAACACCGAGGACCCGGTGCTCGAGAACCCGCTCGCGCTCGCCATGCTCATCGACGTGTTCTCCGAGCGCGGCTACCACGCGGTGCTCGACCTGCACAAAATCGAGGTGCCGCACAAGGTGGACCTCGCCACCGGCGCCATCACCTGCCGGACGAAGAAGGTCTACCGCATCCAGATCCGCTTCAGCGGCTCCGAGATCCGGCGCGGCTGATCGCAGCGTGCAGCCGGGCGTACAGGTCCGCCAGCCGCGGCATCGCAGCGCCAGCCGTCTGCGCCCGCCGCAGCGGCTCGCCCCAGATCGCCTCGATCTCCACCGCCCGGCCCGCGAGGAAATCGACGAGGCTCGAGGGTTGGTACGGCCCCATCGGGGGCGTGGAGTCGAGCTGGCGCTGGATAAACGGCTCCGGGATCCCGTACCCGAGCTTCGCGGCGCCGGCCGCGATCTCATCCATCAACGCGCGCACCTCGGCCGCCAGTGTGGGGTCGGCGAGGATGCGGTCGGTCGTAATGCCGCCGGCGACGATGGCGAGGCCGTTGAAGGGGACATTCCAGACCAACTTCCGCCAGCGCGCCTCCGCCAGGTTTTCGACCGCCGTGCACTTCACGCCCGCCGCCGTGAACGCCGCGGCGAGGGCCCGCGTGCGCTCCGCCGCCGGCCGGCCGTGCTCGCCGAGGGTGATCGCGCCGGGATGATAGCAGGTTACCTCGCCGGGCCCGGTGCGGGTGGAGGCGACGAAGCAGATGCCGCCGAGGACTCGGTCTGGCCCGACGAGGCCCGCAAGGTATTCCTCGTTGCCGAGTCCGTTCTGGAGCGTGACGACCAGCGTGTCCGGCCCGACCAAGGGCGGGAGCAGCCGCGAGAGCTCCGCGTTACCCGTGGTCTTGAGGGCGACGAGCACGACGTCGACCGGTCCGATTTCCTCCGGCCGAGCAAACACCTGCGCCGGGCGCAGCTCGAGGGTGCGGGCCTTCTCGATCACGCGCAGGCCGTCCGTGCGCAGTGGAACGGGGTCGCCCCGCACGAGGAAACGCATGTCTGCGCCGGCCAGCGCCAGCCGCACGCCGTAGTTGAGGCCGATCGCGCCGGCCCCGACAACGGCGAAGGAGGAGGAAATCGACGGGGTCATGGGTTGCCCTGGCGAAAAATCCGGACCGTCGGCTGGCGGGCGCCGCGGCCGAGCTCCTTCACGCAGGTCCAGCCGACGGGCGCGAGTTCGGTGCCGCCGGGCAGCTCGAAAACCACCAAGGCCTCGGCGTGGCCCGCGAGCAGCTCGCCGAGGCGGGCGAAGAGCCGCGGGGCGATTTCCGGGATCAGGGGATAGGGCGGGGCGACAAAGACGAGGTCAGGCGAGCGTTCGTCGGGAGGCAGGCTGACCTTGAGTGCGTCGGCCTGCCGGATCTCCAGCCCGTCGAGTCCGCGGCCAAGGCTCCGGCAGACGGCGGCGAGGTTGTGGCGCACGCAGGCCACGGCCTTGGCGTTCTGCTCGACGAAGATCCCGCCGGCGGCGCCGCGGCTCAGGGCCTCGAGCCCGTAGGCCCCGCTGCCGGCAAAAAGATCGAGAAAACGCGCCCCGGGGAGCCGGGCGGCGAGGCTGGAGAATACCGACTGGCGCATGCCGTCGGTGGCGGGCCGGACGGCGTCGCCCTTGGGGACGAGCAGGTTGATCCCGCGGGCCTCGCCGCCGCTTATGCGCATGGGACCTCCCGGCGGAAGGATTGCGCGGCGGGCCGGCCTGGTTGCATAACGCTGCGGATGTCATTCCCGCCCTCCGACCACTGCAACGGGAAAACCTTTTTCAACCCCGGTGGCCGCGGTCCGCACTCCGAATGGGCGGTGCTGCGCTGGAAACTCACCAGCCGAGCGGCGCGCTGGCCCGACCGCGTCACCCTCACGCCGCGCCCTCCACCCCCGCCGCCGGCCGCCGGGATTACCGCGACGTGGATCGGGCACGCCTCTTTCCTGCTCCAGACGCCCCACGGCAATTTCCTCACCGACCCCGTGTTTTCGGAACGCGCCAGCCCGGTGACGTGGGCCGGCCCGCGGCGCCTGCGCGCCCCGGGGATCGCGTTCGCCGACCTGCCGCGGATCGACGGCGTGTTGCTGAGCCATGACCATTACGACCACTGTGACGCCCCTACGCTGCGCCGCCTCGCGGCGACGCACGACCCGGTCGTGCTGGCCCCCCTTGGCCACGCGGACCTGATGCGGGAGTTCGGGGTGCGCCGCGCCGTGGACCTCGACTGGTGGCAAACCCACCCTTGGGTGCCAGGGGTGGAGATCGTGCTCACGCCGATGCAGCACTGGTGCCGGCGGGTCATCGGCGGCACCAACCGGCGGCTCTGGGGGGGGGGTTTGGCCTCAGCATGCCCGGGGCGCGATTGTTCTTTGCGGGCGACACGGGGTTCAATGCCGGGTTGTACGATGAAATCGCCCAGCGGCTCGGCCCGCCCGACCTCGCGCTCCTCCCGATCGGGGCCTACGCGCCGCGCTGGTTCATGCACCCGCTCCACCAGGACCCGGCCGAGGCGGTCGCCGCCCACCCTGCGCTGGGCGCCCGCCGCAGCGTGGCGATGCAC
>OMJT01000170.1 GCA_900299415.1 Opitutales bacterium
AGCGCGAAGTCCTAAAAAAATCGTTGGGCATCCTCTCCGAAATGCCGCCGAGAGGTATGCCCAAATCGAAGCCATGAGCGGCGAGTACAAGGTGGCGAGTTCGCGTTCCTCGCGGACGTGCTCGAGGTCACCCTGCAGGCGGTGCGCGTCGGCGGCCTGCGCGAGCAGAGTGCGCAGTTCGGCCTCGAGGCCGCCCTTCTCGCCCTGCAGGCGGCCGACCCGGGCCGTGAGGTCCTCGTTCTGCCGGATCAGATGCAGCAGCCGGGCCTCCAGGCCAACGGTGGATCCGGGCTGGTCGGCGGCTTCCGTTTCGGCGGCGCGGGCCTCGAGGGCGGCGACTTCCCCCGCGTCCAGACCCTCCGGGGCCTCGAGGTGGAAAAAGGCGAGCGCCTGGCGCAGGACCGGCATGGGGTCGTCGGTGAGCACGACGACCTCGGCCGCGCCCTGACGGATGCCCTGGACGACCATGCCGAGATCCATCTTGGGCACCATGAGGAGGAGCTGCACGGTGGGCTGGATCTCGCGCAGGCCCGTGGCGAGCGCAGAGCCCGCGCCGTCGCCGTCGATCAGGGCGAGGTCGAACCACTCGGCCCGCGCGCCCTCAAGGACGGCGTCGGGCGAGACAAAGGAGCGGACGTCGAAACCCGCCGCGGCAAAAAGCATCACCAGGCGGCGGCGCATGCCGGCGTCGTGATGGGCGATCAGGATCTTCTTGGTGGTTTTCATGGGAGAGGGCGCGAGGCCGGAACCGGAGGATTGAACCGCGGATTTCACGGATTCCCCGGATGAGAAACCGGAGTTCGATCCGCGGCAGGAAGTCAGGCTGGCCGAGTGCATGGCGCACCATAAACGTTTCGGTCGCACCGCGCTACGGGAGCGGCGACCTTTTTCCCCGGCGTTTACCCCACGCGCGCGATTTCGAGAAAGATTTTACGCCGCGATCCCGGCGAGTTTAACCGCGGATTACACGGATGGGGGCTCGGTCTTTCGGAATCGAGAAACCTGATTCGGACCGATCTTCACTGATGGATTGGGGGTCGGACCCTCAACCATCCGTGCAATCCCCGTAATCCGCGGTTAGAAACAGATCGATCCTCAGGCGCCGATCGGGTGCCAGGTGGTTTTGCACTCCACGAGGGCGCGGATCCAGGAGAGGCCCTGGGCGGCGTTGTCTCCGAAATCCACGTCGCCGGCCGGGAGGACCTTCAGGCGCTTGACGCTCTCGGCGGCGCCGAGGCCGAGGGTGCGCGCGTGGTCGGGGCCGACCACAGCGGTGATGGCCCGCAGGTGGGCGTGGGTGGCGAAGGACGGGACAAGCTCGCGCTGGAAGCCGGTGAGCAGGTTCACCACGCCGCCGGGGACGTCGCTGGTGGCGAGCAGTTCGCCGAGCACGATGGCGGGATAGGGATTCTGCTCCGAGGCGAGGGCCACGACGGTGTTGCCGCTGACCACGGCGGGGGCGATCAGGGAAACGAGGCCGAGCAGCTGAGCCTCGGCGGGGGCGATGAGGCCCACGACGCCCATCGGCTCGGTGACGGTGAAATTGAAGAAGGGCCCGGCGACCGGGTTCACGCTGCCGAGCAGCTGCTCGTACTTGTCGGCCCAGCCGGCGTAATGGACGAGGCGGTCGATCGTCTGGCTCACTTCCTGGGCGGCCGCGGCGCGGCCGGCGGAGCCGCGGCGGGTCCAGCAGAGGGCATCGGTCATCTCGGCCACGCGCGACTCGAGCATCTCGCCAATGCGGTAAAGGATCTGGCCGCGATTGTAGGGCGTGCGGCGGGCCCAGCCGGGGCCGGCCTTGGCGGCGAGCTCGACAGCGTTGCGAAGGTCCTTGCGCGTGCACTGCGGGATGTTGGCCACCGCCGCGCCCGCGCCGGACCGCAGCGGGAAGACGCGGCCGCTCTCGGAGCGGATGAAGGCTCCGCCGACGAGCACCTTCGGGGTCTTGATGATGGGGAGGCGAGGCATCGGAGCTGGGAGCTATGAGCTGGGAGCTGGGAGAGGGGTCAGCCGATCTGCAGGTAGTCCTGCAGGCCTTGGCGGCCCCCTTCGCGGCCGAAGCCGCTCTCCTTGTAGCCGCCGAAGGGCGAGGCGGGATCGAACTTGTTGTAGGTGTTGGCCCAGACGACGCCGGCCTTGAGCTCCGTGCTGAGCTTGAGGATGCGCGAGCCCTTGTCGGTCCAGACGCCGGCGCTGAGGCCATAGGGGGTGTTGTTGGCCTTCTCGACGGCTTCCTCCACGGTACGGAAGGTGAGCACGCTGAGCACGGGGCCGAAGATCTCCTCGCGGGCGATGCGGTGGCTCTGGGTGACGCCGGTGAAGAGTGTGGGACGGATAAAGTAGCCCTGGTCCGGCAGGCGGCAGGCCGGCTGGTAGCAGTCCGCGCCCTCGCGCACGCCGGCGGCGACGAGGCCGCGGATGCGGGCGAGCTGGGCCTTGGAGTTGATCGCGCCGATGTCGGTGTTCTTGTCGAGGGGATCGCCGACGCGCAGGTGCCGGAGGCGGAACTTGAGGCGGGGGATGACGCGCTCGGCCACGGACTCCTGCACGAGGAGGCGCGAGCCGGCGCAGCAGACATGGCCCTGGTTGAAGAAGATGCCGTTCACGATGCCTTCCACGGCCTGGTCGAGGGGAGCGTCGTCGAAAATAATGTTGGCCGCCTTGCCGCCGAGCTCGAGGGTCATGCGCTTCCCGGTGCCGGCGAGCTGGCGCATGATGGCCTTGCCGACCTCAGTGGAGCCGGTGAAGGCGACCTTGGCGGCGAGCGGGTGCGCGATGACGGCGGCGCCGACCCCGCCGGCGCCCGTGACGAAGTTGACCACGCCCGGTGGCAGCCCGGCGTCGCGCAGGATCTCGGCAAACTTGAGGCAGGTGACGCTGGTGGTCTCGGCGGGCTTGAGGACGACGCAGTTGCCCATCGCGAGCGCCGGGGCGAGTTTCCACGCGAGCATGAGCAGGGGGAAATTCCACGGGATCACCTGCCCGACGACGCCGAGGGGGCGGGCGCGACCACCGGGGACGATGTACTCCAGCTTGTCGGCCCAGCCGGCGTGATAGAAGAAGTGCGCCGCCGCCATCGGCAGGTCGAAGTCGCGCGACTCGCGGATGGGTTTGCCGCCGTCCATGGTCTCGGCGACGGCGAACTCGCGGGCGCGGTCCTGCAGCAACCGGGCGATGCGGAAGAGGTACTTGGCGCGATCGCGTCCCGGCAGGCGGCTCCAGGCGGGGAACGCGCGGGCGGCCGCGCGGTAGGCGGCGTCGACATCGGGTTTGCCGGCGAGGGCGATGCGCGCGAGGCGGCGGCCCGTGGCGGGATTGATCGAGTCGAAGTAGCGGCCGCCGCGCGGCGCGATGAAGCGGCCGTTGATGAAGAGCTCGTACTGTTCCTGGAGCCGCGGGTCGGCGGTCTCGGGGGCCGGGTCGTATTCCCAGAGGTCGCCGAACACCAGCGCCGCCGCGGAGCCACGGGTCCGCGCGCGGGGAGTTTCGGCTGGGCGGGTCATGGGCATCGGATTGGGAGGAAAAGCCGGTGGCGTTGCGAGTACTGAAACTCAGTACGCCTCGGTGGCATCGCTGAAGTTCCACGGCGCCTGGTAGCAGCCCTGGCGCTCCTTCTCGATCTGGCGGAGCAGGTCATTGAGAAGGGCGCTGGCGCCGAAACGATAGCGAGTGTTGGTGAGCCACGCATCGCCGAGGGTCTCCTTCACGGCGACGAGGAACTGCAGCGCCTGCTTGGCAGTGCGGATGCCGCCGGCGGGCTTCATGCCGATGGCTACACCGGTCTCGAGGTAGTGATCGCGGATGGCGTCGAGCATGACCTGGTTGTTGGCGAGCGTGGCGTTGAGGCCGGTCTTGCCCGTGCTGGTCTTGATGAAGTCGCCCGGGCGAATCACCGCCATGGCGAGGAAGGAGGCGTGCCGGATGGCGTCGTAGGTCTCCAGCTCGCTGACTTCGAGGATCACCTTGAGGGTAGCCGGGCCGCAGGCCGCGACGACCTGCGCGATTTCGTCCTGCACGCGGCCGAACTCGCCGGCGAGGAAGGCGCCGCGGTTGATGACCATGTCGATCTCGTCGGCCCCGTCGCCCACCGCCGCCTTCACCTCGGCGAGTCGGGTCCGCAGGGGCGCCTGGCCGGAGGGGAACGCCGTAGCCACGGAGGCGACCTTGACCGAGGTGCCGCGCACGTGGCGGCGGGCATGCCGCACCATCGCGGGATAAACGCAGACAGCCGCAACCGGGGGAATGTCCTCGCCCTCGTGCGGGCGCAGGGCCTTGCGGCAGAGCGAGGCGACCTTGCCGGGGGTGTCCTTGCCCTCGAGAGTGGTGAGGTCGACCATCGAGACCGCGCAGCGCAGACCCCAGAGCTTGGACGCCTTCTTAATGCTGCGGGTGGTGTATTTTGCCACGCGCTCCTCCACCCCGACCGCATCCACCGGCCCGAAAGCCTGCCGCCAACCCAGACCGGTGGAGTGACGCGCGGCGTTCATGTGCACGAATCCATGGCGCTGCAAAAACCCAATAACAACGCGAAATCTCGGCGGCCCATGCCGGAAGACAGCCATGGATCGCAAAAAAAGTGGCGGGCTATTTACCCCTAAGTAGCCCGCCACCAGCTTTCATAGTTGCCGCATATCTTCCCCGCTAGGCGGGGAAGATGTCATAACCATCGAGATAGACGGAACATGCCGCCGATGGTTACTCGGATATTTGGTTCACAGGGTTTTTACATCCGGCGTGCCCTTCGGCTTGGGACGCGGCGCCACCCAAAGGCGAACCAGGTACTCGGCGAGGTTCCGCATGCTGGTTTTGGCCGAGCCGTGGTGCCTCACCCAGTCCTTGAGGGCGGGCACCATTTGGCTCCGCTCGACGAAGTTCCCCCATAAATCTCTTTCCAATGCCATTATGGAGTAATGGTTTACGCCGTCCTTGGCCACGAGGCGTCGAACCTTTTCCTGCCAATACTGTCGCTCCTCGGCCCGCTGCGAAAGGTAGTCGAAAAACACCTGCTCGACGCGGTTTAAGCTCATTCCGTCAACCTGCAAGTCGTTGGAGTCAGGCTCAACCTGATTTCACCGCCGAGTGCGTGATTGCAAAATCGCCATCCGGCATTCAAAGCTAGCTGACCGCATCAGATCCAGTCCAGCAACGAACACTAACATGTGGCAAAAATTCAAAGAACAAATTCCGGCTGTCATTTTGACGGCTGCTCTCGTCATTGGAGCCGCGTTTTGGCTCTCCCAAAAGACGCTCGACGAGGCCAAGGCCGACCAAGACGCGAAGCTTGAGAAGCAACGCGCCGAGTTTGAGGCGCAGATCAAGGCTTCCTCGGACCAGACGCGCCGCCAGATCGACTCGGTCGACAAGCTGCTCAAGGACGCCATCCAGAAGCGCGAGGCGGACGTGTTCATGACGACCGAGGAGGTCGCCAAGCTGAACGCCGACAAGGTGAACGCCCTCGCCGAGGCCATCGCCAAGAAGGTGCAGCCCTACAATCCCCTCCCGAAGAGCCCGGAGGAGGCCGAGCGCATGCAGAACGAGCAGGTCGACAAGGTCTCGACCCGCATGGCGGACAAGATCTCGCCGATCCTGCAGGAAATGGCCAAGGACCAGAACCTCACCCGCGAGTCCATCAACGCCTACAGCGAGCGCATCTCCGACCAGATCGGCCGCGTGCTGACCGCCGAGATGGCGAAGAACCAGCAGCTGAACAACAACCTGCAGGCCACCCAGTCCGTCGCGCAGGATTCGGCCAAGCTGGCCCACGAGGTCACCGCCCTTTACCTGAGCTCGATCAAGGACAACGGCGCGATCACCCGCCTGCTTTCGCTCCCGGCCAACCTGGTCAAGGATGTGGCGAACAAGAGCATCGTCTCGAACAGCGAGCGCCGCGCCATCGAGCAGGACCTGATCAACCGGATGAACGAGACCGACAAGCGTCTCGCCGACCTCCAGGCCCAGAACCCGAAGAAGTAAGGGGTTCCTTCCCTTCCAAAACAAAAGCCACGCCCGAAACGGCGTGGCTTTTTTGTGGGCGGATGGCGCCCGGGATCTGCACGGTCTCCTCGTCAGCCATCGCCAGGCCTACGGCGGACAAGGCTAGGCGACCGCACCTCGAACCCTTAGGCGCCGCCGCTGCCGCCGAGGGAAACGGGCTTCACGGCGGCCTTGAGGCTGGCGGCGAAGTAGTCGCGGTTCATGCGGGCGATGAAGTCGTGGGAGATGAGCTTGGGGCAGGCGGCGCTGCACTCGTACTGGTTGGTGCAGTTGCCGAAGCCCTCGGCGTCCATGACGCCGACCATGGCTAGTACGCGGCGTTCGCGCTCGGCCTGGCCCTGGGGCAGCAGGCCGAGGTGGCCGACCTTGGCGGCGACGAAGAGCATGGCGCTGGCGTTCTTGCAGGCCGCGACGCAAGCGCCACAGCCGATGCAGGTGGCGGCGTCCATTGCGAGGTCGGCATCGGGCTTCGGCACCGGGAGGGCGTTGGCATCGGGCGCGGAGCCGGCGCGGGCGGTTATGAAACCGCCGGCCTGCTGGATGCGGTCGAAGGCGCTGCGGTCAACGACGAGGTCCTTGATGACCGGGAAGGCGGCGGCCCGGAAGGGCTCGACGGTGACGACATCGCCGTCACGGAAGCTCCGCATGTAGACTTGGCAAGTGGCCACGCCCTTGCCGGGACCGTGGGGCTTGCCATTGATCGTGCACGAGCAGGTGCCGCAGATGCCCTCACGGCAGTCGTGGGCGAAAGCGATCGGCTCCTCGCCCTTGCGGGTGAGTTCGTCGTTCACGACGTCGAGCATCTCGAGGAACGACATGTTCGGGTTGAGATCCTTCGACTGGTACTCAACGAACCGGCCGGGTTGGGACGGGCCGGCCTGCCGCCAAACGCGGAGGGTGATGCCCAGGCTCTTGCTTTGGTTTTCAGCGACCATGGGGAAAGCGGCTTACTTGTAGTTGCGCACGCTCATCTTCACGAACTCGTAGTTGAGCGGCTCGACATTGCGGAGCGGGGTCTTGCCCTCGCCCTGGAATTCCCAAGCGGCGACATGGGCAAACTTCTCGTCGTCGCGCTTGCACTCGCCGTCGGGATGCTGGTGCTCCTCGCGGAAGTGGCCGCCGCAGCTTTCCTCGCGGGTCAGCGCGTCGCGGCAGAGCAGCTCGCCGAGGTCGATGAAGTCGGCCACGCGGCCGGCCTGCTCGAGGGACTGGTTCAGGGTCTCGGCCGAGCCCGGGACATTGACGTTGGCGCGGAACTCCTCGCGGAGGGCGGGGATCTTCTGGAGGGCGGTCTCGAGGCTCTCCTTGGTGCGGGCCATGCCGCAGTACTCCCACATGATCTTGCCGAGGCGCTTGTGGAAGTGGCTGACGGGCTCCTTGCCCTTGGTCGAGAGGAACCGGGAAGTCTGCCCGCGCACGCTGTCCTCGGCGGCCTTGAACTCAGCGCCGTCGGCCGAGGGGCGGGAGCCGGGCTTCTGGCCCGCGAGGTAATCGCCGATGGTGTACGGAATGACGAAGTAGCCGTCCGCGAGGCCCTGCATCAGCGCACTGGCGCCAAGGCGATTGGCGCCATGGTCGGAGAAGTTGGCCTCGCCGAGCACGAACAAGCCCGGGACGTTGGACATCAGGTTGTAGTCCACCCACAGGCCGCCCATCGTATAGTGGACCGCCGGGTAGATGCGCATCGGCGTCTTGTAGGCGCTCTCCGCGGTAATCTCGTGGTAGATGTCGAAGAGGTTGCCGTAGCGCTCGCGCACGCCGTTTTCGCCGAGGCGCTTGATCGCGTCGGCAAAGTCGAGATACACGCCGAGGCCGGACTCGCCGACGCCGCGGCCGTCGTCGCAGGCGCGCTTGGCGGCGCGGGAAGCGACGTCGCGCGGACAGAGGTTGCCGAAGCTCGGGTAGAGGCGCTCGAGGAAGTAGTCGCGGTCCTGCTCCGCGATCTCGTTCGGGGCCTTGAGCCGATCGGCGGGATTCTTCGGCGCCCAGATGCGGCCGTCGTTGCGGAGGGACTCCGACATCAGCGTGAGCTTGGACTGGTAATCGCCGCTGACGGGGATGCAGGTCGGGTGAATCTGCGTGTAGCACGGATTCGCGAGGCAGGCGCCACGGCGATAGGCCCGCATGATGGCGGTGCAGTTCGACCCGCGAGCGTACGTGGAGAGATTGTAGACGTTGCCGTAGCCGCCGGTCGCGAGGATGACGGCGTCGGCCGAATGCCGGGTGATCTCGCCCGTGACGAGGTTGCGGACGATGATGCCCTTGGCGTGGCCGTTCACCACGACGAGGTCGAGCATCTCGCTGTGCGAGTGGAGCTCGACGAGGCCGGCGCCAACGGTACGGGAAAGCGAGGAGTAGGCGCCGAGCAGGAGTTGCTGGCCGGTCTGGCCGCGGGCGTAGAACGTGCGGCTGACCTGGGCGCCACCGAAGGAACGATTGGCAAGGAGGCCGCCGTACTCACGGGCGAAGGGCACGCCGAGCGCGGCGCACTGGTCGATGATGTTGACCGAGACCTCGGCGAGGCGGTGGACGTTGGCCTCGCGGGCGCGGTAATCGCCTCCCTTCAGGGGATCGTAGAACAGCCGGTAGACACTGTCGCCGTCGTTCTGGTAGTTCTTGGC
Organism: Opitutales bacterium; assembly: GCA_900299415.1. Classification (GTDB taxonomy): domain Bacteria; phylum Verrucomicrobiota; class Verrucomicrobiia; order Opitutales; family Opitutaceae; genus CAIYFD01. Next base: position 8,616 of record OMJT01000170.1, read on the forward strand.
GGCGTTGATGCCACCCTGCGCGGCGATCGAATGGGCGCGGCGGGGGCTGTCGTGGAAGACGAAGTTCTTAACCTTGTAGCCAAGGTCGGCGAGGGTCGAGGCGGCCGAGGCACCGGCGAGGCCGGCGCCGACGACGATGATCTCGTACTTCCGCTTGTTGGCCGGGTTGACGAGCTTGATCTCCGTCTTGTGCTTGCGCCACTTGTCGGCGAGCGGGCCGGACGGAATCCTGGAGTCGAGGGTTGCCATGGCGGAAGGGGATCAGCGCAGCACAGAGGTAGTCTTGACGGCCTCGCGGGCGAAGCCCGGCCGGAGGCCCTTGGCGCCGGTCAGGACCGCGCCGGGGATGAGGAGATTGCCCGCGAAATAGAGCACGCAGAACGCAAGGGCCACGGCGCGGAGCACGCCGGCCCAGTTGGTGGTGCGCCAGCCGAGGGTCTGAAAGAGACTGTCGATGCCGTGCAGGAGGTGGAAGCTGAGGAGACCGACGGCGATAATGTAGAAGAGCGAGACCACGGGGCTCTGGAAGCCGAGGATCACCATGCTGTGCACGTCGGGCACGGCCGTGCCTTTGGTCACAACAAGGTAGCCGGCGACGTGGTAGTCCTCCTGCATGGTGTAGGAGGGGAGATTGGCCTTGAAGTGCTCCGCGCCGGCGATGCCGAGCGTGAAGTGCGCAAGGTGATAGAGCAGGAAGGCCAGCACAATGTAGCCGGTCCAGCGAACCGCGCGCGAGGCGAGCGAAGCCCGGAGCCAGGTCTTCACGGCGTAGCCCTCGTTGCCGCGGGCGCGCTTATTCTCGAGCGTGAGCGACGTGGCGGCCCAGATGTGCAGCGCGACGCTCGCGAGGAGGACGATTCGCGCCACCCAGAGCAGCGGCCCGAGCTGGTGCAGGAAGGCCGCGTAGCCGTTGAGGTGGTCGGGCGACTGGAAAATCTGCAGGTTGCCCGCGAGGTGGCCGACGACAAAGCCGACCATCACGATGCCCGTGAGGGCCATGATGAGCTTCCGACCCAGGGAGGAGCGGAGGAGATTGCCGAGAGGACTCATTGCAAAGGGTGTTCCGACAGGACGTGGCGGTTCACCCGCCACGGGCGCACTTGCTAACGGAAAGGCCCCAGCAAAGTAAAGGACCGCACCGGGCCGGAGGCCGTCCGCCTCACCATATAAGTCAGCCTAACCCCGGAGAGAAGGATCGGGCCGCGCCCGGATCAGCGGCCGAGCGGCTTCAGCAGGGCGAACTTCCCGCTCGCGGCCGGGGCGATGAACTTGCGGCGGAACGCGTTCACGCGGTGCCCGTCGCCGAGCATCGTGGCCAAGCTGGACTCCACGGCCGCATGGTCGGCGCTCTCCTCGGCCACATAATGGAAGTCCCAGCGCGCGGGGGCAGTCTGCACCAGCGAGTAATGCCAGCACCGGAACGACGCGGGCAGGGCCGCGTCGATTTCGGTGGGCGAGACCAGCGAGCCGTCCGCCCGGAAATGCAGCCCGCCCTCGCGGCCGAGCAGACGGAAGCCCGTGGGAAAGCGCTGCACGATGTCTCCGGTGTGGTACCGCAGCAGCGGCATGGCCTCGCGGTCGCGGGTGGTGACGTGGATCTGGTAAACGTCCTTCAGCCCGCCGCGCCAGGGAGTGAGCTCGATAAACGCGTTGGCGTCGATCGCCTGGGAGTCATCGCGGAACGCCTCGCCGACGAACAGATATCCGGCCTCGGTGGAACCGTAGAGGTCGACCTGCGCGGCCGGGAACACCTCGCGGATGCGGTCGCCATGCTGCCGGCTGGCCTTGCCGTAAGTGAGGATGATCGCGCGCACACTGGGAACTTTCACGCCGCGCCGCTGCGCCGCGCGGGCGAGGAGCGAGAGGTAGACGGGCTCGCCCTCGATCACTTCCGGACGCGTGGCCTGCAGCTCAACGACGATGCGATCCCATTCCGCCTCGGGAAAAGCAAACGGGTCGCTCGAGAGGTTCAGGTAGACGGTGCCGTCGAAATAGCGGTGCGGGAACGGATGATCCTCGTAGGGGCAGAGGTTGCTGGAGCAGCCGACCGGCGCGAGGACGCACTTGCGGTAGGGCCGGCCGACGAACTCGCGGAGGATGGGCGAGGCCTGGTAAGCCCGCGCGGTCTGGGCGTTCCACCAGCCCTCCTCCATGATCACCGTCATCGGGCCCTGCGTCGTGCCCGAGGTCGCCTCGTACTCATAAAGGCTTTCCTGCAGCCCGCGCTCGATCACGCCATAGTCGGCGAAGAACGCCTGGTGGCCGCGCTCGATGATCGTCTTTTTGTCCAGCGCGGGGATCTCGCGGTAGCACTCCCAGCGCAGCGGCTCGGCGTGCAGCGGGAAGCGCTGGCCGTAAATCGGGCTCCGCTCGTAGATCCGCCGGATTTCCTGCTCGAGGGGCCCGGGCACGAGATCGCCGGCAGCGGCGCCCAGCGAGGCGGTGGAGTTGGCAAAGGTGGGACGGGACATCAGCAGGGGAGGTCGGCAGCTAAGTGCGGCATTCCGTGATGTCAAACGGCACCCGGGCGCCCGAGGGACTCCCAGACCGGAGCGAAATACCAGAGGGCATTCAGGACCATGCCGTGGGAGATACGGCCATTGCGCGCCCAGGCAAAGACCTCCTCCACTGACGCAGTTGAGACCGCGATCTCCTCGTCGTGATCCCAGTCTGCCGGGCCCGCCACGACAGCCTGCTCCACCAGCACGAGGTGGCAGTGGTTGCCTATAAAGGCGGGATTCGGACGGATGGTGCCCATGAGACGGGCGCGTTGGCCAACATAGCCGGTCTCCTCACGCAATTCGCGGACCGCCGCCTCCACCGGGTCTTCGCCCGCATCGATCACGCCGCCGGGGATCTCGAGCGAGAAGCAGTCGATGCCGTAGCGAAACTGATTCACAAGCACCAGGTGGCCGTCGGGCGTGAGCGCCAGCACGTTTACCCAGTCCGGAGCGTTCACCACCACGAACTCGCGCTCGGTGCCGCGCACAGGGTGGCGGTACTTCCGGGCCTGCACATCGAAGATCCGGGTGTGCGCCACGGTACGCTCGCCTAAATTTTCCCAGCGGGCGGGTTGGGGTGACGCCGAACTCATGGGGTGAAAATAAAAATGCCTCCCGGCCGAAAGGCGAGGAGGCATCGGGGAAAGTTTGCGGAAGAATTATTTCTTCACCGGCAGCTTGATCTTCTGGCCGACCTTGAGGCTGCTCGAATTCACGCCGGCGTTGACCGCCTGGAGGTCCGCCACCGAGACGCCCTTGGCCCGGGCGATCTTGCTGAAGTTGTCACCGGCCTGGATGACATACTCGCCGGGACCGGCGACGACCGGGCCGCCACCCTTCGCAGCCGGAGCGGCCGCGGCCTTCTTCGAGGCTTCCTCCATCTTGTCGAGGCGGGCGGTCAGGTTGCCGAGCAGTTCACCGACCTGATTGAGGTTGGTCTGAACCGAATTGCGTAGCGTGGACACGCCCTGGTTGGCCTTGTTGGCCGCATCGTTGGCGGTATCGGCAGTCGCCTTGATCCCGTCCACCATGTCGATCTTCGGCTGGTGGTCCATCAGCGTCTTGTTGACGGTAGAGACCTTCACGAGGGCAACGATGCCCAGCACGAGGCCGAGGGCGCCAGCGATCACGCCGACCAGGGGGAGCGGCGAACCGCTAGACTCACGGGAGGAAATGGTGTCCATGTTGAAAAGATTAGCCGGGAAGAAGTAGCGGATTCGCGGGTCGAATCAAGCAGAGATTGGGCCAGCCTTCGCCAAGCATTCAGCCGTCGCCGCTCCTAGGCAGACAAGGCGGCCCGCAGCCTCCATTGGAGCCTACCTCTGGCGCCGCCAGCCGTTGGCTCGGTGGAGGCTGGTCGGGGCGGCGAGATTCGAACTCGCGACCTCCTGGTCCCAAACCAGGCGCTCTACCAGGCTAAGCTACACCCCGAAAAACCACGCCAATTGCCCTCTTTGGGCCCAAATTGTCAACGTCGCCGGCCAGCGACCGGCCCAATCCTTCTTCTTACTTGGCCGGCGCGGGAAGCTGCAGTGCGGGAGCCGCGGTGGCCGCCGGCGCAGCCGGCGTCGCGACGGTGGCACGCATGGCCATCGCCCGCTGCGCCCACGGGCTGGAAGGCGCCAGCTGGAAGATCTGCTCCAGGTACTTGGTGGCGTCCTCGTTCTTGCCGGAGGCCTGCGCAAGGCTGAAAAGCTGGTAGGTCGCCTCGGCTCGCAGGGGGGCAACTTGGGAAGCGTCGGTGGAGAGCTTCTTCAGAGCGTCCTCGCCCTCCGCCGTACGTCCACCGGAGATGCGGGCCATGGCGCCACCGAGCTTGGCCCGGGCGCCGAAGGGGCCCGCCGGGAGCATGCCGGTCGCCTTGTCGTAGGCCGCGGCGGCATCGGCGTACTTGCCGGCCGCGTAGGCCTCATCGGCGATGCGAAGCTGGGCGACGCCCGCGAGTTGGTGGTTGGGATTGGCCGTGATGAAAGCCTGCAGCTGGGCGGTGGTCTCCGCGGCGGCGTACTTCTCGCCGATGCCCTGGTCCACGCTAGCCTGGTAGGCTTGGAAGCCGTAGACGGCGACGATGCCGACCGCGACGGCGACGCAAACGGCGATCACGCGCTTGCTATTCTTCAGCCAGAACGCGTGGAACTGCTCCTCGAGGCTCGGCACGACGGGTTGCTCCGCGGCGGCGGACTTGGAGGGATCAAGGGGCGAAGACATACGCAGGGTTTGCTCGTTGGAACCGCGGAAGAGAGCAAATGCCCGCCGCAGTGTAAATGCCGGAAATCCGCGTCCCGTAACAGCCCGGGAAACCTGTTTCCACTCAGCGCAGCCAGCCCCTGGCCGAGCGGACCAACGTCACGGCCGCCACCACGGCAGTCTCCACCCGGAGGACCCGCGTCCCGAGGTGCACGAGAGTGAAGCCCTGCGACCGCAGCAGGTTGCGCTCGGCCGCGGACCATCCCCGCTCGGGGCCCAGGGCAAGTGTCACGGTCGGGTTAGACCCAATCACCGCCGGTCCGAGCTCCTGCGCGGCCTCATAATTGTCGAGCGCAAGGCGACCGCCAGCCCGCGGCAATCGCTCCAGCGCCGCGGCCAAGGATTCGCCGGACCTGACCTCCGGCAGCCGGGTGTCGAACGCCTGCGCCACACCCGCAAGCAGGTGGCGGCGCCATTCGCCCGAGGTCCAGAGAGTGCTCCGGGCATAGCCGCCCTCCCCTTTTTCGGAGACAAAGAATTCCATTCGCGCCACGCCGAGGGCCGCGGTCTCGTGCAGGATCTTCCGCGCCGTCTGGGGGCGCGGCAGGCCGACGAGCAGACCTAGCGGCTCCAGCGGCAGCGGCAGCGGCCCCCACACGAACGAGAGCTCGAGGGACTGCTCCCCCACCCGCACCACAGTGCCCTTGCCCCGCGGGCCGTCGACCACGCCGGCGTCGAAGGTGTCGCCGGGTTTCCGCCGCAGCACTTCCAGCAGGTGCCCAGCGCGCGGGTCCGTCCGCGGCAACGGCACGCCGATCTCGGCGGATTCAAACAAAATGAGGTTCACGTCGCAAGCACCCGGTCGATCTCGGACAGTTCCGTGGCGGTAAAGGCCGGAGCCTGCAGCGCGCGGAGGTTTTCCTCGAGCTGTGCGGGCTGGCTCGCGCCGATCAGCGCCGAGGTGACGACCGGCTGGCGCAGCACCCAAGCCAACGCCATCTGGGCAAGCGATTGGCCGCGGGCCCGGGCAAGCGAGTCGAGGCGGCGGACCTGCGCCAGCTTCGCCGGCGTGAGGTGCTCGGGCTTGAGGAAGCGCGGGTCGCGCGCTGCCCGGGCATCCGCCGGGATCCCGTCGAGGTAGCGGTTGGTGAGAATCCCCTGCGCCAGCGGCGAGAATACAATCGCGCCGATGCCCTCGCGCGCGAGGACCTCGAGCAGGCCCTGCTCCACGCCGCGCTCGTACAGGCTGTAGCGCGGCTGGTGGATGAGGCAGGGCGTGCCGACGTCGCGCAGGATCGCCGCGGCGCGGGTGGTTTGTTCCGGCGAGTAGTTCGACAGGCCGACATAGAGCGCCTTGCCGCTGCGGACCGCGTGCGCGAGGGCGCCCATCGTCTCCTCCAGCGGTGTGTCGGGGTCGGGTCGATGAGAGTAAAAGATGTCGACGTACTCCACGCCGAGACGCCGGAGCGACTGGTCGAGGGAAGCGAGCGTGTACTTCCGCGAGCCCCAGTCGCCGTAGGGTCCGTCCCAGCCCTTGTAGCCGGCCTTGGTGGAGATGATGATTTCATCGCGATGCGCCGCCAACTCAGCGTGGAGCAGGCGACCGAAGTTGCGTTCGGCGGCGCCGCGCGGGGGGCCGTAGGCGTTCGCGAGGTCGAAGTGGGTGATCCCGAGATCGAAGGCCTTCAGCACGAGCGCCCGGCCGGCGGCATGGTCGGCGTCGTCACCAAAATAATGCCAGAATCCGAGGGAGAGCCGCGGCAGCTTCAGGCCGCTGCGACCGCAGGCCCGGTAAAGCACGGGGTTGGCATAGCGGTCCGGGGCGGGGGTATAGGACATGGGGCGACGGGAATCGCCGCCAGTTGAAAGGCGGCGGGCGAGCGTGGAAAGCCCGGAAAGGGCGTGCGGCTCACTCGAAACGGAGCGCCTCGATGGGATCGAGCGACGCGGCCTTCCACGCCGGGTAGAACCCGAAGCCGACGCCGATAACGGTGCACACGGCCAAACCCGCAAAGGCCCAGTTCCAAGGGAAGACCACGGTTGCATTCAGCATCAACGCCACGCCGTTGCCACCAAGCACGCCGAGGAGGATGCCAAAGAGGCCGCCGGCGAGCGAGATCACCACCGACTCGATGAGGAACTGTGCGAGAATGTTCTTTTTGCGCGCGCCGATCGACTTGCGGACACCGATCTCCTTGGTGCGCTCCGTGACACTCACGAGCATGATGTTCATGATGCCGACGCCTGCCGCGACCAAGGCGATGGCGCTGATCGCCAGCGAGCCAAGCTGCAGGCTGTCGGCCACCGTGGCAAACGCCGCGATCAGCGAGTCATTCGAAGAAATGTCGAAGTCGTTGTCGTCTTCCGCCTTCAGTCCCCGCACGGTGCGCATGGCCGAGATCGCTCGGTCGACCGTGTCGTTGTACATCTGCTGGTCCGGCGCCTGCGTCGAGATGCCAAGCGAGCGGTTGCGCGAACCAAAGTCGCTCAGGAAACGCGTGACGGGAATGAGTGCGACCGCGTCCTGACTCTGACCGAACGCTGAGCCCTTCGAGGCGAGGACACCGATAATGGTGTAGAGGTGACCGCGGATGGTGATGCGCTTGTCGAGCGGCGACTCCGAGGGAAAGAGCCGGGTGACGAGGTCCTGCCCGATCAACGCGACCGGACGAGCGAGGTCGACGTCGTCGGGCGTGAGATTGCGGCCGACCTCGACTGTGAACTTGTTCGCGGTGAGGTAATTCTCGTTCGTGCCGGTGAGGCTGACGTTTGACTGGGTCTTGCGCCCGGCGTACGTGGCCTGGGCTCCGCCGGAGCCGGTCGTGATGGCCACGTTGGCCACACCGTCCATCAATTCCTGGTAGCGCTTGGCCTGACCGTAGGTGATGTCGCGCCGATTGGCCAGCCGGCGGCCCTGCTGGCTGTCGGGCGGGCCGAACGAGTTGGCGCGCTTCACAAACTGGAAGGTGTCGGACCCGAGGGCGCTCAGGCCGGACTCAACGGAGCCGCGCAGCGCGGAGACGCAGGTCATCACGCCGATGACGGAAAACACACCGATCGTGATGCCCAGCATCGTCAGACCCGAACGGAGCTTGTTCACGCCGAGCGAGGTCAGGGCCATGAGGATGATTTCCGAGAAGATCATTCGTAGCGGAGGGCGACGACGGGGTCGAGGCGCGAGGCGCCGAGGGCCGGGGCGAAGCCGGAGACGATGCCGGTGAGGATCGAGACCGCCATGCTGACCAGGACGAGACTGAAGGAGAAGACGATGGGGAAGGACGGCACGAAATGGGCGGCGACCTGGCAGATGCCGAACGTCAGCGCCAGACCCGCCACGCCGCCAACCGCGCAGATCGAGACAGCCTCGATGAGGAACTGCATCAGGATGGTGCGCCGTCGGGCCCCGAGCGCCTTGCGGGTGCCGATCTCCTTGGTGCGCTCCTTCACGCTTACGAAGGTGATGTTCATGATGCCAATCGCCCCGACAAAGAGCGACAGGCCGGTGATGAACAGGCCGACAAGGGCGATGCCGCTCTTGATCGGGTCGAGCTGGGCCTTGAACGCCTGTTGCTCGTTGATCGAGAAATTGTCCCGCTCCCCGGGCAGCTGCGCGCGCACCCGGCGCATGGCGCCGACGAGCTCGTCGATGGCCGACTCGCGCTGGTTCTTGTCCTTCATCTTGATCCGGAGCTGCACCCCGTTCGAGGTGCCAAAAAACCGTTTGAAGGCCGTCACCGGTATCACGGCCTGGTTGTCCAAGCTGAAGAGACCGAGAAAGGAACCTTGCTTGGCGAGGATGCCGATCACGAGGAAGGGCTGGTTATTAATCCGCACCGTCTGGCCGAGCGGCGAGATGCCCGGCTGGATTGTCTCCGCCACGTCGGCGCCAAGCACGCACACCAGGGTGCCGGCCCGCGCCTCGGCGTCCGTGAAGAGCCGCCCCTCAGCTAAGTCAAAGGTCGCCGTACGGGCATAATCACCGGTCGTGCCCAGCGTGCGGACGCCGGTGGCGCGGTTGGCGCCGAGCTTGACCGTCGTGTTGCGGTTGATCACGGGCACGGCCACCTCGAGCTGAGAATGCGGGGTGGCCTCGAACACCCGATTGAGCGCCTCCGCATGCTCCAGCCGGATCGCCGGACGGTTCTGGTAATTCCACCAGTCTTCCGTGCGAGCCCACGGCCATTTCTCGATGTAGAGGATGTCGTCGCCGAGGATGGCGAGGCTGTTCTGGAAGCTCACGTCGATGCCGTTGATCGCGGTACCCATCAGCGTCACGGCCACGATACCTATAATCACTCCCAGAGCGGTGAGCAGCGAGCGCATCTTGTTCGCCAGGATCTGCGCAAAGGCGATCCGCACGGACTCGGAGAACTCGTAGCCGAGCGTGGTCATTTGTCGGACTCGATCAGGCCGTCGCGCAGGCGAACAATGCGGCGGGCGTGGGCAGCAATGTCCTCCTCGTGGGTCACCACGATGATCGTGTTGCCCTGCTCGTAGAGGGTCTCGAAGAGCGCCATGATCTCCTCGCCCGTACGGGAGTCGAGGTTGCCGGTCGGCTCGTCGGCGAGGATGATGGAAGGGCTGTTGACGAGGGCGCGAGCGATGGCGACGCGCTGGCGCTGGCCGCCGGAAAGCTCGTTGGGCCGGTGGTGAACGCGGTCGCCGAGGCCCACATGCTCGAGCGCGAGGCGGGCCCGCTCGCGCCGTTCGTGGGCCGGGATGCCGGCATAGATCAGCGGCAGCTCGACATTACGGAGCGCATCGGCGCGCGGGAGCAGGTTGAAGGTCTGAAAGACGAACCCGATCTCGCGGTTGCGGATGGCCGCCAGCTCGTCGTCGGTCATGGTGGCGACATTCTTGCGGTTGAACTCGTAGCGACCCGAAGTCGGGGTATCGAGGCAGCCGAGCATGTTCATCATGGTCGACTTGCCGCTGCCAGAGGGCCCCATGATGGCGAGGTACTCGTTGCGGTGGATCTTGAGCGAGACACCGCGCAGGGCGTGGATCGTCTCCTCGCCCATCTGGTAGAGCTTGGTGACGCCCTCGATTTCGATGACGAGGGCGCCGGCGGGCCGAGCCGGGGGACGGGCCTGAAGGGTCGCGTGGGCGGAACTCATCGGGCCAGGTTACTTGGCGACCGGGGTGGCGGACGTAGTGGGCTGCTCGATGCGGATCTTGGCGGCATCCTTCAGGCGGCGGGAGATGGCGGCGTAGCTGCCCGAGACCACCTCGTCGCCGGCTTTCAGACCGCGCTTCACTTCAATGTGGGTGAGGTCGGCAATGCCGGTCTCGACCGACACCATCTTCACGGTGTCGCCCTGTCGTACGAACACGACGCGCTGGAGCTGATCGCGCCCGCGACGGGCCTGCTCCTTCTCGGCGGCAGCGTCGAGCATGTCGCCGGTCTTGTCCTCGGCGGCCTTGGCCTGCTGCTGCTGCAGTTCCTCAGAGGTGAGCGAGCCGGCGCGGACGGTCACGCTCTGAATCGGTACGGCGGTGACGTTCGTCACGGTCTGGGTCTCGATGTCGGCGGTGGCGCTCATGCCAGGCCGGAGGGGAATGTCACGGTCGGTGACGGCAATCTTGACCTGGAAATTGGTGACGTCGTCGGAGCCTTGCGCGCCTGCCTGAGCGGAGTTGCTGATCTCGGAGACGCGGCCGTTGAATTTCCGGCCGGGGAAGGCGTCGATGGTGATGACGGCGTGGTTGCCGGGCTTCACATTGACGATGTCGTTCTCGTTCACCTTCACGCGAAGCTCCATGTGGTCGAGATCGGCGACGCGCATGAGCTCGGAAGCACCGTAGCCGCCGGTGCCGGTGACGCGTTCGCCGAGCTGGTTATTGAGGACACTGATCTTGCCGTCGATCGGCGAGGTGATGATCGTCTTGGCCAGCTGGTCGCGCGCCTGGCTAAGGGAGCCCTCGGCGCGGCTGATGCTGGCGATGGCGCTTTCGTAGCCGGCCTTGGCGCTCTCATAGGAGGCCACGGCGGCCACGTATTCGGCCTCGGAGATGTTCTTCGTGCTATAGAGGTCCTGGTTGCGCTTGAAGTCGGATTCAGCCTTCACGAGGCGCGACTTGCTGTCGGCGGCGGAGGCCTTCGTCGCGGCGAGGCTGGCCTCCTGCTGCTCGACCTGGAAACGGTAGTTGTCGGGCTTGATCTTCAGGAGCAAGTCACCCTGCTTCACGGTCGCACCCTCCTTGAAGGGGAGCTCGATGATCTCGCCGGAGACCTCGGGGGCGATCTTGACCTCCTTCTCGGGCTGGACCTTGCCGGTGGCGGTGACGAGCTGGGTGATGGTCTTGGTGATGGCCTTCTCGGTGGTTACCGGGATCACCTCACCGGCGCCAGCGCGGGCCTTGAACGCAGTCGCCGCCCCGGCGGCCACGAGGACAAGACCGCCAAGGACGATCCACTTGGCGGGCGATTTCTTGCGGGGGGTCAGGACGGGCGGAGGCTGAGGGGAGGACATGTTTGGAAGCACAAGGGAGCCGAAACGGTTAAAGATGGTCGAAATTGAACGCCCCGGCAAGCCGGCCCGAGGCGGTTGTGTCAGTACGCGGGAGGACCCGCAAAGTTGCATCTAACTTGTGGCGAATGGTTCGAAGGCCGGATCGGCGGTCGTTGGGCAATCCAGGGTTTCCCGCCCAGAGGGCAATCCGGAGCACATGCGAATCCGGCGCGAGATTTCCACCGCGCGGCGGCGGGAGTAGCGGCCCGTTCAGTTGCCGCGAGCCGCGCCGCGGTTGCCCGTGGCATTCGGCGCCCCACCCCGCTGCTGCGCGCCGATCGTCATTTGAATGACCTGGCCGATCGAGGAAGCGGCCTGCTGGGATTGCTGTGTGGCCTGGAGGACCTGCATCTGGGTCGGCGTGAGGACGGTCGCGGCCGCGGTCAGGTTGTTGGCGCTAATGTTGGACGTGCCGCCGCCAACTCGAATGTTAACGCCTCCGCCGCCGGCGCCGGCATTGAATGTCATGACATTCGCGCCACCACCCAAGCCTGCCGCCGGGATAATCATGGTCTGGCCCCGGTCAGGCGTCGCGCTGGGTCCAAGCGCGGAGATCAACGCCTCGCTTTGGGCCGCATCCATCGGCACGCCGGCCATCGTGAGTTGCTGCTGGTAGGAAGCGACCTCCTGGCGCCGCGGCAGTGTGGCCTGGTAGGTCTCATACTGGCTGAAGACGGCATCGCCCATGGTGGTTTTAAGCTGAGCGTCGATCTGGGCCTGCTGGTCGCGAACGAGCGTTTGCAGCGTCTGCGCGTCCGGCTGCACCCCGCTGGCCATCGCGGCGGCCATGACATCCTGCATCACGCTCTGCCGATTCGCCAGCAGCGTGGTGACCGCGTCGGCCTGTTCGCCGCTCAGTCCGGAATTCCGGAAAAACGGGGCGTACTGCACACTGAGGTTCGCCTTCGCCGCCGTGGCCTGGAGGGCGACGTTCTGCGGCGTGTTGAACGAGTTCATCATGCCGGTGATCAACGCCTGCATGTCGGCCCCGCCGCGCCCCTGGAAGAGGGCGGCCAGACCCGTGGCGCCGTCGGCGGCATTCGCGCCGCGCCCGCGGGCATTGGCCGGGGCGGCCGGGGGAGCGGATTTCGCCGCCGCGAGTTGCGCCTCGAGGTCCTTGTTGCGCTTCTCGGCCTCGAAGGCCCGGGCTCGGGCGGCGGCGAGATCCTTCTCGCTCACCTGGGAGCTGCGCAGAACCGTGAGCGCATCGTGCTCTCGCCAGGCAAAGACACCGAGGCCGAGAACGGCCAGCAGCAGGAGGGCGATGACGAACGATTGGGGTTTGGAGGAGGCATTCATGGCGCGGGTGTTTCGGAATCGAACACGATCGGATGGTTTCGGGCCAGCGCCTTCCGGGGCACGCGGGGCCGATTAGGCACTTGGGAACTATGACGCCGGCGCCGCCACCTTGTTGCTCAGAAATGATCAACGGCCCAACGACCGGACCAGCGGTCAGGGCAGCCCGCCGCCGTCCATCGCCCGCCGCGACCGCTCCTCCAAGGTTTGCTTCGGAACGGCCATCCCGCTGCTATGACTTCCGCATGGCCCCGCCCGTTTCGGAGCATCCGCTCAGCGCGCCCCTGACCCGGGAGCAACTCCCCCGGCATATCCGGCAGCTGCTCATGGCCCGGCTGCGCCAAGCGCAGGAACTGCACGATCAGCGGACCCGCACCGACCACCGCCGGCTGTACCTGATCTGCCAGGCCGTCTGCTGGGTGGGCCTGCCTGCCCTCGCCGCCTTTGTGGCCATCAGTTTCTCCAAGGAACCAATCTCAAGCATGCCCGCCCGTGAAATGATCCGCCCGATCACGGGCCTGCTGCTTGGCTTCACCCTCACACACCTAGTCCGCCTGCCCGTCCGCGCCTGGGGCTGGAAACACCTCGGCTGGCGCCCGCTGGTGCCCCGCCTGCTGGCCATGACCTTTGCCCTCGCCGCGCTGTGGTCCGGTGGCCTTCTGCTGCTGGACGGCATCCTCGGCCGAGAGACCCGCTGGCCGGCGGAGTTCACCACGGCGATGATCTTCTTCTCCCGCTGTTTCCCGGGTGTCGTGATGTTCGGCGGCTGGCTTTTCAGCTATTTCTTTTACCATCTCTCCGACGGGTTGACCCGCTCAGAGTTCGAACGGCTCCGCCTCACCGCAACAGCCAAGGAGGCCGAGCTCCGCGCCCTGAAGTCGCAGGTCAACCCGCACTTCATCTTCAACTCGCTCAACTCGCTCCGCGCCCTGATCGAGGAAGACCCCGCCCGGGCCCGCGGCGCCGTGACCCGGCTCGCCGGCCTGCTGCGCTACGCCCTCCAGAGCGGCCAGCATGAGACCGTGCCGCTCGAGGACGAGCTGCGCATCGTGAACGACTACCTTGCGCTCGAGCAGGTCCGGTTCGAGGAACGCCTGCGGGTGCGCCTTGAGGCCGCACCCGATACCCTCAGCCTGCCGGTGCCGCCGTTGATCCTGCAGACCTTGGTGGAAAACGCCGTGAAGTATGGCATCGCGCCGCGCCCCGAGGGCGGAGAGATCATGATCCGCACCCGGCGCGAGGGCGACACGCTCCTACTCGAGGTCTCCAATCCCGGCTCGCTTGCCCCGACCGTGCCGGGCGACGACGGGTCCACCGGCCTCGGCATCCGCAATGCCGCCGAACGGCTCCGGCTACTGTTCGGCGACGGCGCTTCGCTCCAGGTTGGTCCGTCCCCCACCGCGGGTGTGCTGGCCGCCGCGGCCATCCCCGTCCCCCACACCGGATGAAAGCCCTCATTGTCGACGACGAACGCCTCGCGCGTAGCGAGCTCAAGCGGCTCCTCACCGCCGTGCCCGAGGTCACGGTCGTGGGCGAGGCCGCCAATCCCGCCGAGGCGCGCACCCGGATTGCCGCCCTGCGTCCCGACCTGGTGTTCCTCGACATCCAGATGCCCGGCGGGACCGGCCTGGAACTGCTCGAAACACTCGAACCGCCCGTGCCCCACGTGATCTTCACGACCGCCCACGACGAGTTCGCGGTGCAGGCCTTCGAGCTGAACGCGGTGGACTACCTGCTCAAGCCGATCGATCCCGCGCGCCTCGCCCAGGCCGTCAGCCGCATCGCGACCCGGACTGCGGCAACGCCAGCGCCCGCCGCCGAGTCCGCCGCGGAGCCGGCCCCGACCGGCCGGCTCTCCGCAGCCGACCGCGTCTTCGTCCGCGAGGGCGACCGCTGCTGGTTCGTCGAGGTGGGCCAGATCCGCCTCATGGAAAGCGAGGGCAACTACACCCGCGTGCACTTCGGCTCCGAGAACCCCCTGCTCTTCCGCTCGTTGAACGCGATGGAGGAGCGCCTCGACCCGGCGGTCTTCTTCCGCGCGAACCGCCAGCAGATCGTCAACCTGCGCTGGATCGACAAGATCGAGCCCTGGTTCAGCGGAGGCCTTGCGCTCGACCTCAAGGGCGGCGGACGCGTCGAAATTAGCCGCCGCAAGGCCCTGGAGTTTCGCACCCGGCTCAGCCTCTGATTTTCGTCCCCCAAACAACCCAACCCACCCATCCATGTCATCCTACCTCCGCCCCGTTCTCGCCTCCGCGCTTTTCGCCCTCGCCGTCACTGCCTCCGGTGCCGATGCTCCCAAGGCTGCCGAGCCCAAGGCCTCCGCCGCCCCGACCAAGTCGGACGCCCCGACCGCCCCCGCCGACCTCAAGGCTCCCGTCGCCGCCACGCCCGAGAACGCCGCGACCTATCTCGGCAACTGGGACCTCGCGCTCGAAGGCCCGAACGGCGCCGCGGCGATGAAGATCACCCTGAAGAGCGAGGCCGGCAAGGTGGTCGGCGAGATGTCATCGGAAATGATGGAAACCCAGAAGTTCGCCGAGGTCATCCGGTCCGGCACGGGTCTGATCCTGCGCTACAATTTTGACTACCAGGGCATGGCCATCGACGCCGAGGCCAAGCTCACCCCCGCCGGCGACAAAGTGAACGCCTCGGTCAGCTTTGCCGGCGGCGCCTTCATGATGGACGGCACCGCGACCAAACAGGCGGCGAAGTGAGCCGCCTTGGTCCGAGCCACGCTTAGTCCCGTGCAGCCGGCACGGCGTGCAGCGCGGCGCCGATGATGCCGGCTGCGTTGCCCAGTCGGGCCGGAATCAGTCGGGCCCGCGTGCGCAGGTGCGGGAAGAACTTGTCGTGCTTCGAGCTGACGCCGCCGCCGATGATGATCAGCTCCGGCTGGATGATCGTCTCGAGCACCTCGAAATACTCGTTCAGCCGCCGCGCCCATTGCGACCACGACAAGTCGAGCCGCTTGCGGGCGCTGGAAGACACGCGCCGCTCGGCGGAGCGGCCCTTCATGGGCAGGTGACCCAGTTCCAACGGGACCACAACCCCGTCGAGCGCCACGACTGAGCCGATCCCCGTGCCCAAGGTGAGCATAAGGGTCTTGCCGGCAAAGCCGCGCCCGCTGCCAAAGCGCATTTCCGCGAGCCCCGCGGCGGCGGCGTCGTTGAGCAGCGCCACCCGGCAGCCCGTGGCCCGGGCGAAGAGCTTCACGCCGTCGCAGCCGACGAACCGCGGGTGCAGGTTCGCTGCGGTGCGGATGCGCGTGCCCTGGATCACGCCGGGGTAACCGACGCCGATCGGCCCGCGCCAGCGGAAGTGCGCCGCGATCTCAGCCACCGTGGCGGCCAAGCGGGCGGGCGAAAGTTTCTCCGGCGTCTCGATTTTGAGCCGCTCCGCAAGCAGCCGGCCGGTGTTCGTGTCAACCGGAGCTCCCTTCACCGCCGAGCCGCCGATGTCGATGCCGAGGGCCTTCATGACTCGCAACCCGCCGGGCCATGCGCGTGGCCGTGGCGAAGTTCATCGGCCGTCGCCTCGCGGGCCGCGACGATCTCCACCTCGAAGGACAGGTCGACGCCCGCAAGCGGATGGTTGGCGTCGAGCAGCACGGTGTCGCCCTCGAGGGCGACAACCTTCACGACCGGCGAATGGCGGTCCGCCCCGGCCTGGAAGACGTCGCCGATCTTCAACCCGCCGTCGACCGGCAACGCCGAGCGCGGCACGCGCTGGACCTGCGCAGGATCGTGTCGGCCGTAGGCCTTCTCCGCGGGCACTCGCACCGTGGTTTTCCGACCGGCCGGCTCACCGCGCAGCTGCTCGTCGAGGCCGTCAATGATCTGGCCCGCGCCCTCGAGGAACATGATCGGCTCGCCGCCGGCAGAGGTATCAAGCATCTGGCCAGCGGGATCGCGAAGGGTATAGTGGAAGGTAACGACGCGGGGCACGCGCCCATGACGCCGAAGCCGCGCTCGGGAACAAGCCCGGAGTGTACGGAACGAAGGCAATCGGTCCTGGCAGGGGGGCGAAAGCCCTTGGCGGAATTGATCCGGGCACGTTCACCCCGCTCAAGCCACGTGATTACTTGAGTACGTTCAGCGGCCCGATCGAGACCTGAAATCGGTCGTCGTAGGGTACGACGCGCTCGTGGTCCTTGCGCGACAAGTCGATGTGTGGTGAGAACCGGGCCAGCAGGAGCATGCTCACCTTCGCCTCTCCCTTCACCCGAGTCATGACTGGGGCGTATTTCGGGTCCACCCGCGCGAAATCGACCGCAAAGTCGGCAGACTTCACATTAGCCACGAGCATGACCCGCATGCTTTCGTTTAGATGCATTGCCATGCGCTCGATCGACGCGTCGGCCTTGGCGATGCGGATCTCAAACTCTATCTTGTCCACCTGCGCGCCTTGCACCTTCGCCCCCTTGCGCAGCGGAACACGATAGGTGACCGTAGTCGGCGTGTCGGCGACGACCGTGAGATGCTCTGCGTCGATCAGCGCGTTGAGTTGCGCTCCGTCGCCCCGGCCGCGGCCACCAGGGCCTCCCTCCCCCTTCTCCAGATCTTCGGCGCGTTTCTCACCCTTTTTGCGATACTCCTTCAAGTCGGATGCCGTGGGCTTCTTGCCCTCGACGAGCAGCGGCGTGTATTGCTCCGGGTAGGGCTTTGACGGATCAAAGCGAACGATTGTGAGCACGTCCTCCTTTTCCTTCGCCGACTTGGGGCGAACGACCGTGGTCTCCGTGTAGGCCCAGCGATTGTCCTCCCGGCTGGAGTTGACGAGCGCCTGCTCGAGCAACGGTGGGACCTCGGTGGCGGTCGCCGCGATTCCCGGCGACCATAACAGCCCGAGGAACACGGAAAGGATGAAATGGAGGCGTTGGTTCATGGTGTGGTCCCGGGACCGCTGGTTCCTGGCCGTGTGAAGGGCTCGCCCCGATTTACGACTGGCCGGAGTTCCGGTGCACCTTGAATAGGATCAACGGCGAAGGCAGAGGCCGAACGGCTGGTTTATTGCCGCGATCGCTTGCGCGGCGGTACAATGCCGATCCGTGGATCACGCCGGCGCACCATTTGCACCAGCCTCTCCGCGACGCGCTCAAAGCTGTCGGCCGACTCCGGAAGATAGAGCCACTTCGGCAGGACTGGGTGCGGCGCGAGTTCAGGCCAGTCTGCGCGCAGGGCGGCATGGTGGTCTCTTTCCGTGGCCACGAGCACGCCGCGCCACGGGTCACGCCGCGCGGCGAAACAAAGCACCAACCGGCCGTCGAGATAGACCGCGCGCGTGCCGAACATCGGGCGAAGCACGAACGTGGGATCCACCTCCAAGGGCTCCCAGAGCCAGGCGTGGGGGTGTAGCGGCCGTGCCCGGCCGATACCTGCTTGATGCTCTCTCATGCGGGGAAAGTTGAACGGGGCCGCCCGCCGGTGCGCAACTACCGTGTCGCCACACCGCAGGAATCCGATGGGCGACGCAAAAAGGTGTCGCCCCTGGGCACCGCGCCCTCACTCTGGAAATGCTTTCGGACCGCTGGTCCACCCACCCCGCCCTGCCCTCTAGTACCGGCCGAGGCTTCGCTCCCCATGATCCATCACACCACCGGCAGCGCGTCGCCCCCTGTCCCCGCGGATTCCAGCTCCGGGTTTTCCCGCCGCCAGTTCGTCCACGCCCTCGGCATCACCGCGGGCTTTGTCGGCCTCGGCCGCTTCCTGCAGGCCCAGGCACCCGCGGGCTTTGGCGGACGGGGTGGCGGGGGCGGACGGGGCGGCAACGCGCCGATCCAGCCGTACCTCAATGAAATTGAGGGCTATGGTCCACTCGTGCCCGATCCCCGGCGAATCTTCGACCTGCCCGCTGGCTTTACTTACAAGGTAATCTCGCGCGCGGGCGAGATCATGAGCGACGGTCTGCACCTCCCCGGCCAGGTGGACGGTCAGGCGGCGTTTGCCGGACCCAACGGGCGGGTCATTCTCGTCCGCAACCACGAACTCGACCCACCCCTGCCGCAGAGTGGCCCGTTCGGCGCGGATTACTACCTTCTCCCCAAGGTCGATGCCTCGCGGATCTACGATGCGGGCAAGGGGCGGCCGCACAATGGCGGCACCTCGACCTTGGTCTACAACCCCACCACGCAGTCCACGGAGAAGATGTTCCTCAGCCTTGCCGGCACCATGCACAACTGCGCGGGCGGGCCGACTCCGTGGGGCACCTGGATCAGCTGTGAGGAGGCGGTCGAGGGCGTGAGCGAAAACAACGAGAAGGAGCACGGGTACAATTTTGAAGTACCCGCCACGACCGAGATCGGCCTCGCCCCTCCCGTGCCCCTCAAGGCGATGGGACGTTTCAACCACGAGGCCGTGGCGGTCGACCCTCGAACCAGCATCGTTTACCAAACCGAGGACCGGAATGACGGCCTGATCTACCGCTTCATCCCCAACACGCCGCGGCGCCTCACGGATGGCGGCCGGCTCCAGGTCCTCGCCGTGAAGGGAAAGAAGACCTACGAGACCCGCAATTACCCCGAGACCGGAGGCCCCACGATGCCGCCCAATGTACCGATGGCGGTCGAATGGCTCGACATTGACGAGGTCGAGTCGCCCCGTGATGACCTCCGCACGCGCGGCGCCGCGCTCGGGGCCGCAGTCTTCGCCCGCGGCGAGGGCATGTGGTTCGGCAACAACGAGGTCTTCTTTGCCTGCACCAACGGCGGCCTCACCCAGCGCGGTCAGGTTTTCCGCTACCGGCCGAGCCCGGCCGAAGGCACCCCCGGCGAGGCGTCCAGGCCCGGCACCCTCGAGCTCTATCTCGAGCCCAATAACTCTGCGCTGCTTGAGAGCTGCGACAATGTCATGGTGGCTCCGTGGGGCGACCTCATCATCTGCGAGGACAACGCCGCCCCGGCCCCGGTCGTCGGCACCTTTACCGGCTCGAACTACCTCCGCGGCGTGACCCCCGAGGGCAAGATTTACACGCTCGGCCGCAACCGCTACCTGGGCATTTCCGAGCTCGCGGGCATCGCCTTCGCACCGAATCACCCGACGATGTTCGTGAACATCCAGGTCCCCGGGCTCACCCTCGCCATCACCGGCCCTTGGGAGACCCTGCAGAAGGGACCGCCGGTTACGCCGATCCCGGTCGAGGCCCCCCGCCCTGCCGCCGCGCCCGCGACGACGTGAGGCCGACGGGCGTCACGTCTCCTGCCGCAGCACCTCGAGCGGCGGGTGGTTGGTGATTCCTCGGCTCGAAAGCAGGCCCGTGACGAGCGTCACCGCCATCACCGCCAGCACGGCGGTGCCGAGCAGGTCGAGCGGCGCGGCCGGCGGCAGGTCGAGCACGTAGTAGGCAAACAGCCAGTTGCCCACGACGGCGAGGCCGCAGCCGACAACCGAGGCAAGCAGGCCGAGGATCGCATATTCGAGGAGCTGGATGCGCACGAGCTGGCGGCGCGAGGCCCCGAGCGTGCGGAGCAGCACGGTCTCGCGGATGCGTTGGTAGCGTCCTGTCATCACCGATCCGGCCAGCACGATGATGCCCGTCGCCACCGTGAACAGCGCCATGAACTCAATCACGAACGAGACCTTCGACGTGACGCTGTCGATCGTCTGCATCACCAGGGCCAGGTCGATCGCCGTGATGTTCGGGTGGGCCGCGATCGCCACCCGCTGCACGCGCCCGGAGTCGGCTGGTGTGGCGGCGCGCAGCGCCATGACGTTGAACTTCGGCGCCCCCTCGAGCACGCCCACCGGGAAGACGGCGAAGAAGTTCGCCCCAAGCTGGCGCCATTGCACGGACCGCACGCTCGTCACCTTCGTCGCGATCGACACCCCCTGCACATCCCAGGTGATCTCGTCGCCGAGCTGCAGGCCCATGCTGTTGAAGACGCCCTCCTCGAGGGAGATGGGGTATACGGCCGTCCCCGGGTCGGCGCGCCCCGTGAATGTGCCGGCCACCAGCTTCTCGGTCGGGTCCAGCGTTTCACGGTAGGTGGAGCGGTACTCGCGGCGCAGCGTCCAGCCGGCCGGTCCACCTGCATTGCCGCCGTCCCGCCCTCCCCGGCCGCCTCCCCGCCCGCCTGTCGCGGGCAGCGGGCCGCCGCGACCGAGGCGATTGTCGCGCAGCACCTGATCCACCGTCCGGCCGCGCAGCGCGGTGATCTTCATCGTCACGATCGGCGCCGCCTGCACGACCACCACCTGCTGCTCCGCAGCGATCCGGCGGAGCGACTCCACCTGATCGTCCTGCACATCGAAGAAGATCAGGTTCGGACGGCCGGCGTCGTCGGCAACCTGCAGCTCACGGAGCAGGGTGGTGCGAGTGAGGTAGAGCGTAAGGATGAGGAAGGTGCCAAGGCCGAGCGAGACGAGCAGCAGCGCGGTGCGGTTGTTCGGCCGGTAGAGGTTGGCGATGCCCTGCCGCGCAACATAGGGCAGTCCGCGCGGGAACCAGCGCCGCGCGGCCAGCATCACGCCCTGGGCAACTGCTGCCAGCAGCGCGAAGCTGAGGACGAGCATGGCTGCGAACCCCAGCCCGATCCGCAGTTGACCGGTCTGCCAGACCGCAAAGCCCGCGACTGCGCCAAGGATGAGCACCCCGATTATGATCCGCCACGGGTCAGGGCCCGCGCCCCCCTCGGCGAAGGCGGAGCGAATCGCGACCAGCGGCGAGACGCGCCGGATGGCCAGGAGCGGGAGCAGGGCAAACAGCAGGCAGATCGCCAACCCGGCGATCATGCCCTCAGCCACCGCGCTCCACGCGACGAACATCTGTAGCTTCACCGGGAGCATGTCCTGGAGCAGCGCCGGCAGCGCGAACTGCACCGCCACCCCCAGCGCCGCGCCGAGCGTGGCGCCGAACAGCCCCAGGCCGAACCCTTGGAGGAGGTAAACCGCGAAGGCCTGCCGTGCACTGGCGCCGAGGCAGCGGAGCACCGCGACGGTGGTCACCTTCTGACGCACATAGACGTGCATCGCGCTGGCCACGCCAACGCCGCCCAAGAAGAGAGCGATGAAGCCCACGAGGCTGAGGAAGCCTTGGATATTTTCGAGCGCGCGGCCCATCTGGCGCTTGCGCTCTGCGACGGTGTCGTAGTTGACGCGCTCGCCACGAAAGCGCCGATTGAGCTCGGACTGCACGAACTGCGGGTCGGCCGTAGCCGGCAACTTCAGCTCGATGCGATGCCGGGTCAGGAGTTCCTTGCCCGGCCCGGTCAGTCCGGTGGCATCGAGCGCCGCGAGCGGGATGAAGATGCGCGGCGCGAGCATCGTCACGGCCATCGACTCGCCCGGGATCGTCTCCAGCGCGCCGACGACGGTGAACAACGTCTGGCCTAGCTTCACCTGGCCGCCAACCGACACACCGAACTGCTCGAGCAACGTCTGCTCCACGAGCGCGACGTTGCCGCCCGCGCGGAGTTTTGCCGGCGCGTCAGCGGGAGACGTCACGAAGTCCCCGTAGAATGGAAACGCCCCGGCCATCGCGCGGACCTGCACGAGGCGGGTGCCGCCCTCAGCCGAGGGAAACACCGCCATCGAGGAGAACATCTGGTCGCGGGCCACCTCGCCGAGAGTCGCCACATAGGACTGCAGCCCGGCGCTGAAGGGATCGCGCGACTCCATCACGAGGTCGGCGCCGAGCAGGCCCTTAGCTTGGTCCTCGACCGCCTGCCGGAGGTTGCGGCTGAAGGAGCCGATCGCGACCAGCGCCGCGATGCCGAGCACCACGGAGAGAGAGAACAGCGCGAGCCGCCGCCGCGACGCGCGGGAATCCCGCCAAGCCATGGTGAGGATGAAGTTCATGTCGCGAGCCCCGGAATTTTAACCAGGGATTTCACGGATGGCACGGATTGTACGATCGCAAGCACCCAGCGGAAGTTGGCGGTTCGAGTCTTCATCCGTGTAATCCGTGAAATCCGTGGTCAAAGCATGAATTGGGTTAGACCCGGGCCACCTCGTCGCTGATCACCGCGCCGCCCTTGAGGCGCATGATCCGCTGGCACATCCGCGCCAGCTCGAGGTTGTGGGTGACGAGCACGAGGGTGGTGCCGCGCTCGCGATTGATGCCGAAGATCAGCTCCACCATCGCGGCCGCGGTGTCGTCGTCGAGGTTGCCCGTCGGTTCGTCGCAGAAGAGGATCTTGGGCCGGTTCATGAACGCCCGGGCCAGGGCCACGCGCTGCTGCTCGCCACCGGAGAGCTGCACCGGGTAGTGGTCGCGCCGCGCCCCGAGGCCCACCCGCTCGAGCAGGCGCTGCGCCTCGGCCTCGGCCTCCGGGCCGCCTTCGCCGCGCAGCTCAAGCGGGACGAGCACGTTCTCCTGGGCCGTGAGGGTCGGGATGAGCTGGAAATTTTGGAAAACGAATCCGACATGGGCGTTCCGCACCCGGGCGCGGGCATCCTCGTCGAGGTGGCCGATGTCTTCCCCCGCCAATTCGACCCGCCCGCCGCTTGGGCGGTCCAGTCCCGCGCAGAGGCCCAACAGCGTGGTCTTGCCGCTGCCGCTCGGCCCCACGATCGCCAAGCTGGCGCCGGCCGGCAGTTCGAAGCTCACCTCACGCAGGACGGTCAGCGGCCCTCCCGCCGCCGGATAGGTTTTGGTCAGCCGCTCGACTTTCAGCATGGATGGAACACTCATTGGTCTTGGGAGTACCCACCCAAGACGCGAAATCCCCAAAAAGAAAGCACCGGATGAAGACAGGTTCCCCATCCAGACCAACGGCGAATTCTTCCCGTCCAGCGGCGGGCCCACTCTCCCGCGCCCGGTTCCTCGGCGCACTGTTCGCCGGCCTGGCACTCGGCTCCGGCCTCCTCGCCGCTGCCGCCGAGACCGTGCCGAATATCGTGTTCTTCGGCGACAGCATCACCGCCGGCTACGGCCTCGCCAATCCGGACCGCGAGGCCTACCCGGCGAGGATCCAGTCCAAGCTCGACGCCGCCGGGCTCAGATATCGGGTCGTGAACGCAGGACTGAGCGGCGACACCACCACCGGCGGGCTCGCGCGCATCGATTGGACCCTGCGCCAGCAAGTTGACATTTTTGTCCTCGCTCTTGGCGGCAACGACGGGCTGCGAGGTACCGCGCCGTCGGTCACCGAGAAAAACCTGCAGGGCATCATCGACCGCGTCCGCACCAAATATCCCCAAGCGAAGATCGTCCTCACCGGCATGCAGATGCCCGACACCATGGGCCCCGCGTACACCAAGGCCTTCCGCGAGCTGTTTCCCGCCTTGGCGGAAAAGAACAAGCTCACCCTCGTACCTTTCCTCCTTGAGGGCGTCGGCGGTGTTCGCGAGCTGAATCAGAACGACCGCATTCACCCCACCGCGGAAGGCGCCGCCCTCGTGGCCGAGAACGTCTGGAAAGTTCTGCGGCCGCTGCTATGACGCGGCTCATCCTCGGCGGCCTCGCCGTCCTGCTGCTCGCGGGCCGCCTCGTCGCGGCGGCGCCGTCCCTCCCGCTCGACACGGTGGTCACGAGCCTAACCTGGGACGACTTCACCAATGCCACAAGCGGCGGCACCTTTAGCTTCAGCCAGAGCATCGATCAACGCAGCCTCCTGCTGAACTTCACCCCGGTGCCCGAGCCCTCGACCTGGCTCATGCTTGGTACCGGTGCCGGCTTGGTGGCCTTCCGTCTCCGTCGCCGGCGGACCTAAACCGCGAAGGTGCGCCGCACCGACTGCGGCCGGCGGAGCGCATTCCTGTCATCCTCCGCCGGACGGCTTGTCTTCGCCCTTCCGTCCGTGCACAAATCCGCCATGGCCTTCGCCCTTTTCCTCATCCTCGGCTCCGCTGCGTGGCGCGTCGCCGCGGTATACGTCCCGGAGATGTCCAATTTCGCGCCCCTGATGGCGCTGACCTTCTGCGGGGCCGTTTATTTCCGGGACCGCCGCCTCTGGCTCGTGCCGTTCGCCGCCCTGCTGCTGTCGGACCTCTACATCGACTGGCACTACGCCACGCACCTCGGCTACACGTGGGGTGCGGGTGACGCCGTGATCCGCCTGGCCTGCTTCGCCGCCGGACTCGGCCTTGGCCGTCTCGTGGCCGCACGCCGCTCCTGGCTGAATCTCTTCAGCGGGGCGCTCGGCGGCTCGCTGCTGTTTTACCTCGTGACCAATACGTCCGTCTGGGCTGGCGACCCGTTTTACGCCAAGACCGCCGCCGGCTGGTGGCAGGCCATGACGATCGGCCACCCGGAATTTCAGCCGACGCTGGTGTTCTTCCGCAACACCCTCCTCAGCGACCTCGGCTTCGCGGCCGCCTTCGTCGCCGTGATGGAGTGGTCCGGCCGCCGCGCCGGCCAGCCGGGGCTGCTGGGCCGGACGACGGCCTGAGGGCAGCGCGCGTTAATCCGAACGCGCCGATTGGCACGCGGTCGGGCCGGTACTAACCCGCCCTACAGCAGATCCGCCGCGAGTTCGGCGAGCTTCGAGCGCTCGCCCTTGGTCAATTTCACGTGCGCCGCCACCGCCTGGCCCCGCATGCGGTTGTGGCAGTAGACGAGGCCGTTGCTGCGGGAATCGACGTACGGGTTGTCGATCTGGGCGGGGTCGCCGATCAGCACGATCTTCGACCCTTCCGAGATGCGCGTGATCACCGTCTTCACCTCGTGCGGCGTGAGCTGTTGCGCCTCGTCGAGGATGAAGAAGCGCCGGGCGATCGAGCGCCCGCGGATGAACGCCAGGGCCTCAATCTCGACAAGCCCACTTTTCAGCAGGCGTTCGTACGGTTTCGCCACGATGCCACCCAGCCCGTGCGGCAGGGGCGCCGGGGCGTGAATCACCCCGCCGGACTGGGCGTCGCGGTTCTTGTGCTTTTTCTTCGAAACCTTTTTCGAGGCGAACTGCGGGTCCTTCGGCGGCTTCGAGGGAATGAGCACCTCGAGCGCGTCGTAGTACGGCTGGAGCCAGGGCTTCATCTTCTCCTCGAGCGTGCCGGGGAGGAAGCCAATGTCCTTGCCCACCGCAATCACCGGGCGGGAGATCGAAACGCCGTCGTAGCGGGAACTGTCGTCGCAGACCTGGTGGAGCGCGCCGGCGATGGAGAGGAGGGTCTTGCC
This sequence comes from Opitutales bacterium, assembly GCA_900299415.1. Classification (GTDB taxonomy): domain Bacteria; phylum Verrucomicrobiota; class Verrucomicrobiia; order Opitutales; family Opitutaceae; genus CAIYFD01. The sequence continues at coordinate 34,165 of OMJT01000170.1, forward strand.
CGTGCCCGCCTTGCCGAAGCAGGTCAGCATGTGGATGGAGTCGTCGAGCAGCGCGTCGATCAGGAACTGCTGCTCGAGGTTGCGGGCGCGGATCGGGATGCCGCCCGGGGCCTTCATGAAGTCGGGCAGCTTGAGCCGCCGCGCCAGGCCGTCGCCGTAGTAGCGGGCGGGCATCGTCTTGCCCTCGTCGGAGCGCAGCAGCAGGTACTCGTTGATGTGCAGCCCGCGCCCGGCCGCGCCGAGCTCGAACTCACCCTCGGAGCAGAAACGCTGGAGCTCGTAGATCGTGACGGGAATCTCGCGGTAGCTCGCCTCCTCGTGCTCCTCGGGGACCTTGTCGTTGAGGTAATCCTCCGACTCGAGGCCGACGGCGCGGGCCTTGAGCTGCACGTTCACGTCCTTGGTCACCAGGATCGTCGGCGGCGGGAACTGCTCCTGCACGAAAAGCGCCGCGGCGATGATGCGGTTGTCCTTCTTCGACAGGTCAGGCAGGATCGCCCGCAGGCGGTCCATCGCGGGCGACTGCCGACCCTCGGTGAGGTACGGGTTGATGATGATGGAGAGCGTGCCGCCGTTGGGCAGCTCGACGCCCTCGTGCATCGAGCGCGAGTCGGGCAGGAGCTCCTGCAGGATGCGGTGCACGCGCCGCGCGTTGCGGCCGCGCTCCGTGGACTGCTCGCCCTTGATGGCGTCGAGCTCCTCGAGGACCTCGACCGGAATCGCGAGGTTGTTCTCCTCGAACTTGTAAATGGACTGCGGGTCGTGAAGCAGGACGTTTGTGTCGAGCACGAAGGTCTTCACCTTCGCCGAAACCCTCAGCCGCGGTTTTGGAGCGGTCGCCCCTCGCAGGTTTTCCATC
>OMJT01000171.1 GCA_900299415.1 Opitutales bacterium
GCACCGTCGTGTCCTTGTACGGCGTGAAGTGGTCGGGCATCCAGCCGAGGCGGCGGCGCACGTCGTTGGGCTGCTCCACGACGTTGATGCCGCCGAGGCGCACCGAGCCCGCGGTGGGCAGGTCGAGCGTCGAGAGGATGCGCATGGTCGTCGTCTTGCCCGCGCCGTTCGCGCCGATGAGCCCGGTGACCTGGCCTGTCTCGAGAGTGAAGGAGATGCCGTCGACGGCATGGAAGCCGTTGAAGGTCCGGCGCAGGTCGGTGACTTCGATGAAGGGTGTGCTCATGGGTTGGTGGGGGCCGGGGGCTGGCTCCAGGCCTTGGCCGTAGCGAGGCCGGTGACGAGGATCTCGCCGTCCTGCCAGCGGATGGAGTCGAGGGTCGGAAGGGGGGCGAATTCGTTGTCGCCGGAACGCGCCGTCCAGCGGCCGGGTTCGCGGTTCGCGGCCCCGGCAAAGATCTCGCGGAGCGACTTCGAGCCCCGCGCCTGCATCCGCGGCCACGGGGCGTCCTTGGCCGCCGCCAAAACCACGGCCTTGCCAGGCTCAAGCGCCGGGGCGGTCCAGACGCGGTCCTGGTCGTCGATCCAGGCGAACTCCTGCAGCGGGGTCTTCAGCGTCGAGGTCACGGTGGGCGCGCCGTCGGCGGCGAGTGCAGTCACTTCGACCTTTCCCGTCCCGGCGACGAATCGCCGCAATTGGTAGGCTTGATAGCTGCGGCTGCGGAACCAGTCACCTGAGGCCTCGCCCCCTTCGCGGCCAAGCAGCGCCCCGCCCGCCCGGGCGCTACCGGCGTCGAGCGACGCGGCGGCCATCACGGCGTCGTCAGGCAACGCGAAGCGACGCGAGAGTAGGATACCGGTGCGCGAGACCTGGTCCTGGAAAACGGCGGCCCCGCCCTCCCCCGGTGCCAGGGCCACGACGCTGCTGCGCACGCCCTCGCCCCCGAGGCCGACCCGGGCGACGACGCCCGCCCCCATGACGACCGCCCCGACCAAGGCAATCAGGGGCATGGTCACCAGCATCCGGTGCCGCCGCCCGGCCGGGGCCAAGACCAGCAAGTTCAGGGGACCGGCCGTGATCGCAAAGCCGATGAGCACGTAGACCAGCCAGCGGGTATCGGACCGCTCGCCCGAGCCAAACGCCTCGATTGAGGCGTGATCGCGCGCCAGGGAATCCCCAATGGGCAAGCTGGGCGACGGCACGGACAGTGCCAGCTGGCGGCTGATCAGGGCCGGCGGCAGGTAGGCGATGTCGCCGCTAAGCGGCACAATCAAACCGGCGCCGAGGTGCTCGGCCGCGAGGTGTTCGGACTCGGTCGACAATGCCAGCCGGCCGCCGAGCGCGACCCAGCGGCGCAACGCCACGCGGTGTTCCGGATCGAGCTGGGCGTAATCGGCCTGCCTCAGGACCATCGCGTGCTGCGAGCCCCACACGCGCCAGTCGGCCGGAAGGGCCGCCGGATCGGCGACGGTGACCGTGGGCGTGCCGCGCAAGTTGCCGAGAGCCACGCGCTCCAGCAGTGAATCCTTGAGCGTCGGCGGCACCACGATCGGCGGCATGGGCTGGATCGCGCCGTCAAGCAGCGCCGAAAGAGCGGTGCGAACCGGCTGGGCGAGGCCCGGCCCGGAGATCTCAACCAGGATCGGGCCGGACGCGGAACCGCCCAGCACGGCGGAGTACGGACCCGGCGAGTTGTAGTCGGTGACGGTGGTCGGCTCGAGCGAAGTGACCGTGTACTTGCGGATCACGCCGCCCGGCAGCACCGGCGCCGGCGCCAGCGACACCAGGGTGTCGGGTGGCAGCGCCTCGGGCAGCGGCTGCGCGAGCAGCGTCGCCGGCCCGGTCTCGGAGATGGTGGTCGTCACGACGCCGTCGCGGTCGGCAAAGCTGCTGAACTGCGAGGCCTGCACGACGCCGTTCCGGCGGAGGTAGCCGTAGCGCCACAGCGCCAGCTGCTGCCGGCCCACGGCCTTGCGGTAGGCCTCGGCGCGGGAAACGGCCGGCGCGCTGGCCGCGGCGAGGGTCTCCGCGGAGACATAGGTGATGGTGCGCACGATCTGGCCCGGCTCGAGCGCAGGGTGAAGGTTGACGACCACTCGCGGTGGCAACGAGCCGGCCGGCGGACGTACCAGGGTGAGCGCGCTGCCGGTCTGCTCGAAAGTAACGACCCCGTTCTGGGTCGAGACCGACTCGTTTACGCCCCAGGGCGTGTCGAGGAGCTTGGTCGGGCCGAGCAACGCGGTGGCCTCGGCCTCAAGGGCGGCGGCGACCGCGGCAGCGTTGACCGGCGGTCCGGCGACGGCCGGGGCCGGGGGCACGAACGTCGCATAGGCAGGGATCGGCTCCCGCGGTACATTCGGATCGAGCACCAGCGCCGCGACGGTGCCCGACACTGCGATCGGAGCATAAATCCAGTGTTCCTTCGTCGCTCCCGTCGGGACCTCGATGCGCACCGCGGTGCTGGTGCGACCAGGGAACGAGCCGACTTCGCCGGAGTAGACATTCACCGTCCAGGTTCCGGCCCCCGCCGCATGGTTTTCGACCGTCACCCGCACGGGCATAAAGCCAAAGTGCGGGACGTACGCCAGCGGCGTCGCAAGGCGAATCACGATCCCCGATCCGACCGTCGTCGGCACCTCGCGGACAATTTCGCCTCTGGCTGTCAGCCCGGTCAGCAGGGCCAGAAGCCCGAGTCCGGCGCGGCAGGCAAGATCACGCGCATTCATTCACCACCCCCTGTTCCTGCCGGCGACGTCTCGGGCAGGCGGTCGCCCGCCACGCCCGTGTATACCACCTCGTCATGCCACGAGATGGCGCCGAGGGTTGTGATAGGCGCCAAGGCGGAACTCGCGGCCCGGGCGATCCAGCGGCCGGGTTGGGCCCGCGCCGCGGCTGTGAAGACCGTCTCAAGGTACTTCGATCCCGCCGGGCCAAGCGGCGGCCATTGCGCGACCGTGGCGCGCGCCAGCGTGGACGTCCGGCCCGGCGTCACCTCCGCGATGAACCACGCCTGGTTCCGGGAATCGACATAATAGAAATCCCGCAATGCCGCCGGCAGCGACGACTCCACCATCGGCGCAGTGCCGGTGGTCCGCACCGCCACCCCACCGCGCACCGGAGAAACCTGCCGGAGATGCTGAGCCGTGCCCCAGTGGTTGCGGAACCAGTCCCCCCCCGCCATGCCCGCGCCCCGCTCGAACGCGGTGGTGCGGCCGGTGGCGTCGTACTCGTCCACCGCAAGATTGGTCACGAGCGTGCGGTCCTCGAGATTGAAGTCCCGGTCGCGCAGCACGCCGGTGGTTGAGATCTGGTCCTGGTAAATGACGGCCCGCGACTCGCCGCCGACGAGGACCACGACGGCATGACGGTCGCCCTCGCCGCCGAAACCGTCGCCCCAAACCGCGACACCGCACAATGCGGCGGTGAACGCGGCCGCAAGGAGCGGGGTGGTGAGGAACAGGCGATGGCGCCGGCCGGAAGGGGCAAGGCGCAGAAGGTTGAGCGGGCCGGCCAGCAGCGCGAAGCCGGCGAGGATGCCGACCGCCCACTTCGCGAGAGTTGCCCCGCCCTCCCCACGCCGGGGTGTCGTCGCGGCCAGTGGCGCGGGCCGCAGCGCATCACCGGCGGGCAGCGTGAGCGCCAGGCTATGCAGCTGCAGCATGGGAAGCAGGGCCGAGGGCTCGGCGACCTTCACGTAGACCATGGTCGCGGGATCATAGACCGGGGGCGCGAGGTAGTCGTCCAGCGTCCACGGCAGCAGCGTAATCAGACCCGTGCCGAGCCGGGTCACCTTCATCGGCACACCCGTGAGTGGACCCTCGACCGTCGGTTCGAGGAACAGGTAGCCCCCCTGCATCACCCAAGTCTGGAGCGCGCCGCGCTGCCCCGGGTCGAAGGCTTCGTACTCGGCCTGCGTGATGAGCACGCCATGAAAGGGCGACCACATCCGCCAGTCCGCCGGGGCCGAGAGCGCGTCAACCGGATTCAAGTTGGAGGCGCCACGGGCGCTGCCGTTGTAGAGCGTCTGGCGCAGCATCCCGGCCAAGTGCCGGCTGACCGCGAACGGCGGGGCAAGGCTGGCGGAACCTGGGACGAGCCCGGCGAAGGCCACGTCCGCCGCCCCGAGGATGCCGGGACCGGTGACCCGCATGCCGAGCACGGCCGGCGAGCCACCCGAGGCGCCCGCGGCCGCGGCCGACGGCGCCGCAAACTGCGCCGGAGCGCCCACGGCAAAGACGCGGATCACCTCGTCGGGGGTTGCACCGGGCAGCACATAAGCCGCGGTGTTCGGCGGCAGCGTTCCAAACACAGGCTTGGGCAGGAGCTCCTTTGGTCCTGACTCAAACCAAAGCGTGGCCCCGGCCTGGTACGCGGGCACCGTGAAATCACCCACGGTGGGCGGGGTTCGGGAAATCTCCACGCCCGGTTGAGCCCGCAGGTACCCGTAGCGCATCAGGGTCGCCTGAGCGGCGGCCGCCGCGACATCCGGGTCGACGGTCTGGCCCGGACCAGTCTTTTCCGCCAGTGCCACCAGCGCGTCGGCCTCGACGAACGTGACGGTCCGCACGACCTCCCCGGGCTGGGATGAGGCGTGGAGGTTGACCACGGCTCCCGGGGGCACCGCAAGGCCGGTTTGGACCGGGAGCACACGCGAGCTGCCGGTCTGCACAAAAGTGGTGAGCCAGGCCACGGGCCCTCCGGTTCGCCCGGAAGCCAGCGCCGCGACGGACACGGTCTGCGTTACACCCGGCAGTGTAAGCAGGAGTCCGCTCCCCTCCAGCGCGCCGCGGGCGGTCGTCTCGGCCGTGACCGAGGAGCTCAGAGTACTCCAGGCGGAGGCCCGCGGGGCCGCCTCGCCCGTCGGGTCGGGCAGCGTCTCCTTGTAGAGATAATGGCGCTCGGTCCAGCGAGTGATGGGATCGATACGGTCCTCGACGTCGAAGCCGAGCGGCAGTTCACGGCCCGTCAGCGGCACTTCATTGAAACTGATCGACTGCACCGCGGTGGCGATGCCGATGTTCTCGCCCGGCCGGTTGCCGGGCTCCAGCCGGGAGGTCCACTGCCAGCTTGCGGCGCCGCCCGCGGCTGGGACCGAGACGATGAGCTTGCTCCGGGCGCGGGTCTCGACGCCAGCTGTCGTGCTCGTGGCCGCCACCGTCGCCACGGTCTGCGTCCGGCCACGCAGGGCCGGGTTTGCCGCGACGGGGGGCGTCACGCCCAGGGTGAACGCCGGGGCCACCTCAGACAACGGCACAAAGAACCAAGCCTCCTTTTTTTCGTGCGCGGCAGCAGTCACCACCATGCGGCTCCCCGTCGCCCCCGCGGCGGTGGCCGGCGAGCCCGAGTCAAAGCGGATTTGCCAGGTCCCGGTCCGGCCAGCCTGGTTGTCGACCAAGACGCGGACCGGCAGGAAGCCGAACCGAGGGAGCACTGATACGGGTGTGGAGATCCGCAGGGTGACCCCCGAGCTGGCGGTGGTCGGCACCGAGGTGGTCGACTCCGCCGACAAGCGCACAGCGAACGCTGCGCAGAGCAGGACCGGGGCGGCGTGGCGCCAGAGATAACGGGCGATGCTCCGCCCCTGCGTCCCAAGGCGGCAATCGCTGGGGCGTCGAAGTTCGAACGGTTGCGTGAACGGAATCAAACCAGAGGCAGTCGGCTGGGGGTCGACACCGAAGGTCCCGGTATGACGAAGCCTCGCGGGAAACGTTACCAGAGAATTCGCAATGGATCAGGCGTTGCACGGTCCCCGGCCCACGGCGGGATCGAATGTCACCGGGATAGTTTCCGGTATTTAATTCGATGCGGTTGATCCGCCTCCTTGCCGACCCGACGGCGGTAGTCCTCCTGGTAGGCGGTGAAGTTGCCGTTGAACCAGTGGACGTGGCTGTCGCCCTCGAAGGCGAGGATATGGGTGGCCACGCGGTCGAGGAACCAGCGGTCGTGTGAGACGACCACGGCGCAGCCCGCGAAGTTCTCCAGACCCTCCTCGAGGGCGCGGATGGAGTTCACGTCGAGATCATTGGTGGGCTCGTCCAACAGGATGAGGTTGGCACCGCTCTTGAGGAGGCGAGCGAGGTGCACGCGGTTGCGTTCGCCGCCTGAGAGGATGCCGACCTTCTTTTGCTGGTCGGGGCCGGTGAAGCCGAACTGGGCGCAGTAGGCCCGCGAGTTCACCTCACGTCCGCCCATCCGCAGGATTTCCTCCCCGCCGCTGATGGCCTGCCAGATCGTCTCCCCGTCAGGGAGGGAGTCGCGCGACTGGTCCACGTGGGCAATCTTCACGGTATCTCCCACGCGAAGCGTGCCGGCGTCGGCTTTTTCCGTCCCCGTGATGAGGCGGAAGAGCGTGGTCTTGCCGGCGCCGTTGGGGCCGATGACGCCGACGATGCCGCCGGGCGGGAGCGCGAAGTTGAGCTGCTCGAAGAGGACGTTGTCGCCGTAGGCCTTGGCCACGTTGACGGCCTCGGCGACCAGCGTGCCGAGCCGCGGACCGGGCGGGATGATGATCTCGAACTCGCGCTCCTTCTCGGCAACGTTCTGCTTCAGCATCGCCTCGTAGGCGCTGATGCGGGCTTGGGACTTGGTCACGCGGGCCTTGGCCGAGGCGCGGATCCACTCGAGCTCGCGGGCCATGGCCTTCTGGCGGCGGTCCTCGGTGCGCTGCTCGACGGCCAGGCGGCGCTGCTTCTGCTCGAGCCAGGAGGAATAGTTGCCCTTCCACGGAATGCCGTGGCCGTGGTCCAGTTCGAGAATCCACTGCGCGACATTGTCGAGAAAGTAGCGGTCGTGGGTGACGGCGATGACGGTACCCTCGTAGCGGGCGAGGTGCTGCTCGAGCCAGTGGACGCTCTCGGCGTCGAGGTGGTTCGTCGGTTCGTCAAGCAGGAGGATGGCAGGCTTCTGGAGGAGCAGCCGTGCGAGGGCGACGCGTCGACGCTCGCCGCCGGAAAGCTTGTCGACCGGCTGGTCGCCGGGAGGGCAACGCAAGGCTTCCATCGCCATCTCGACCTGCGGGGCGACGTCCCAAGCACCGAGCGCCTCGATTTTCTCCTGCAACTCCCCCTGCTTTGCGGTGATGCGCTCCTTTTCCGCGTCGGTCTCCGCGGCGCCGATCTCGTCCCAGGTGGCGTCGTACGCCGTGGTGAGATCGGTGAGGTGCTTCACGCCCTCCTCGACGCAGGCGCGGACCGTGCTGCCGGGCGTGAGTTGCGGTTCCTGCTCAAGCAGGCCCACGGGATAGCCCGGCTCGAAATGCACGCGGCCGTCGATATCAGTGTCGCGCCCGGCGAGGATGCGGAGCAGCGAGGACTTGCCGGAGCCATTGAGGCCGAGCACGCCGATCTTGGCGCCGTAGTAAAACGAGAGGGAGATGTCGCGGAGGATCTCCTTGCGCTCGATCTTCTTCGCGACGCGGAGCATCGAGAAGATGACTTTGGGTTCGTCGGGCTTGGCCATCCCCGCGAATCAACCGCCAGTCCAACGCAGAACAAGCGCCAAGTGAGTCAGGGACGACCGCACCTCGTTTTGTCCTCCCGCGTGAAAACCGGAGTCCGGCAGAAAACGCGGCTCAAGCCTGCTGCTACTTGCCCTCGACGCGGTCGGCGGTGCGGGTCGGGACCCCAACCTTCATCGCATCGCCCGCGGCACCACCTCCGCCGCCGGCGCCCCCGCGTCCAGCGCCGCCCCGGGGGATCGAGTCGATAAAATCCTGCGGAAGCAGGCGCGAGGCCGGGCCGAAGCGGTTGGTGAGCACTGTTGCCAGATCCCCTCCGCTCATGCTCCCGCTGCCGGTGCGGGCCGCGTTGGGGCCGGAAGTCATCGTGTAGCTGACGCCCGTCGGCGTCCGCGTGAGGGTGACGGCCCGAGGCGTATTGCCCGCCGCCTCAAACAGCGCCGCCGGGCCGCCTGTCACCGTGCCGTTGTCGCCGGTGCGCTCGCCGTTGAGCACGGCAAAAATGCGGTACCGCTCCTCGCCGAGGATGGATTTCATGACCGCAAGACCGGCGTCACGGGCCTCGGCCATGCCTTCGGCTGGGACATACTCCAGCACATACCCGTTCTCGACGGGCCGCGCCGCAGTGTGGCTGAAGACGTACTCGTCGGCCCGCTGCTTGAGGTCGCTGATGACGGCCTGCAATCGCACCACCTCCGCTTCGCCCAGCCCGAACAATTCGCCAAATCCGGGAGCCAGCTTGCCCTGGCCATCAATCATGTAGGCCGGAAGTTTCTGGCCGGAAACACTCGCCAGGCCCGCCGCAATCCCCGCAGGGATCGTCTGGGTTGACAGCACGCCCTTTTGCACGAGGTCGGCGAGATGGTTGAGCGCGGTGAGGCGCACGGCGAGGGGTACGGCGGTCCGCGTTTCGGCTGCCGTGACAGCCTCCGTGCCCGCCCCAGCCGAGGACGCGGCGGAAGCCTGTTCCCCACCCGCGATGGCCTTGAGGCGACCGAGCAGCAGGTCGGATTCGCGGCCGAGCCGGGCACCGTCGGCCCGCGCGCGATCCAGTTCGCCGGTGCGGCGCTGCTCGTCCGCGGCCAAATCGGCCCGGCGTTCCCCGAGGTCGCGCCGCGCGGCCACGCCGCCGCCGATGCCGGCCAGCACGAGCAGCGCGATCACAACGAATTCGCCCCGGCCCAACGTAGCGGCGGATGGGGGAGGCAGGACAGGGGTGGCAGTTTTCATGGCGTTCAAAATCCGGGAGGAAGCAGCGTGGACAGAGGACCGAGGCGAGAGTCGAGCGTCGTGCGGTTGCCCACCGCGGTGCCGACCGGGGCCGTGCCGGGCGCCGCGCCGCCGCGACCCTGCTGGGCGGCGGCCGTCGCCGCCTTCAGCTGGGCCAGTTGCCGATCAGCCGTGAGCTTCTCGGCTTCCTCGTCGGTCACCGGGGCCCGGACCGCGCCCGCCCGCCCGCTGCCAGCGGCCAACGTGGTGCCGGCGACCGTGCCTGTCCCCGTGCGCTCGAACCGGTAGCTCATGGTCCCGTCCGGCGCCGGCGCCCGCGACACGTTCATGGTGTAGCCGACGAGGCCAAGATTGTTGAGCGAGTTCTCCAGCGCGTCGCGGAAACCCAGCGCCTCATAAATCGCCATGCCATCCTCGCCGAGAACCTGCCGGAAGGTCTCGCGCATGGCGCCGAACTTCTGCCGGGCGGCGGGCGAGTCTCCCATCTCGATGGAAACCTGGTCGCCCGCGGCCGTAACCTTCGCGCTGGCGAGCAGTTCATTGCCGACCGCGTTGGCGGCATCACGAAGTGTGTCGGTCTCGGCGGAGGAAAGCCCTAGAACCTCGGCGAGTTTCTCGACCTTGGTCGTGATCTTGTAGACGGAAGGGGCGGGATAAGTGACCTGGCCAAGCTGGCCGCTCTTCACGAGGTCCAGCAACGCCCGCGTGCGGATCTCGCGCTCAACCGGGCCGGCGCCGCCAACCAGGCCGGCGGCCGTCCCCGGCGAAGCCACGGCTTCCGCGCCGGACACGGCATCCTCCGAGATGGCCTGCCGGGCACGCTCGATGGTCGTCAATAGTTCGCGGTTGGCACTCCGCACCGCCATGAGCTCGGCGTTCTGCCGCGCCGCGGCGTCCTTTGCATCGGCGGCCACGTCGCTCCTGGCCCAACGGTACCAGCCGAAGCCCAGCAACAGGGCGACAAGCAGCAGCGAGATCCAACGTGCGCCTCGGGGGGTCATGGCGGGAACGGTCAAACGGTACGACGATCAGGGGGTGGCGGAATGTGGAAGCGTTTTCCTCCCGTGGCGAGCCGCCGTTTTCGGCCACAGGTCCCTTCCGGGCACTTGCGCCCGCCCGGGAACGGGGCATTCCTCGCCCCATGCGCCTCGGGCCGTACGAACTGGGCTCACCCCTTTTTCTCTCGCCGCTGGCGGGTTACACCAACCTGCCCTTTCGCCTGACCTTGCGCGAGATCGGCGGGCTGGGCTGGGCAACAACCGACCTCGTCAACGCCCGCTCATTGCTCGAGCGCAACCCGACCGCGCTGAAACTCACGGAGACCGCGCCGGGCGACCAACCGCTGGCGATCCAGCTCTTCGGCAGCGTGCCGGAGGAGATGCGCGATGCCGCGATCGAGTGCGAGCGGATGGGCGTGCAGTCGGTCGACATCAACATGGGCTGCCCGGTGAAGAAGGTCGTGAAGATCGGTGGCGGCTCGGCGATGATGACCGAGCTCGCGAAGACCGCCGCGCTGGTCCGCGGCATGGTCGACGCCGTGAAGATTCCAGTCACCGCGAAGATGCGGCTGGGCTGGGACGACGACAATCTGACCGCGCCCGACCTCGCCCGCGTCCTGGAGGATGTCGGCGTGGCGGCGGTTTTCGTCCACGGCCGCACCCGCGCGCAGGGTTTCTCCGGCCGGGTGAACCTCGCCGGCATCCGCGCCGTCGTGCAGGCGGTGCGCCGCATCCCGGTGATCGGCAACGGCGACGTGACCACGCCGGAGGCGGCCAGGCACATGCTGGCCGAGACGGGTTGCGCGGGCGTGAGCGTGGGACGCGGCGCGTTTTACGACCCATGGATCTTTCGGCGCACCGATGCGTTCCTGCGCACGGGGACCCTGCCACCGGAGCCGGCGTTCGCGGACCGGATCGCGGTGATGCGGCGGCATTTCGGACGCTACCTCGAGTTCTACGGCCAGGAACGCGGCGCGAGGCTCTTCCGCAAGGTGGCGCCGTGGTACACGCGGACCTTCGGCCCGGCAAAACCGTTCAAGCAGCGGATCATCACGATCGCCTCGCGCGCCGACTTCGAGGCCGCGCTCACCGAGTACCTCGCCTGGCGGGCGCAGTTCTGCGACGAGGCCGGCCAGTTGCTGCCGCGCTTCGCGCCGGCGCCGCTGACCTCGTCGTTCCTCGAGGAGGGTGAACCCGGGCCCGCAATCAAGGTGCCGAAGGGGCCCGTCGAGGTCTGGTAAGGCCGAGCCTCAGAAATACGGCCGCGCCACCGTCGCGCCGGTCTTGTCGCGAAAGATCAGCTGCCGTTTGTCCGCATCGATGTTGTCCAGCACGATGCCGAGCGCGTCGTCCACATTGCCGCCGCGGTTGATGAGGCGGCCGTTGATGAACGCCGTGGGGCTGGCGCCCCCGGCGCGGACGCCGCTGATGCGGGCGTTGACCACCCAGGCGCGGAACGCCGGGCTGGCGTCGGGTGTGGAATCGACTCCCTTGGTGCTGCCGGTGATGTTGGCAGCCACCTTCACCTCGGCGGCGGCCGGGGCCGCGGGGCCCTGCTGCGGTGCGACCGCCAAGTTCGGGGCTGCGGGAGCACGGTCCTCAATGGTTTCGGGTGCGGCGGCCTTGCCGTCGTTGGTGCGTCCGGCCACGGCGGCCTGGGCCTTTTCCACAGCCTTGCCCGCAGTCGAAACCGCCGGGGCCGGCGTGACGCCATTCGCGGGAGCCTTCCCCGCCTCGGGGGCAGCCGCGGTCTTCGGGGCATCGGCCTTGGGGGCCGGGGCGGGCGCCTTCTTGACCACGGGGGGCGGAGGCGGCTCCTCGGTGAAGAATGTCGTGTAGGCGAAGAATCCGCCGCCGAGCAGCACGACGGCCCCTGCCGCAATCAGGATAAGGCGTTTCTTCGAGCTCCGCTTCTTGGTTCCGGCCGGAAGCGGGATCGGGGAACCGGCCGCCGCCCCGGGGGGGGCTCGGGATTGATCGGGTCTGGTGGGCGCACCTTGAGCTTCGCGGGTGCGGGAGCCGCGTCCTCGGCGGCGGCCACAGGTTCGGCCGGAGGTACCGGGGCCGATGCGGTTTCGATCGCAGGTGGGGCTTCCGTAACCGGGGCCGGCTCAGCCGGTGCCGGCGGCGCGGCGGCCGCTGGTGCCGCGGCGGGAGCCAGCACAACGGGCAGTGTTTCCGGAGGCGGAGCCGCAACGTTGGGCTTCAGCTTGAATTTGCCTGATTCGGCAGGGGCCGCGGCGGAAACCGCAGGAGCAGCAGGAGCAGCAGGAGCAGCAGGTGCCACGGGGGCGGGCGGCGGAATAGGAGGAACCGTCGCCGGCCGCGGCGGCGGGGCCACAACGGGGGCCGCTGGAGGAGCCGGAGCGGCCCCTTCCGGCGCCGGAGTCGGGCTCAGGCGGGGTTTAAGTCGTGGCCGTTCCGCAGGGGGAGCCGCTGGAGCCGGTGCCTCGCTGACGGGGACCGGAGGCGGCTAGGCCGCAGGCGGTGAGGGCGGCGGAGTGGACGAGGCAGGCGCTGGTGGCGCCGGCGTGGCCGGATCGACCTTTAGCCGGGGCTTGAGGCGCAGCGGTTGGGGCTCGTCGCTCATGCCCGCAGTGAAGGTCATTTCACGCCAGCACGGAACAAAAAAAGTCTCGCGGGGATCCCTGTCTTTCGGAAAACGTCCCCAAACCGCTGAAAAAAACATGAAAGTACTGCTTTGCGCGTGCCTGCTGATCGTGACGGCCCTGTCCTCGACGGGCTGCACGCTGCTGCGGAAGAAGGGCTCCCCCGCCCCGAAGAAGTCGAAGGCCGTCATGGCCCTCGCGGCCGATACCGACCAACAGTTCCGGGCACTCTGGATCGCCCAGCGCAAGAAGGAGCTTGAGGCCGGCGGTCTTGCTTCCTCCGCTGCCGCCACGAAGGCGGGAGAAGAATACGTCGCGAAGTTCGGCTATACCGCTTCCGCCCGCTGACCGGCCGTGGGGCTCAGCGGTTGACGTGGACGACCTTGGCGGGCGGGAACCCGTTGAAGTAGGTCGCCGAGGCGTGGCTGTAGGCGCCGATGTTGACGCTGTAGACGAGGTCGTCGCGTTCCAGCGCCGGCAGGTTCTCCGCCATCGAGACGACATCGAGCGCGTCGCAGGTCGGACCGAACACGGCCGAGAGCTGGGTCGGACCCTTCTTGAACGCCTTGATGGGGTACTTGCAGTGGTCGAAGATCACGCCGGAGTACGTGTGGTACACGCCGTCGTTGATGTAATAGCTCGGCTTGCCGTCGCGGACCGCCTTGCCGATGACCGACGAAACGGCGTACCCGGCCGAGGCGACCATGAACCGACCGGGCTCGGCAAGGACCTGGATGTCCTTTGGGAAGAGACGGTCGAGCTCGCGGTTGATGACCTTGGCCAGCTCGCCGAACGGCTTCACCGTGGCGTCGTACGGGGCGGGGAAACCGCCGCCAATGTCGACCAGGTTCATCTTTCGGTAACCACGGTCCTGCGCCTCCTTAAAGATCGAGGCGGTGAGGCTGAGCGCCTGCACGTAGTTCTCGAAGTTGGTCGTCTGGCTGCCGACGTGGAAACTGATGCCCTCGACGGTGAGTCCGAGCTTTTCGGCGGCGAGGATCAGGTCGACCGCCTCGCCGGGTGCGGCGCCGAACTTCGAGGAGAGCTCCACCATCGCGCCGGTGTTGGGCACCTTGAGGCGAAGGGCCAAGCCGGCATTCGGCGCGTGCCGCTTGATCTTCCGGACCTCCTCAAGGTTGTCGAACGTGACGAGCGGCTTGTACTTGTTGAGCTTCTCGAGCGTGTCGACCGGCTTGGTCGGGTTGGCGTAGATGATCTTGTCCCAGATCCAGTCCTGCCGCTTTTTTGCCGGCAGGCCCTTGATGTTCTCGTGGACGATCATGAACTCCGGCATCGAGGCGACGTCGAAGCTCGCGCCCTCCTTGTACAGGGTCCGCACAATCTCCGGGTCTGGGTTCGCCTTGACGGCGTAGTAGACCTGAACGCGCGGCAGGTACTTGCGGAACTCGCGGTAGTTCCGCCGCAGCTCGTCATGGTCGATGACGAACAGCGGCGTGCCGTGCTGCTTCGCGAGCTTCTGGAGACGGGAGAGCGGGATCATGGCGGGACAACGGCCGGGCTCAGCCGGCGTCGGTCACCAGGAAGTTCTTGAACTGCCAGGGATCCTTCCGGTCGAGGTCGGGCTTGTTGAAGCCGTCGAAGGTCGTGTCGCGGCCCTTGAGCGGGGTCCAGTCGTAGGGCTTCGAGATCCAGCGGCCAAGGTAGGGCTTGGAGATCTTGAGCACGTAGTCGTGCGGGAGCTCGTCGGGGACGACGACGCCCTCCGCGGGGTTCTCGATCATCCACATCGAGGCGGCGACGACCGAGATCGCGACCTGCATCGTGGTGGCGTTCTGGTGCGGCACGAGGCGACGGGACTCCTCGATGCTGAGGTCGGAGCCGACCCACCACGAGTTGTAGTCGTGGCCCATGATGAGCGCGCCGAGCACGTCCGCGCCGGACGTGATCTCGTCGTTCATGATGCGCTGGTTCTCGTTCAGCTTGTAGTTGTAGCCACGCATCTCGTTCAGCGAGGAAATGGCCTCGTCGCACGGGCAGTAGGCATAGTGCATCGTCGGACGGTAGACGGCCTTGCCCTTTTTCCAGACCGTGAGCTTGTCGGAAATGGTGAAGGCCTCGCCGTGGCGGACGACCATGCCGAGGATGGTCCAGTTGTCCGGCACGAAGGAGCGAACCCAGACGTTGATGCCCATCTGCGCGAGGCAGATCTGATTTTTCGGCCCCTCCTTGTGCTGGAAGGCGTGCTTCGGGAGCGTCTTCTCGTGGGTGCCCCAGCCCATCTCGGAGGTCGTGGTGCCCTCCTCGCGGAAGCCCTCGATCGACCAGGTGTTCACGAACTCGTCGACCTGCTTCGGCTGGTCGGTGATCTGGGTGTCGCGCTCGGAGCAGTGGATGACCTTCACGCCGAGTTCCTGGGCGAGGAGGTTGAACTGGCCGCCGGCGATGAGCTTCTCAATCTTCGCGGCGCGGGCGCCCTTCGCCTTCTTGTCCTTGATCAGACGGCGGCCGATGTCGATCAGGCCCTGCTTGACGAAGTGCGAGA
>OMJT01000172.1 GCA_900299415.1 Opitutales bacterium
CCGCCGGGTGGTGCGGCTTTCCGCCGGCGCCGCGGCGCGCGGGGCCGCCCGACTCGCGGCGCGCGCGACCGTGCCGGCCGATCTCGCGGATGTGCCGGTCGAGACTTCTCTCCCGCTCTCCGACCTCCACCGCGGCGGCGCCGCGCCGTGGCGGATCCAGCTCCATAAGGGCAAGTCCATCGGTGGCGCGGTCCCTACCCACGTCGTCCTCGGCGGCACGGGCCACCCGCTCGGCGGCAACGGCAGCTTTACCATCGGCACCGAGGCAGCCGGGCCCGACCTCGTGCTTGCCGGGGCCCTCGACGACGGCAGCGATGGTTCCGTCGAACTCGTCCGCGAAGGCGGTCGGCTCTGGCTCCGGGAGCCGGGCGCCGGTGGGGCCCAGGCCATCCTCACCGCCCTCGAGGCGGGCGACCGCGTGGTGATACACGGCGCCGGCGCCAGTGGCGAACTGCTCTTCATCGCCTGCCTGCCGACCGGCGGCGGTTCGCGGGGCCCGGAGTAACCCGCCGGCGGAGGACCAGCCATGTCCGTCACCCTCAAGCGGCGCGAGACCGAGGTCTTCAGTTTGGCCTTCCTCGACTGCATCTGCTGCGGCTTTGGGGCGATGATCCTCGTGTTCATCCTCACCATTTCCCAGCAGCAGTCGCTTGAGATGGAGAACATCGACGAGATTCAGGCGCGGGTGCGCGCGGCCGAGCAGCAGGTCACGCTCACGCAGGCCGAGGCCGACCGCATCCTCCAGCAGCTCCTCAAGACCCGTGTCGAGATCGCCGCCGAAGAGCAGAACAGCAAGGACACCGAACTGAAGATTTCCGACCGCCAGCGCGAGCTGATGCTGCTCCTCCAGGACATCGGCGCGATGAAGGACGCGCGCAATGTTCTGCTCGACGACCGAAAGCTCATCCCCACCACCGACGAGAAGAAGAACCTGCCGCTCCCGAACCCCGGCCAGTACCTCACCGGCGTCAACCTGAACGGCGAGTACATCCTCTTCCTCGTCCGCATGTCCGGCAGCATGCTCGACGAGACGCCCGACGACGCCTTTGCGCGCCTCTCCGACCCTGACTTCAAGAAGAAGCAGGCCCCGAAGTGGCGCCGGGTCGTCCAGTCGATCAAGTGGATGCTCGCGAGCCTCGGGCCCGAGACGCACTTCAAGATCGTGCTCTTCAACGACGAGGTCGCGAACCTGCTCCCCAACCGCGCCGACGAGTGGCTGCCGAGCAAGGACCGCGCCGTGCTCAAGGAGGTCATCGCCCGCCTTGACGACCTCGTGCCCAAGGGCGGCGCCAACCTTGAGAAGGCTTTTGCCGCCGTTCGCTTCATGCCCCGCCTGCCCGACAATCTCGTGCTGCTGACCGATAGCCTGCCGACCTTGAGCGACTCGATTCCCACCGACGGTGCCGTCGGCCAAGAGCAACGCATCCGATTCTTCGAGGTGGCTGAGCGCCTCCGCCCCACGCGCGTGCCGGTGAGCACGATCCTCTTTCCATTTAGCGGCGATCCGGCTGCCGCGTGGCTCTACTGGCGCCTCGCCGCCCGCAGCAACGGAGCCCTCGTCAGTCCTTCCGCCGACTGGCCCGACCTATGATCCGCCGCCGCTCCACGCAGGTCTTCAGTTTGGCGTTCCTCGACTGCATCTGCTGCGGCTTCGGTGCCATGATCCTTGTGTTCGTGCTCAGCATCGGCCAGCACGACCAGGACAAGCTCAAGACGATCGAAAGTCTCCGGCGCATTCTTGCTTCCCAGCTTGCGCAGGTGGCACGAATCAACACCGAGCGCGACGATCTCACCCGCAACAATTCCAACGCCGCCCAGCGCCTCGCCGAAATCCGCCTGACCAACGACCGCGTCACCTCCCTCCTCGACGAGCTCGACGGCCGCATCCAGATGGAGAAGCGCGGCAAGGCCGCCCTCGCGGTCGACCTCGACGACCTGCAGAAGGAGATCGCCGCCCGGCAGAAGCGGGCCGACAACGTCCTGCCCAACATCAAGCCCACGCCCCTCGGCGTGCCGATCGGCACCACGAACTACATCGCCTTCGTCATCGACACGTCGGGCAGCATGCGCGACGCCTCCACCGGCTACCGCCTCTACCAGAGCATCCAGCGCAAGATCGCCGACGTGCTCGACGTCTATCCCGAGGTGAAGGGCATCCAGATCGTCAACTCCGACGGCGGCTTCGTCTTCGGCAACAGCCAGCAGGATTGGCTGCCCGACACCACCGATACCCGCAACCGGATCAAGAACACGCTCCGCACCTACGACCAAGTCTGCGAGAGCAACCCCGTGCCCGGCATCGTCAAGGTGCTCCAGCGCCTCTACAAGCCGAACGACCCCAACATGCGTCTCGGCATCTACGTCTTTGGCGACGAGTTCACCGCCACGGCCGACGCCGTCCTCCAGCGCCTCGACCAGCTCAACCCGGCCGGCCCCGACGGCAAGCGCGCGGTCGTGATCAACGCCGTGGGGTTTCCCACCACGATCTACGCCGACATTCCCTTCGACCTCAGCAACACCGGCGTGAAGTTCGGCAACCTGCTCCGCGAGATCGCCTACCGCCACGGCGGGGCGGTTATCGCGATGCACGACTTGTACTAGGC
>OMJT01000173.1 GCA_900299415.1 Opitutales bacterium
ACCGCGGCCGCCACCGCCGCCCGGACCCGCCCCGGCGCCCGGGGCCGCGGGCGCGGCGGGTTGCTGGGCATGGACAAACGGCAAGGCCGCCGCGAAACCGGCCAGGATCGACAGGGTGCGTGACACCCGGGACAGGGATTTGATGGTGTTATTCATGGGGTGCAATTCGGAGGGGATGGGGTATGCCTGACCGGCAAAGGCCGGTCAACTCGTTGGAGACTTGGCCCCGCCGGGACATTCCCGGGTACGGAGGTTGGCACGCAGTGACGCAGCGACGCCAAGGTCGGAAGAGACGAGCCCCGGATGGGCGTTTATCGTGGGGCTTAGCCCCTCGATAAACGCCCGGTGGTCCCCGCCTTGGCGGATCTGCCCTTCGGGCGCTCAAAAAGCCGGCGCAGCCGAGATCCGCCGATGGGCGGGGGCCCACCGGGCGGTTGACGTGTCGCCACGCGATGCGTCAACCGCCCTGCCTTGGTTTCCGACCTCCTCCGACCTTGGCTTGTCGCGCCGTAGCCCTGGCGAAGGCGGACGTCTTGGCGTCTTTGCGTGCCAAATTTCCGAACCCTCAAACCCGGCCGGCTCGTCGAGCCAGCCCTACCTTCGATTCCCGACCACGGCCGGGTCATCGACCCAGCCCTACCATCGGATGTCGATCCGATCCGCTGAAAACAAAAAGGCCGGCAGCCAAAGCTGCCGGCCAGATTGAATATGATCTTCAGGCGTGAGCGATTCCGCCGCTCACTTCTTCGCCGCGGGCGCTGCCGCGGCAGCCGGCGCCGGTGTGGCCGCCGGGGCGAGAGGCTGGAACATGCGGTTGCTCGGGTTGCCGCCGGACATCAGGTACGCCATCATGTCGGCGATCTCGTCCTCCTTGTTGCCGTTGATCATTCCCGGGGGCATGGGGGAGATCGGGTCCTCCTCCATCGAGACGATGTCCGAGGTCTTCACGCTGATCTTCGGGCCGCCGGCCCAGGACATGGTCTTGGTCTCGGGATCGAAGAGCGGGGCCTGGATCAGGACCACGTTGGTCTCGCCCTCGCTGTCGAGTTTGCCCTTCACCGTCTTGTCGTCCTTGGTGATGATGATCTTGGTGCTGTAAAGGTCGCTCACGTTCGCGCTCGGCTCGAGGATCGACTGGAGGATCTCGAAGGCGCCGAAGCGGCCGCCGACGCCGGAAAGATCGGGCCCGATGCCGCCGGCACCGCCGCCGAAGAGGTGGCACATGGTGCAGCCAATGGTCTCGAAGACCTTCTTGCCCTGCTCGTAGTTGCGGCCGCCGCGGAGGGCGCGGTTGACGATCGGGGTGAGTTCCTCGACCTCGTACTGGCGCGGGCCGCCGGGCGTGCCGTTGGGTCCGGTGAAGGGCGACGGCTGGGCCGCGGGCGTCGCCGCCTTGGGGGCGGCATCGGCCGCCAGGAGCACAGGGCCCGCAGCGGCAAGGGTCAGAGCAGTGGTGATAACGGTGGTGATTTTCATCAGATGAGGGGGCTCCTAAGGGTGGTGAACGCCACCCGGGGAATGACGAAGCTGACGAGGGAAGGTGGCGGACAGAAGGCTGAAATGCGCCCGGAACGGGCCGGATGGACGTTATTGGTTATTTGCGTTTCGTTATTAGGATTCAGATCCGACACCCATTCGGAGCGCCAGTGCCGCCGCCCGCCCTAAAGACGCAAAAGCCGTCCGAAACCCTGCAAACGATCCGCGGGTTGGGACGGCCGGGCTCGGCACGGCCGAGCAAACGCTCAACGCTCAACGTTCAAGTCGGATCGGATCATCATCCGAGTTAGGGCTGGCTCGCCTTGTCAGCCGTCTTGTCCGCCGTAGCCTCGGCGAAGGAGGAAGGCTTGGCGAAGGCTGACGAGCCGGCCGGATCGAATGGACTCGAGCAAACGCTCAACGTTCCGGTACCGATACTGGTGGTTCCACAGTTGTTGCCGTACTTGAGTGTTAAGAGTTGAGCGTTGAACGTTGAGCGTTTGCGTCGCCCGACGACGCCTCCGCCCTCCGCCCCTCAATCAAGGAAAGGCGTATACTCTGGCACCAGCTCCTGCAGCAGCTTCTTCAGCTCGTTGGCCTCCAGCTGGTGCAGCCATTGCTCCAGGTCGCGGACCCCGTTCCGGTTGTCCGCCACCGGGGCCGTGAAGCGCATGATCCGCGGGTGGGCTGTCGGCGTGTGCAGCTCGTCGCGGTGCTGCAGCTCCTCGAATAGCTTCTCACCCGGCTTCAGGCCGGTGAAGCTGATCTCGATGTCGTCGCCCACCTTGAAGCCGCTCAACTCGATCATCTGCCGCGCCAGGTCGGCGATCTTCACCGGCCGGCCCATATCGAGGACAAAGATCTCGCCCCCCTCCCCCAGCACGCTCGCCTGCAGCACCAGCCC
This sequence comes from Opitutales bacterium, assembly GCA_900299415.1. Classification (GTDB taxonomy): domain Bacteria; phylum Verrucomicrobiota; class Verrucomicrobiia; order Opitutales; family Opitutaceae; genus CAIYFD01. Next base: position 2,381 of record OMJT01000173.1, read on the forward strand.
CACCGCCTCGGGGATGGTCATGAAGTAGCGCGTCACCTCCGGGTGCGTCACCGTCACCGGCCCCCCGTTGGCAATCTGTCGCTTGAAGATCGGAATCACGCTGCCGGACGACCCCAGCACGTTGCCAAACCGCACCGCCATGAACTTGGTGCGGTTCGCACCAAGTTCAGCGGGCAGAGGGCGGAGGGCTGGGCGCTCGGAGCTGGGCGCTCGGTTCCGACACTTGAACGTTGAGCGTTGAGCGTTGAACGTTGAACGTTTGCGTCGCCCCGGCATCGCCCGCCCCCACAATCGCGATCTTCTGCTGCCGCCGGTCGCCCGACTCACCATTCCGCGGTGCGGCCATCCGCTCGCGGTACATCCGCAGCCCGAGCCGGAATACACCGATCGCGCACACGCATAGCACGAAATCCACCAGCACGACACCACGCGGAGTTATGACCGTATCAAACAAGGCGCCCCATACGAGGTAACTCACGACATTGGCCGATAACATGGCCCCAGCCAATCGCACCAGATCCGGCAAACTAAAGTAGCTCAGCATGGTGCTGAACTGGCCGAAAAGATATAGGCACCCCAGCTTGAGAGGCAGGTTGATCGCAATGGAAGTGATCCGTCCAACCTGATACTCCTGTGGAACGATAAAGTCGAAGCGCAGCTCATACGCCACGTAACGGCAGAGGGCACAGATCAGGGCATACGCCGCCAAGAGCACGAGCCCCCGGGTGGCCTGCTGAGTGAAGACGGATCTCTTGGCGCGGTGAGGCATGGGACGGAAGGGCAGATTCAACGCTCAACGCCCAACGTTCAACTCTCAACGTTCAAGTCGGAGCCGATCCCATCCGTGGTGGGGCTGGGTCGACTTGTCAGCCGTAGGCTCAGCGAAGGCTGACGAGGCGGCCGGATTCGCGGTTCGAGGTAGGGCTGGGTCGACGACCCGGCCGGATCGAAAACCGTTTGGCACGCAAAGACGCCAAGAACGCGAAGGTCGGAGGCGATACCCCGGATAGGCTTTTATCGAGATGCTGCGCCCCTCGATAAAAGCCCGGTGGTCCCCGCCGATAGGCGGATCTCCGGGTGGAGGACCACCCGGGCTACAAGGATCGGAATCATCGCGATCGGCTGTAGCCGGGGCAAACCCCTGCCCCGAGGATCGCAGCGCGCTGTGCGCAGATCGCTAACGCGGGGAGAGGCCGTTTATCGGATTCGTCCCGAATCCGATCAACTGCCTTCCGAAGGTTCCGCCTCCTCCGACCTTCGCTTGTCGCGCCGTAGCCCTGGCGAAGGCGGACGTCTTGGCGTCTTTGCGTGCCAACCGGTTTTCAATCCCGGCCGGCTCAGCTTGCCAAGCCGTAGCCTTGGCGAAGGCTGGCGACCCAGCCCTACCTTCAATCTCGTCGCTCAATTTTCCCTTTCACGCCTCCGGCTTTCCCCCTCACTCTCGCCCTCCGATGAAGCCCTCCCGCAAGCTCCCGGCGATCCGCGTGGCCAACAGCGGCGTGGTGCGCCTGAAATCCGTGCCCGACCTGCCGGATGGCAACCTGTTCATCGCGGAGGTGAAGCGCGAGGTGCCCTTCCCGATCAAGCGCGTCTATTTCATCAACAGCCTGGCCAATCCCCGCGCGGTCCGGGGCCGGCATGCCCATCGAAAACTCGAACAGGTGATCTTCTGCGTGAGCGGCTCCTTTGTGCTGCACCTCGATGATGGCCGGAAAAAGCAGCGCCTCCGCCTGCACGAACCGGCGATCGGCATCCGCCTCGGGCCGCGCCTTTGGCACACGATGTCGGACTTCTCCTACGACTGCGTGATTCTCGTGCTGGCCGCCGAGCGCTACGACGAAAAGGACTACATCCGCGACTACGCGGAGTTCCGCCGTCTGGTCCGACGGTAGGGCGGGCTCGGCTGCGCCGAGCAAACGTTCAACGCTCAACGTTCAACGCTCAACGCGCAAGTCGGAGCCGATCGCATCCGAGGCAGGGCTGCCTCGACTCGTCAGCCGTCTTGTCCGCCGTAGGCCCGGCGAAGGAGGGTGCCTTTTTGCGGCAAACAATCTCCGAGCCCGGCCGACCCAGCGGGTCGGCCCTACCTTCATTCCGCCAGGTCTTGGGATGGATCCGGGTGGGGTGTCGTTTGATGGTGGTATTATGCGCCAATAGGGCAGCCAGCATCACCCGATCCCGGCCGACCCAGCGGGTCGGCCCTACCTCCATTCCTCCCAGGTCTTGGGACGGATCCGGCTAGGCTGGCGTTTGATGGTGGCCTTGGTGCGCCGATCGGGCGCCAGCATCACCCGCCAGCCTAGCCGGATCCATCCCGAGACCGCCTCTTTCCGGCTCGACATTTTGCCTTAGGGTGTTTGGCTCGTACACTTTAACCGCGCCCGCGTTCGGGCTCCTCTTTTCCACAAATCCATGACGAAACGCAACCTGCCGACCCGGCGATTCATCAAGCCTACCTTTGAATTCCTGATCGAAAAGAAGCGCGATGGCGGGGAATTCTCTCAAGAAGAGATCCGTTATGTCATTGATAGCACGCTGGATGGCGAGATGCCCCAGCACCAGTTGGCCGCCTTGGCCATGGCCATCTACTTCTCGGGGATGTCGGCCCAGGAAACGGCCGATCTGACCGAGGAAATGATGCTGTCGGGCGAGGTCATTGACCTTTCGCACATTGCGAAGCCCAAGATCGACAAGTACTCGACCGGCGGCGTGGGCGACAAGACGTCCCTCGTCCTCGTGCCCCTGGCCATGGCCTCGGGGGTCGTGGTGCCGATGATGTGCGGCGTCGAGCACGACTACGTCATCAATACCTTGGAAAAGCTCGCGGCCGTCCCGGGCTTCAAGAGCCACCAGACCAACGAGCAGTTTGCCGGCCAGCTCGCCCGCATCGGCGGCGCGATCGTGGCCCAGACGGAGGACCTCGCCCCGGCCGACGCCAAGATCTACGAGCTCCGCAAGGAGACCGGCACCATCCCGAGCCTGCCGCTGATCACCGGCTCCGTGCTTTCCAAGAAGCTCGCCGAGGGCTCGGAGGGCCTCGTGATCGACGTGAAGTGGGGCAACGGCTCCTTCATCCGCGACCTCGAGCAGGCCAAGCAGCTCGCCCGGTCCATGACGCGCGTCGGCCGCTCCATGAAGCGCCGTTGCGTGGCCCTGGTGACGGACATGAACCAGCCGCTCGGCGACACCGTCGGCACCTCCCTCGAGGTCAAGGAGGCGATCAAGCTCCTCAAGGGCGAAGGTCCGGACGACATGAAGGAGCTCGTGCTCAAGCTGGGCATGGAGATCGTGCGCCTCGCCGGCGTGGCGGGCTCGACTCTCTCGGCCAAGCAGACCGTGCAGCGTCACCTCACCGACGGCTCTGCGCTGGAGAAGTTCAAGGAGCTGGTGAAGGCCCAGGGCGGCGACCCGTCGTTCATCGATCACCCGGAGAAATTCCCGCAGGCCCGCCACATCCGGAAGCTCCCGGCCCCGAAGCGCGGCTACGTGCACACCATCAACGCGGCGATGATTGCCCGCGGCGTGCACCTGCTCGGCGCGGGCAAGGAAACCCCGCACGACAAGGTAGACCACTCGGTCGGCGTCTCGGAGATCAAGAAGGTCGGCACCCAGGTGAAGCAGGGCGAGCCGCTGATGATGATCCAC
>OMJT01000174.1 GCA_900299415.1 Opitutales bacterium
CAGCTCGGAGGGCTCGATGCGGCCGTTGCGGTTCGCGTCGGTCCAGCCGGTCTGGCCGAGGAGGACCAGCAGCTCGAACTCGAAATAGGTCAGCATCTCGTCGCGGTCCATGTCCGCCGCCTTGAAGATGGCCCGGCGCAGCTGCATGAATTCGGTCACGCTGAGCCGGCCGTCCTTGTTCTCGTCCGCCGCGGCGAGGGCATCGCGGTTGCCCTCGAGCTCGGTCGCGTCGAGGAAGTTGTCCTTGTTCTTGTCCGCGGCCTGAAAAAGCGAGAACGACGCCGATTCCCATTCCTCGCGGTCGATGCTGCGCGGGCTGGCGGCGCTGGCGAGGGCGGTGAAGTCTTTCCGGATTTCAGCCGCGGTCGGCAACGCGGCGGTGGCCACCGCCGGGAGGCACAGCAGGAGGCACCCGAGGAGGATGCAGCCGTGCGTTTTCATGGTCAGGAATCAGCACGGGCTCCGCTCAGGAGCGCTGGGAAAGCTGCCAGATCACGTAGGCCCGGATATAGGTCTGGGCCTGCGTGCCGGTGGCGGGGGCCTCGGGCTTGCGGTTGTCGATCAGGGTGCTGACGGCTTCCCGCCCGACCAGACCGCCGAACATGTCGGTTTTGACGGAGGTGACGGCGGAGGTCGGGATGGAATTCCGGGCGCTGATGGTGGTGACCGACGCGCTCTGGCAGGCGCCGAGCATCGAGGCGGCGAGGGCGACCAGTGTGACCGGGAGGAGGCGGCGGGCGTTGGTTTTCATGGGCCCGATCATACCGGAAGGGGGCCCCGGTTCTCATCGGTACATCTACCTTCGCCATGGGCAGCTCTACCCAGTGCGGTTTACGTGGCCTTTACCCGGCTTGGCATGCCGGTAAGAAGATCAAAAACGGCGTTGGAAGAAAACCATGCCAATCAACGAGATAAGCATGCCGAAGCGAAGGGATCCCTCGAAGGTCATGATGACCAACACCCACTTGAGTTTGCAGCCCCGCCGCAGCGTGTAGCCGAGGGTGGAGATCAGGATCATCGCCGCGGCCTGCGTCCGGCCCAGCGGCTGAAGCAGGACCAGCACACACCAGACCCAGGAAAGGATGATTCCGGCGCTCCAGACGAAGGCGGTGGCCTCGCCCAAGCCGAGCGTGCGGGGATCGGAGTCCGTGCTGATCTATTTCACCCCAAGGTAGCGATGGCCCATGTAGAGCTGCCAGAGCTCGAAGAGGATCAGCAGCGGGACGAGGTAGAGCAGCCAGGACACGGCCGCAGCAAAACGGAGGGGAGGCCGCGACGCACGCGGGAAACCGCGACGTTTTCTCGCGGTCCCAATGGAGCGAAGCGCCGAGGAAGAGCGCGAGGTAGGTCCAGACGCCCGCGAGGCCGAAGGTGGCGATCGTCTCGGACAGCGGGTTCACGGGATCAGCGCCGGAGCAGGCGCGTGTGGCCGCCGTGGCGTGAAAGCCGCAGGCGGGCCCCGAAGGTGGCCGAGAGGTTCGCGGAATCCAGCACCTGCCGCCGCGGGCCCGCGGCAAGCACCCGGCCGCGACGCAGCAGGAGCACGCGCGAGAAGGCCGGGATGATCTCCTCGACGTGGTGGGTCACGAGCACAAGCGCCGGCCCGCGGGGGCGCCGCGCGAGACGGGCGACAAAGGCAAGGAATTTGTCCCGCGCCACCGGGTCGAGCCCCGCGCAGGGCTCGTCGAGGATGAGCAGCTCGGGCCGCGCGGCGAGGGCGCGGGCGATCAGCACCCGCTGGCGCTCGCCCTGCGAGAGCAGGTCCCAAGGGCGGTCCGCGAGGCGGCCGAGTCCCACCGCGGCGAGCAGCCGCCGCGCCGCGGTCCGGTCGGCGCGGGTCACGCGCACCCAGAGATCGAGCTGGGCAAAGCGCCCGCTGATCACGGTCTCGAGCGCGGTCTCCTCGGGCGGGATCGAGCCGGCGAGGGCGCTGCTCACGATCCCGATCCGGCGCCGCAGCTCCGGCCAGTCGCTTTCGCCGTAGACCTCGCCGAGGACGGTCACCCGTCCGCTCGTGGGCGTGAGGTAGCCGGTCAGCGCCCGGAGCAGGGAGGTCTTGCCCGAGCCGTTGGCGCCGAGGATGGCCCAGTGCTCGCCGGGGAGGACGCGCCAGGCGACGCCGCGGAGGATGTGGGTGGAGCCGCGCGTGACACGCAGGCCGGAGACATCGAGGATCGGGATCACCGCGCAAGTCTGCGGAGGCGCATCGCGCCGGGTCAATGCGCTGGGACGCGCTTGGCAGGGGGAGGGGAAGAGTGGGGGACAAGGGGAGGTGGCGGGCTCCCCCCTCTCCCTCTCACCTCGTCCCCTTGTCGGATTGCATCGGCCGCTCTCGCGGCCGACCCTCGGGCCGATGAATCCCGGCGAGCCCCAGCGGATCGAATTGCGCCTGCGCGAGCTCGCGCAGCTCTTTAACTCGCTCGATCCCTCGCCCTTTCTCGAGCGCGACCTCGATGCGGATGCGGAGGAGTTCATCGTCGGCTGGGCCCGCGAGGTCCACCTTGGACACGAGCTGGCGCTTGTGGTGCACCTGGCGGAGATGCCGCCGCCCGACCGGGCGGCCTCGGCCGGCGAGGCAGTACGCCATTATTTCTCCACGCGGGCCGAGATGAAGCAGCGCGAGTTCCGCCTCCTCATGCGGCGGGGCCGGGGGAGCCTCGTGGTGGGGCTGCTCTTCCTCGCCGTCTGCCTCGCCCTGGAGAAGCTGATCCTCGGGCTCGCGCAGGGCCCGTTCGGGGCGATAGTCGCCACCGGCTTCACGATCGTCGGCTGGGTCGCGATGTGGCGGCCGCTCGAGATCTATCTCTACAACTGGTGGCCGGTGCGCGAGGAACGGCGCAACTACGAGCGCCTCGCCTGCATGGCCGTGCGGTTGGTGCCGCCGGCCTGAGCCGGGCTTGCGCGCGGCGGCCCGTCGCGGTTGGCTGCGGGCATGACTGCGCCCGCCTATTCCGAACTCGTCGCCAAGCTCCGCCGGACCCACTACATCGGCACGGTCGGGGACATCCTCGGCTGGGACGAACAGGTGAACCTCCCGCCCGACTCGGGCGACCAGCGCGCGGCGCAGCACAGCGTGATGGCCGAGCTGCATCATGCCGCCGTCACCGACCCGGCGATCGGGGCGCTGCTCACGACGCTCGAGGCCGGTACCCTCGGCGCCGACGAGCGCACGGTGGTGAAGGAGGCCCGGCGCGATTACGACCGGGCCACGCGGCTGCCCGCGGACTTCGTGAAGGAGAAGGCCGAGCACGGCAGCCGGTCCTACCACGCTTGGGCCGACGCACGGGCAAAGGATGACTTCCCCGCCTTTGCCCCGTTCCTCGAGAAGCACCTGGTCCTGGCCAAACGCGAGGCCGCCTACCTTGGGCACGGCGCCACCCCCTACGACTACTATATCGACCAGTTCGACCCGGGCATGACTGCGGAGCGGATCACCGCGCTCTTTTCGGAGCTGAAGACCGGCCTGGTCCCGCTGGTGCGCCGCATCGCAGCCTCTCCGGTCAAGGCGCGGCGCGACCTGCTCAAGGGCTGCCCGGTGGCGGCGCAGGAGGTTTTCCTGAAGGAGGTGACGGCGAAACTCGGCTTCGACTACCGGCGCGGCCGCATCGACGTGGCGGTGCACCCGTTCTGCTCGGGCACGGGCAGCGACACGCGCATGACGACGCGCTACGACCCGGACGACCCGCTGAAGGCTCTGCTCGGCGCGATCCACGAGACGGGCCACGGCCTCTATGAGCAGGGCCTGCCGCGGGAGCATGCCGGCACGGCGCTGGCGCAAAACGCCGGCATGGGCGTGCACGAGTCGCAGAGCCGCCTCTGGGAAAACCAGGTCGGCCGCGGCCGGCCTTTCTGGAAATTCTTCGAACCGCGCTTCCGTGAGCTTTTCCCCACCGCGATGGCGAAGGTGTCGTCCGAGGAGCTCTACCTCGCGATCAATGCCGTGCGCCCGACCCTGATCCGGGTGGATGCCGACGAGGTGACCTACAACCTGCACATCATCCTCCGCTTCGAGCTCGAGCAGCGGCTCTTCCGCGGCGACCTCGCGGTGGCCGGCCTGCCGGCGGCGTGGCGCGAGTCGTCGCGCGAGCTCCTCGGCCTTGAGCCCAGGAACGACAAGGAAGGTGTGCTCCAGGACGTGCACTGGTCGGGCGGCGCCTTCGGCTACTTCCC
>OMJT01000175.1 GCA_900299415.1 Opitutales bacterium
CCCGCCTCGCCTCGCCCGAAAGCTACCAGGCCTTCAAGGACGCGCTCACGGCCAATCCCCAGCTCAAGGTCCTGGTCCAGCGCCAGGCCGAGTTCTACGAGGGCCAGTCGGGCGCGCTGACCCAGTTCATCGAGATCATCGGCGTCTTCATCGCCGCCATGATGGCCCTTGGGGCGCTCTTTGGCGCGCTCAACACCATGTACAACGCCGTCGCCACCCGGGTCCGCGAGATTGCCACCCTGCGTGCCCTCGGCTTCGGCGCGGGTCCGGTGGTCGTGTCGGTCATGACCGAGTCCCTGCTCGTCGCCATCGCCGGCGGCGCCCTCGGCGCTGGCGCGGCCTTTGTGGCGTTCGACGGGTTCACCGCCTCGACGTTGAACTGGCAAAGCTTCAGCCAGGTGGCGTTCGCATTCAGCGTCACGCCGGTCCTGCTCGCGCAGGCCATCGCGCTCTCGGCCTTCATCGGCTTCCTTGGCGGGCTGTTCCCCGCACTGCGGGCCGCCCGCGTGCCGATCGCGGCGGCGCTGCGGGAGATCTGAGCGGCGGCCCGGGCGCTGCCGTGGTTATTCGTTCTTGGCTATTTGTTATTGGGGACCAGCTCGGCATCTCCCCGATAACCAATCACCATTAACCAATAACCAAAGTCGCCCAGCCGACCAACGCGCTGCCCAACACCACGGGCACGATGCCCACGCGAAGGAACTGCATAAGAACGAAGGCGGCGACGGTCAGCGTCACGGCGAAGATGTCGGCACCGCCCGTCGGCTCGCGGAAGACCTGCAGGCCGAACCCCACGGCGAGGTTCAGGATCACGCCCACCACGGCGGCGGTCACGGCCGCAAGCGCGCCGGCCAGCGGGCGATAGCCGCGGATCCGCTCGATGTAGGGTGCGCCGAGGAAGATGAACACGAAGCTCGGCACGAAGGTCGTCCAGGTCGTCATCAGGGCCCCCAGCGTGCCGGCCGCGAGCGGCGAGAGGGTTCCGGAATGCTGCCACGCTCCGACGAAACCGACAAACTGCAGCACCATGATCAGCGGCCCAGGGGTCGTTTCGGCCAGCCCGAGTCCCTCGAGCATCTGCCCCGGGGCCAGCCAGCCGAAGTGCTCGACCGACTGCTGCCCGACATACGGCAGCACCGCGTAGGCCCCACCAAAGGTCACCAGGGCCGCCCGGCTGAAGAACCAGCCCATCCGCGCCAAGGTACCGTCCCACCCCCATACCAGCCCCGCCGCCAGCACCGGGGCCAGCCACAGCGCCACGCCCCAGGCGGCAACCTTGCCCATCGGTACCGCGGCCGCGGCGGCGGGCGGGATCATGGCTGGGTCGTCAGGATCCTGTTTGTCGGCCACCAAGGCGTCGGGCCAGCGTTGGCCCACGAGGAAACCGACCACCAGGGAGGCCGCCACCACGACCGGGAACGCGACGCGGCCATAGTACAGCGCCGCAAACGCCCCGGCTGCGAGGGTCCAAGCCAGCGCGCCGTGCAACGAGCGTCGCCCGATTCGGATCAGCGCCGCGGCCACGATGGCCACCACGGCTGGCTTCAGGCCGCGAAAGAGGGCTGTCACGGCTGGCAGGTCGCCGTGGGCCATGTAAGCCCAGCTCAGACCCCAGAGCAGCAGTGCCGCCGGCAGCACGAAGAGGATCCCCGCCGCCAGCCCGCCGCGGAGGCCGTGCAGACGCCAGCCACAGTAGATCGCGAGCTGCGTGGCCTCGGGGCCCGGCAGCACCATGCAGAAGTTCAGCGCGTGCAGGAAGGTCTTCACGTCGATCCAGCGGCGCCGCTCGACCAGCTCCGTGTGCATCGTGGCGATCTGCCCCGCCGGTCCGCCGAAGCTGATGCACCCGAGCTTCAGCCAGAAGCCCAGGGCTTCGCGGAAGGTGGGGGTGACGACCATCTGCGGAGGCAAGCGGCGTTGCCTCAGCTCGGCGAGCCCGGGTTGTGTGACGAATTCGCCGGAAACAAGCCGCCGGGTGCGGTCACCCGGCCTACAATCAATCCGATCTGTCTGTAGGTCGGGTGACCTCACCCGACCGATCGACTACCCGAACATCCCGTCGAGCCGCGCCTTGTCGTAGGCGTTGCGTTGGGCCGGAGTCATATGGGCAAAATCGGGCCGGCCATTGCCCAGCTGCGGCCACGCGGCGCGGCTGGCGAGCGGGTTGTTGCGAATCTCGACGGTGTGGCGGGGTTTCACGCCGCGGGCGTCGTAGCTCATGGCCACATCGGTAAGCTTGAGGTCCTCCTCGAGCGGCCGGCGCGGCTCGATCCCCTGGGCCTGGAGCACGCCGTGATAGGCGCGCACTGCCTCCGCGGGACCGAGCTGGCCCTCCGTGATGCGGCGGAGGAACTCGATGAACGCCAGCTGGTGCTCCGCCTGGTTGATCTTGCGGCCGTAGAGTGCGACGCGGGCGCCGTATTTCTGCGCGTCGTGCAGCAGCTTGAAGGCGTCGTGGGTCGTGCCGGCAGCGCCACCGAGGATTCCCACGACCATGTTTGGATCGTACTGCACGATCTCCTCCATCGCCCGCGGGCCGTGATAGACGATCTTCAGGAAAAGGGGCCGACCCGCCGCGGGCACCGGGGCGAGGGTCCGCACGATGTTGTCGTTGATGAACTCGCCGAGTTTCTCCGCGGGCACGCCGGAATCCACATTGGGATCGAAAACCTCAAGAAAGTGCCGGAACCCCTTCCGCTCCGCCTCCTCGCGGAAGGCCTTGTACTGGAGTAAGGCCGCGCGGTCGGCCTTGAGGTCATTGAGGAAGGTCAGGGAGTACAGCCCAAGGTTGGCGCCCGGCAGGTCGCCACCGGCGCGGTCGCAGTCGGCCAAGCCGCACTGGATGTGATCGATATGCGCGCCCCGGAACGGCTGACTCGGCTCCGCGGTATAGCAGCCGTGGCGCACGGCCCAGACCTCCGTGGTGTCATTCGCCCGGGCGGCCGGCGTGACGGACGACCCGCGAAAGAGCCCCTCCTTGATCGTGAGCTGCTCGCTCACGTAGGCGGACATCAGCATGATGTCGACGAGACCCTGCCGCGTGACCTCGCGGATGATGTCGAGAAACTCCGGCAGATTGCGGTAGCCGTACTCGTCGCGCGTCCAGATCTCGGGTGAGAACTGCGCCGGCCGGGCCCCGGCTGCGGCCAAATAAGAGCGCGGGCCGGGGGCACGCACACCGTAGGCCATGTCGGCGTCCTTCGCGTCGGCGAGGATGAACGCGTGCGCCCCGGGGTTCGCCTTGAGCTCGGCCAGCTTCGCGTCGAGGGACTTCATGGGGATGTTACGCGTGACCGGCGACCGTTGGTGCCGAAGGCGTTCCCGAGCCAACGAAGGATGGCGAACGACGCCAAGGAAATCCCGTCATGGGCGCTCACTGCCAACGCCGGCGCGGGCCGGCGCTCAGCGGAAGAGCTTCCAGCCGGCAAAGCTCAGGCAGAAGACGCCGGTCAGGGTTAGCAGCCGCGTGCTCCAGGCGATCACGGAGATCCGCCGCCGTGCGGCTGCCTCGGTCATCACGCCGTCCTTCACGGCCTCCTCGGCGTCGGAATTGAGCCAGTTGCGCTTCGACTCCATCCAGATGCCCGCGAGGCTGGCGACAATGCCGATTAACCCAAGCACCTCGTAACTTTCCCGAATGGTCGCCAGCGCCAGGATAACAGGGGTCATGGCGGGTTGATCGGAACCGGGTGAAAGGCAGTCGCGGGCGGCATTTCGGATACGAAATAAGGGCAGGTTAAAGCCGCCCTGCAAGCCGACAACAAGCCCGTGGCCGCAGGAAAACACGAATCGTCGCTAGGCCTGAACAGACCTTGCGCCGCTCAGCGCCGCAGCCGGAGCAGCCGCTCTCCGGCTTGATGCAGCACCGCGGGGGAGCGGGCGAAATGCAGCCGGACATAGCGATGCTCAGCGCCGGGGAAAAAGCTCGATCCCGGGACCGGCGCGACGCCGATCTCGCGGGCCATCCAGTGGGAAAATTCCACGTCGCTGGCCGCCCCAAAAGGCGAGATGTCAACCATCACAAAGTAGGCCCCCTCGGGCTTGGTGTAAGCAAGGCCAGTGCGGTCGAGGTAGCCGCAGAGCACCTCCCGTTGTTGCAGGTAGGCCGCCGCCAGCTGGTCGTAGTAGGTACCGGGGAAGTTCAAGGCCGTGACCACGGCGTGCTGCAAGGGCGCGGCGGCGCCGATCGAAAGGAAATCGTGGACCTTGCGGGCCTGGGCGATGATCTCCGGCGAGGACCGCACATAACCGAGGCGCCAGCCGGTGATGGCGTAGGTCTTGGAGAGCGAGGAGCACATCAGCGTGCGCCGCGCCATGCCCGGCAGGGTGGCGAAGTACGTGTGCCGGTGCGGCGGGTAGACGATGTGCTCATAGACCTCGTCCGTAATCACGAAGGTGTCGAACTCCTCTGCCAGTGCTGCAATGACCCCAAGTTCTTCGCGGGTGAAAACGCGTCCGGTCGGATTCGAAGGATTGCAAAGGATGAAGGCCTTCAGCCCGCCCGCGAAGGCCGCCCGCAGCTCCTTCGGGTCAAAACGATAGTGCGGCGGGTGTAGCGGTACGTGCACCGGTAGGGCACCCGTGAGGATGGCGTCGGCATTGTAGTTCTCGTAGAAGGGCGTGAACATTCCTACGCGGTCGCCGGGGTCGCAGACGGTCATCATCGCGACCATCATCGCCTCGGTGGCGCCGCAGGTGACGACCAGCTCGCGCTCGGGATCGACGGGCACGCCGAGGTCGCGGGTCATCTTGGCGGCGAGCGCGGTGCGGAGCTCGGGCGCCCCCCAGGTGATGGCGTACTGGTGTCGGCCGGCGTCCATCGCCTCGCGCGCCGCCTGCACCAGCGCGGGGGGTGGATCGCCGTCGGGGAAGCCCTGCGACAGGTTGATGGCGTCGTGCTGCCGGGCGACCCGCGTCATTTCCCGGATCATCGACTCGGTGAAGGTGGCGGTGCGCCGGGACGTGGCCCTCATGGAATCCGGAGCGTCATTCCCGGCGAAAGGTTGTCACCGTTCTTGAGCACCTCGCGATTGGCCTGGCGGAGCGCGTTGAGCCGGGCGACGGAGGCATCGCCATTGTAGTACTGACGGGCAATGGTCGAAAGAGTGTCGCGGGGCTTGACGGCGTGGGTGCGCGGTGCGGCGGGAGTCGAAGGTTTCGCGGTGGGCGCGGCCTTTTGGGCCAGGGCAGCCGGTCCCTTGGAAGCGGGGGCGCCGCCCTTTGCGGACTCGGCTGGAGACGTTGCCTTTGCTGCCCCGGGCAAGGTGAACATCAACGTGGACGAGGCGGAGGAATCCGCGGAGGGCAGATTCATCCGGGAGGGGGATCTGCCAATGACGATCGGAGTCGCCGCGGCGGTCGGCCCGGCCGGCGACGGGGACAACAGGGTCTCAGAACGGGTAAAGTTGAGGTTTGGCGCCTCGCGAAGCAGCTTGAGTTCGGCCTCAAGCCGCGTGTTTTCCCGCGTCAGCTGGTCAACCTGCTCCTGCAACTGCACGAGCTCGCCACCGCCAAACTGTGACTGCGCGAGGCGTTGGAGCAGAGCCTCGCGCTCGGCCGCCATGACCTGTTGCCGGACCTCCTCCCGGCGCGGGGAACTGGGCTGCAGGACCAGATATTGCTGCATGTAGTACCAGCCCTTGAAGGGATCCTTGTTGTCCTGGAAATAGATCAGTCCCGCATCGAGGTAGGACTCCGGCGCAAGCTCGCCGCGGCGGGCGATGACCCGGAGATAGGCCGCCAAGGCCTCGGTCTTGAGCCCACGCTGTTTCAGGTCCTGTGCCCGCAGGAAGTCCGAGTCCTCCTGTTCTGTGCCCGAGATGCCACCCTCACGGGCGCACGCCGCAAGGAACAGCACGGCCAGCAGCGGCAGGAAGCGGAGGAGGCGCATGGACGGCGGGAAAGGGATTGAACGCGGAAACGTCGCGTGTAAGTTCCGCAAGCCCTCCGGACGACTCAAGCCCGAACAGCCCGCGCCCATGGCCCTCTCTTCCTCCTCCGCCCTCGCCCGCGCTCGCGCCTGCATTCGGATCGAGGGCGAAGCGCTCGGCGCCACCGCCCGCGCCCTCGGCGCAGACTTCGTGGCCACCGCCCGCGCCGTAGAGGCCACCCTCGCCGCCGGGCGCAAACTCATCTTCAGCGGCGTCGGCAAGTCGGCCCACATTGCCGAAAAGCTCTGCGGAACCTTCAACAGCACCGGAGCCTCGTCATGTTTTCTCGACGCCACGCAGGCACTGCACGGCGACCTCGGCCTCGTCGACGAGGGCGATCTCGCCATCCTGCTTAGCAACAGCGGCCAGACCGGGGAAATCGTGCGCCTGGTGCCGGTGCTGCGGCGCTTTGGGCTCAAGATTGTGGCGCTCACCAGCGGGCCTGAGTCCGACCTCGGCCGCACCGCCGACTTCCGCCTCATTTACCGGGTGCCCCGCGAGGCCTGCCCGCTCCGTCTTGCACCCACCGCCAGCACCACGGCTGCCCTCGCCCTCGGGGACGCGCTGGCCATGGTCCTGCTCGAGAGCCGCGGCCTCACCCGCGAGGATTTCGCCCGCTACCATCCCGCCGGCAACCTCGGCATGCAGCTGCTGTTGCGGGTGCGCGACATCATGCGGACCGGCGACCGCCTGCCGGTCGCACGCGACAACGTCACGCTGCAGGACGCGATCCTCCGCATGACCAAGGCCAAGAGCGGCAGCATCGCCCTCGTCTCCGCCAAGGGCGGCCGGCTCACCGGCATCCTGACCGATGGCGATTTCCGCCGCAGCGCGCTAACCGGGCCCGATTTCCTGCGGCAGCGCGTTTCGGGCTTCATGACCCGGAATCCCAAGGTCATTCGCGACGACGCCCTCGGCGTGGACGCGCTCCGGCTCTTCGAGGCCCACAAGATCGACGACCTCATCGTGGTCGACGCCAAGGGACGCCCGGTCGGCCTCGTGGACGGCCAGGACCTGCCGAAGCTGAAGATCGTCTAAAACCGGCGGGACCGCGGACGGAGGATCGGCCAATTTACGCCCGCACCCTCAGCTCCTCAGATCCTCAGATCCTCAGCACCTCCGTGACTCCTGCCGTGACCCAACACCTCGACTGCCGCAGCCACAAGCTGCTCCTCGGCGACGAGCCCCGAATCGTCGGCATCCTGAATGTGACCCCCGACTCGTTCTTCGATGGCGGACGCTTCACCGCGGTCGACGCGGCCGTGGCGCAAGCGCACCGGCTGGTGTCCGAGGGCGCCGCGATGATTGACCTCGGCGGCCAGTCCACGCGCCCGGGGTACACCGAGGTGCCCGTGGAGGAGGAGATCCGCCGGGTCGTCCCGGTCATCACAGCGCTCTCCGCGAGCCTGCCCGTGCCCCTGTCGATCGACACCTACCGTAGCCCGGTCGCCCGGGCGGCGCTCGCGGCCGGCGCCCATGTGCTCAATGACATCCACGGGCTGCTGCGCGATCCGGCTCTGGCCGGCGTCGCGGCCGAATTCGGGTGCCCGTTGGTCGTGATGCACAACGAGCCCGGCTTCAACGAGGACCCCGCCGATCCCCTACCCCGGATGCTCCGCTATTTCGATCGATGCCTCGCGACCGCGACGCACGCCGGGATTCCCGCGGAACGCGTCATCCTCGACCCCGGAATCGGCTTTGCCAAGACGCAGGAGCAGAACCTCGCCATCCTTGCCCGCCTGCCGGAGCTGCGCGCGCTCGGCCGGCCGCTGTTCCTTGGTGCCTCGCGAAAGTCCGTCGTCAGCCATGTCCTAGACCTCCCCGCCGCGGAACGGCTCGAAGGCACCCTTGCCATCACCAGCCTCGCCGCATGGCACGGCGTCGAGCTCTTGCGGGTCCACGACGTGCAGGCCAATCTCCGCGCAGCCCGCATGGCCGCCGCCCTGCGCGCGGCGGTCCGGCGGCACGAGGCTTGAGATCCCCATCTCCGATCTCCCAGCTCCCATCTGCGATGTCCATGACCGGCAAAATTCATCTCCAGAACATGGTGTTCTACGGTTACCACGGGAACCTCGCCGAGGAGAACGTGCTCGGGCAACGCTTCCTC